>NZ_JBEZYF010000043.1:0-74136 GCF_040638415.1 Kribbella sp. NPDC026596 | reverse complement strand
TGAGCTGGAGGGTTGCCCACTGAGAATCTGAGGGGGCAACCCTCCAAGTCAGGGGATGACCCCCGAGTTGGAGGGTTGTGCCGGGGCGCGGGTGGGGGTGGGGGATGGGCGCGATAGCGTTCGTGCGAACTGTGTCGGGTGAGGAGGGCTTGTGAGCAGGTCTGTGTTGGTGACCGGTGGCAGCCGGGGGATCGGGCTGGCGATCGCGACCGCGTTCCGGGACGCCGGTGACCAGGTCGCCGTGACGTACAACAGCAGCGAGCCGCCGGCCGGCTTCCTCGGGGTCAAGTGCGACGTCACCGACGCCGCGCAGGTGGAGGCCGCGTTCGACACCGTCCAGGAGCAGCAGGGCCCGGTTGAAGTCCTGGTGGCCAACGCCGGCATCACCCGCGACACGCTGCTGCTGCGGATGTCCGACGACGACTGGGACGCCGTCATCCAGGCCAACCTCACCGGCGCGTTCCGGGTGGCCAAGCGAGCCGCCAAGGGGATGCTGCGGCTGCGCCGGGGGCGGATCGTGTTCATCTCGTCCGTGGTCGGCATGCTCGGCTCGCCCGGCCAGGTCAACTACGCGGCCAGCAAGTCCGGGATGATCGGCATGGCCCGGTCGATCGCGCGGGAGCTCGGCAGCCGCGGGATCACCGCGAACGTGGTCGCCCCGGGCTTCGTCGAGACCGACATGACCGCGGTCCTGCCGGAGGAGACCCAGAAGCAGTACCTGAGCCAGATCCCGCTCGGCCGTTTCGGCCGGCCCGAGGAGATCGCACAGACGGTCCGCTGGCTCGCCTCCGAGGAGGCCGGGTACATCACCGGTGCGGTGATCCCGGTCGACGGCGGCATCGGCATGGGCAACTGAACACCAACACCCACTTTTTCTGAGAAAGGGACGCCGGTGGGCATCCTCGACGGCAAGCGGATCCTGGTCGCCGGAGTCACGCTGGACTCCTCGATCGGCTTCGCCACGGCCAAGGTGGCGCAGGAACAAGGCGCCACCGTGCTGATCTCGAACTTCGGCCGCGCGCTGAGCATCACCAAACGGATCGCCAAACGCCTGCCGGTCGAACCTCCGGTACTGGAGCTCGACGTCACCAACCCCGACCACCTGGCCGCGCTGCCGGATGCCGTCCGCGAGCACGTCGACGGCCTGGACGGTGTCGTCCATTCGATCGCGTATGGGAACCCGGAGACGATCCTCGGCGGCAAGTTCCTGGACGGCCCGTGGGACGACGTGGCCCAGGCCGTGCACGTCTCGGCGTACTCGCTCAAGGCGCTGGCCGTCACCTGTGCGCCGTTGATGAGCCGCGGCGGCAGTGTCGTCGGGATGACCTTCGACGCGACCGTCGCCTGGCCCGGGTACGACTGGATGGGCGTGGCCAAGGCCGCACTCGAGTCGACCAGCCGGTACCTGGCCCGCGATCTGGGGGCCCAGGGCATCCGCTGCAACCTGGTCTCGGCCGGCCCGCTGAAGACGCTGGCCGCGAAGGCGATCCCGGGCTTCGAGAAGTTCGAGGAGCCGTGGCTGGATCGGGCCCCGCTGGGCTGGGACCCGTCCGACCTGGAGCCGACCGGCCGGACCATCGTCGCGCTGCTGAGCGACTTCTTCCCCGCGACCACCGGCGAGATCATCCACGTCGACGGCGGCTACCACGCGATGGGCGCTTGATGGCGTCTTCGCTGGTTGAGCTCCGGGTCCTGGACGGCGCCAACCTTTACTTCAGCCGTGCCGCCATCAAGCTGACGCTCGACGTGTCGGCCCTCGTCGACGCCCCGGCGCCGGCCGCGAAAGCCTATGGACAGGCCATCGGTCTCGGCGCCACCCGGCCGGGCCGGATCGGCTCCGGGTTCCGGCAGCGGTTCGCGATCCGCGTCGCGGGTCACGTCGTACGGCGGATCGCGCGGGAGGCCGGGATCGGCCGGATCGGTGTCCGGGTCCGTCCGGAGTCCGACGTACGGCGGCTGGTCGTGGCGTTCCCGTGGGCCCACGAGGGGCGCGCGCGGGCGCTCGGGGCCGCGATCGTCGAGGTGCTGGACGCGTTCGGGGAGGACGACCTGACCGACCTGATCGCGACCGTCGGCGACCGGGTCCGCAACGAACCACCGGGGAACCCGCCGCCGACCCTGCGCCCGAAGGTGCCGGTCGTCGCGGTGACCGGCACGAACGGCAAGACCACGACGTCGCGGATGATCGCGCACATCGGCCTGGCGGCCGGCCTGCACGTCGGCTGGTCCAGCACCGACGGCGTCTACTTCGACGGCAAGCTGGTCAAGTACGGCGACTTCTCCGGACCAAGTGGTGCCGGTCAGGTGCTGTCCCAGCCGGGGATCCAGCTGGCAGTGACCGAGACGGCCCGGGGCGGGATCCTGCGCCGCGGCGTCGGCGTGGTCTCCAACGACGTCTCAGTCGTGACGAACGTGACCGCGGATCACCTCGGCCTGGGCGGCATCGACACCGTCGACCAGTTGGCCGAGGTGAAGGCGGTCATCACCCAGATCACCCGGCCGCGCGGCTGGTGCGTGGTGAACGGCGACGACCCGCGGACGTTCGCGATGCGGCTCGGTTCGCCGGCCAAGTGCTGGGTGTTCTCGCGTGACCAGGACTCGCCGTCGATCCGGACCGTGCTGGACGAGGGCGGCCGGGCGACGACCGTACTGGACGGGTTCATCACGGTGCTCGACCAAGCGAGTGACCCGGAGCCGTTGCTGAAGGTCGTCGACGTACCGATGACGCTGTCCGGGCTGTCGCACTACAACGTCGAGAACGCGCTGGCGGCCGCGTCGGCCGCACTCGGGCTCGGGTTGCCGCGGGCGGCGGTGATCGAGGGACTGAGCACGTTCGCGCCGAACGAGAACAACCCCGGCCGGATGAACATGTACTCGCTGCGCGACTTCACCGTCGTGATCGACCTCGCCCACAACGAGGCCGGGCTGGAGGCGCTGCTCGAGATCATGAACGGCGTCCGGCCGGAGGGCGGGCGGTTGCTGCTGGCCCTCGGTTCGCCGGGGGACCGGGCCGACGACATGGTGTCCGCGCTGGGTGCGATCGGGGCCCGTGGTGCCGATCGAGTGGCGATCGGCCACAAGAGCGAGTATCTGCGGGGCCGGCCGCCGGCCGAGCTCGAGGAGGTCTTCCGGGAGGGCGCCGCGTCGGTGGGCGTGGACGACGTACCGGCGTACCCGACCGAGCTGGAGGCGGCGCAGGCGCTGGTCGGCGAGGCGAAGCCCGGCGACGTGGTCGCGGTGATGTCTCTGCAGGATCGGGCGAGTCTTGACAGCTGGTTGCGGTCCGAGGGGGCTACCGTCGACACACCGGAGATCTTGAAGAGCAAGGTCGACAGAGCCCAGCACTAGCCCCGTCCGCCCGCGGTTGGGGCGGGGAACGGGGTGTCATGCGCTATCTGTGGTCGATTCCGTCCGCGGTGGTCGCCTGGTTCGTGGCAGGCTTCTCCGCGACGTACCTGAAGGGTCTGCCAGGCGGTACGACGTTGTTCGTGCCGCCGCGGATCGACCTGCTGGTGCTGGGCGGGTTAGCCGGGGGAGTGCTGGCCGGGCTCCTGATCGCCCGGGTGCGGGTCGCCGTGCCGGTGGTGCTGATCGTTGCCGCGGGCATGTGGTGGCTGACCGGGAACAGCTGGTCCGACCGTTCGCTGGTGATCACGTTGCTGGTGGCAAGCGCTGTCGGCGCCCTGTTCGGTGCTTTGGGCGCCAGAAGCTCGGTCGTCGCCGCGTTCGCACTCGCCTTGCCGGTCGCGTGGTACGCCCTGCGTCCCGCTCAGCAACTGGACGAGTGGCGCTGGCTCTGGCAGTTGAACGGCTTGCTGGTCGCGATCGGGCTCGCTCTGCTCCTGTACGTCGCCTGCTGGCGTCGGGGCTGGCGGTCGGCGTACTTCTGGGTGCCGCTGGCGGGCTTCTACCTGGCCTCGTTCGGCATCGTGGACGCGGTCCGCGTGATCAGCCGCTCGGGCGGCAAGCCGATGGACGCGGTCGGCGACCGCGCCACCGAGGCCTTCTTCCAGTCCTTCGAGCCACTGCTCCGCGAGTACTGGCCGTGGCTGGTCCTCGCCGTCCTGCTCGCCATCCCGATGGTCGCCCTCAAACTCCGCGCCCTCCCGCCGCCACCGCCCCCGGTCGACCCGTACGCCGACAGGTCCAACGACGCCGTCCTGTCCGACGACCTCGACTGGATCGACCGGGACGAACCCCGCCGCCGGCTCCTGCCGAGGCGGGATCCGGTCACTTAGAGGGCCGTGGGTCAGCGTTGCAGGGTGACAGGTCAGCCGAGGAGTTTCTGGCCGAGCCAGCCGCCGGGCTGGAAGCCGGGCGGGAGGGCGAAGACGGCGGAGCCGATGGTGGTGGTCCACTCGTTCAGGGCGTCGGCGGCGTCCAGGCGGGCGAGCAGCGGGAGGAACTGGCCGGCGATATCCGCCTGGTGGCTGAGGAAGATCAGGCCGGACTCGCGGGCCGGGCCGTTGTCTTGGACGTAGTTGAGCCCCTTGCGGAAGATCCGGCGGCCGTCGTTCTCGGAGTGGTGGGACAGGCGCGCGTGGGCGTTCTCGGCGATCACCAGGCGGCCGTCGGCGTCCCGGGCTTCGAGATCGAGTTCGTCGTGCTCGGCGTTGCCGGTCAGCGGCGCGCCGGTGGCGAGCTTGCGGCCGATGGCGCGTTCTTGTTCGGACCGGGTCAGCTCGTCCCAGGTGTCGAGGTTCATCCGGATCCGCCGTACGACGAGCGTCGTACCACCGCGGAACCAGTCGGGGCCGTCCGTCGACCACACCGTGCTGTCGAACTCCGGCGTACCGACGGCCGGGTTGCCGGTGCCGTCCACCTGACCGAACAGGTTCCGCCCGGTCACGGGTTGCCCGTCGGACCCGGTCCCGTTCCAGAACCCGGTCTGCCGCCACACCGGGGTCGCGAACGGCTGCGCGTCCGCGACCAGCCGTCGTACGGCGTGCACCACGCTGACCGGATCGTCCGCGCCGACGAGCACCAGCAGATCCCCACCCGACCAGGCCGGCTCCAGCCGGTCGTGCTTCATCACTGGCAGCTCATCCAGCCCACCAGGCTTGCTCCCGGTCAGCACGAACACCCGCGCACCGAATCCGACGGTCACGGTCAGCGCGACGTTCGCGATCGCCAACTCCGGCGCCGTGTCTCCCGGTGCCGGCCGCCCATCGGCCAAGGCAACAATGTCGGTGGTCCACAACCGCATCAGCCGCCCTAGCCCGGCCTTGTCCGTCCCAAGCCGGAAGCCCACGAGCTCGGCATGTTGCGGTGACGTGGCAGCGATCCCCGGCTGGTGCTCGCCGTACGGCGAGATCACCCGAGCCACCGACTGCGGTGGTGGCTGCTGGTCGTTGTCGAGAGCAACTACCGCGCCACCGCCGACGGCCGCACCCGCGGCCGCCACCCCGGCGAACCCGATCAGCTGCCGCCGGGACGGCCTCCCCGCGTCCGTCACTTCGTCGTAGGGGTTGCCGAGGTCAACTTCATCGTCACGGACAGGCCAACGACGATGCCGGCTACGGAGTTCCGAACGTGTCGCGGATCGCTTCCAGGAAGCCGTGCCCGTGGGTCGTGTCGGGCAGCAGGTACGACCCCTCGGTCCACTCGTTCCACGCGTTCACGGTGACGACCGGGTGCCGCGGGCGATGCCGGTCGAGGAAGTCCCGCGCGAGTTCGAGCCCGGCCTTGAACTCCGCCGGGCTCTGATCCCACACCGGCGTCCACGGGTAGATCGACCGCCGGAACGGCACACTCTGATCGGTCCGTGGCGACGAGTCCCAGCCCACCGTGACGTTGGGATAGAACGGTACGCCGAGTTGCCCGGCGTACCGCTCGTACTCCGCGAACGCGGACGCCCGCAGTTCGTCGACGGACCCGGTCGGGAAGTCGGCCTTCCCGGCGTCGTAGTGATGCAGCCACACGTACGACGTCCCGGAGTCGAACCCGAGCCGGTCGAACGTCTCGTGGGCGGTCAGCGGCGAGTCGGACCCGGTCGGGATCACCGCGGCACTCCAGAGCACCGCATCCAGGTGCAGCCCTGGATGCCCGGCCCGCTCGGTCTCCGCGCGGAACCAGTCGAGCGCGTCCCGCGCCTCCTCCACTCCGCCGAGACCCTGCACGAAGTTGGCTACGTCGTACAGGGTGAACCACGGCCGCAAGTCGAGCCGAAGGTAGTTCGGCCGGGAGAAGTAGTGCTCGATCGCGAACCGGGCCATCGCTTCGAAGGCGGTCCGGTCCACCGCGCCGTCCTTCAGTTGCTGTGGGATGGCACCGTCCGTACTGCGACTCGGGAAGATGTCGACCAGGTGATGGTTCGCCCACATCAGCGCGAACTTGACCTGCTCGTTGTTGCCCGCGGCCAGGAACCCGTTGTCCAAGGCCCCGGACAGATACGGCCCGTCGTCGTACCAGTAATAGTCGAACAGGAACCCGTCGACACCGTGGGCCACGGCGAGGTCCACGTCCTCGGCCGCGACCACCGGATCGCTCTCGTCACGGCAGCCGAGCGCGGGCACCCGCGGCTGACGATGACCCTCGAACCGAGCGGTCGCGCCCTTGACCAGCTCCCACTCGCTCCAGCCGTCACCGAACCACTGGGCGTTCCGGGGATCCCGGTGCCAGCTGGGGAAGTAGTAGGCAAGAACGGTGGGGCGGGTCATCTGGTCACTCCATCGAGGGGTCGGGCTCTTCGTCGGGTTGGACGAAGTCGGGGTCGCCGCCCTCGTCGCCGGAGCGGGCTCCGGCCTGGGCGAGGTGGGAGACGGACTCGAGCTCGGCCAGCACGGTCTGGTGCTGATCGACACACAGGACGACGAGATCGCCGCGGTTGGAGCGGCTCAGGGCGTGCCGGATCGCGGTCAGCTCGTCGAGCACGATGTCGACCTGCCGGCAGCGGGCACCCTTCTCCATCGCCGCCCGTACGCCGGTCTCGACCAGAGCAGCCGACTCACCGCGCTTCCGTCCGCGCAGCCGCGCGTCCTCGCGGACCACGACCACGTCGAAGTGCTCGGCCGCGACCTCGCCCAGCTCACGGATGTCGTCGTCACGCCGATCGCCCGCGGTCGCGACCACGCCGATCCGGGACGGCCGCCCGAGCTCCGACGACGCGCTCAGGCTCTCGCCGAGCTTGTCGACGAAGTCCCCGAGCATCCGCATCGCCGGAGCGTTATGACAGTAGTCGACGATCACCGTCCGCCCGTCGACATCGATCTCGTTCAACCGGCCGGGGGACAGGTAGTACGACGTACTGAACGTCCGCAGCCCTTGCCGGATGTCGTGCAGCGGCGCACCGGCCGCGAACGCCGCCGCCGCGGCCGCCATCGCGTTCTGCACATTCATCATCGCCCGCCCGCCGAACGTTGCCGGGAGCAAGTGTGTCCAGGCCAGCTGCATCGACCGGCGACCGTGCTTCACCACGATCATGTCGCCGAGATCCGACCGCTCGAGTACGACGGCCCGCCCGCCGCGCCGGCAGTGTCCTTCGATGTAGTCGCGGACCTCGCTGCCCGGCTCGGCCATGCTGAACCACACCACCTGGCCGGAACAGCGCCGGCGCATCTTGCGGACCAGCGGGTCGTCGGCGTTCAGTACGGCGTACCCGGTCCGTGGCACTGCCTCGACCAGGACCGCCTTCACGTCGGCGAGCTGCTCAAGCGTCTCGATGCCACGCAGCCCGAGGTGATCGGGCTGGACGTTCAGCACCACGGCCACGTCGTTGCGCTCGTACCCGAGTCCTTCCCGCAGGATGCCGCCGCGCGCCACCTCGAAGACGGCGAAGTCGACCCGCGGGTTCTGCAGCACCATCCGGGCGGACTTCGGCCCGGACGCGTCCTGGCGGATCACCAGCCGCTCGTCGATCACGATGCCGTCGGTCGACGTCATCCCGACCTTGCGGCCGATGCCCTTGAAGACATGGCTGATCATCCGCGAGGTGGTGGTCTTCCCGTTCGTCCCGGTCACCGCGACGATCGGGATCCGGCTGGTCGCGCCCGCCGGGAACAGCATGTCGACGACCGGCTTGGCGATGTACTGCGGCTCGCCGATCGTCGGGTTGGTGTGCATCCGGAACCCGGGCGCCGCGTTCACCTCGCAGATCGCGCCGCCGGTCTCGCGTACCGGCTGGGTGATGTCCGGGCAGATGAAGTCGATGCCGGCGATGTCGAGCCCGATCATCCGGGCCGCCTCCTCGGCGATCTCGACGTTCTCCGGGTGTGCCTCGAAGGTGCGGTCGATCGAGATGCCGCCGGTGGACATGTTGCCGGTCAGCGTCAGCTTCACCATCGACTCTTCGGGCGGTACGTCGTCCAGCTCGAAACCCTGGCTGCGGACGAGCTCCCGGGCCGCGGCGTTCACGGTGATCCGGGTCAGGATCTTCTCGTGCCCGACACCGCGCCGCGGGTCCGCGTTGGTGATCTCGACCAGCTCCGCGACCGTGTGGATGCCGTCGCCGACCACGTGCGCGGGGACGCGTTCGGCGATCGCCTCCATCCGGCCGTTGATGATCAGGCAGCGGTAGTCCTTGCCGGTAACGAAGCTCTCGACGATCACCGAGCCACGCCGCGACTGCTCGGCAGCGATCGGGAAGGCTTCCCGGACGGCGTCCGCGTCCTGCAGGTTCAGGCAGACACCACGGCCGTGGTTGCCGTCGAGCGGCTTGCACACGACGGGGTAGCCGATCTTGTTCGCCGCCGACACAGCTTCGTCGACCTCGCGGACCGAGACCGATCGCGGTACCGGCAGACCGGCGGAGGCGAGCAGTTTGGTGGTGAGGTCCTTGTCGCCGGCCACGTCCACCGCGATCGAGCCGGTCTCGGACGTCATGGTGGCCCGGATCCGCTTCGCGTGCACACCCTGACCGAGCTGCACCAGGCTGAACTTGTTCAGCCGGATCCACGGGATGTCGCGGGACACGGCCTCGTCGACGATGGCTTGCGTCGACGGTCCGAAGGCACTCCGCTCGGCCTGCCGGATGAACTTCTCCAGCTCGGTGGTGAAGTCGAAGTCCGGCGTGGGCTGGACCAGGTAGTTCACGAACCGGACGGCGAGCTCACCCGCGGCCAGGCCGACGCCCTCGTCGGCGTACGCGTAGACGATGTTGTAGCGGCCGGGTACGCCCTTGACCTGGCGGGTCTTGCCCCGGCGCATGTCGTGGCCGGCCTCCTGCTGGAGCTGCAGCGCGACGTGTTCGGCGATGTGGCCGAGCCAGGTCCCTTCGTTCAGGCGCTCGATGAAGCCGCCTCGGCGGCCGCGCGAGCAGTGATGCTGGTCGAGCCGGGGCAGGTACTCGAGCAGCCTCTCGGTGAAGCCCGGGATCGTGTTCGACGGGAAGTTCTCCAGCGAGCCCAGATCGACCACGAGGTGAATGGCGGGCTCGTAGCTCCACACGTTCGGTCCGCGATAGACGCGGGTCTCGATGATCTTGAGGTCCGGGCTGGGAGTGCCGGTGGTGCCGGTGGTGGTGTCGGTCATGCGTGTCCACTGTCTGGTTGCGGGCTGTCGGGGTGGTTGAGTTCGGCGCCGGCCGTGATCGGCTCGGTCGCCTCCGGTCTGGACTCCCCGGCGGCCGCGGCTCTCGTGGCCCGCTTCGACGATCCAGTCTGTGCCGTACGACGTCCTTCCCGCCGCTTGCGCTCCGCGTAGTACTTGGGTGACACGCCCTCGGCGGCGATCTCCTTGGCCAGCTTGCGCAGGTCCGCCTCGGCCGCCTGCATCTCGGCGATCTCGGCGGGCGGCGGCTGCTTGCCGTACGACAGCAGTACGCGCGCCTGCAGGTCGAAGGTCGCCGTCGCCGGCAGCACGTGCAGTACGACGCCGGACGCGAGGATCGGCTCGGACCGGGCGGCGTAGTGGGCGTTCGACGTGATCCGGCTGCCGTCGAAGATCGTCACCGCACCCCGGCCGACGACCTCCAGGTGAGACCCGCGGAAGACTGCCGCGGTGTCCTCGTCGACGCCGATCCCGAGCAGGCCGGGGGACTGGGCGACGAGGGACAGCAGGCGACCGTACCGGTTCCGCTGGGCGAAGTGCTGGTCGACGATGGCGCCCTGGACCAGGCCGAGGCCGTTGGAGAGCTGGCTCATCCGCTGCCGCGGGGTGGCGCCGGAGCGGCCGAACGCGATCATGTGCTCGGCCAGGATGCTCGCGCCGGCCGACGTACCGCCGACCGCGGCACCGCGCGCGTGGGCGGCGGTGACCGCGCGGCCGAACGCCGTACCGGTGACGACTCCGGCCAGCTTCAGCTGGTTGCCGCCGGTCATGAAGATCCCGGTCGCGTCGTTCAGCGGCGCGATGAACGCCGGATCGTCGGCGTCCTCCCGGTTCTCCGGGCGAACGCCGACGACACTCGCGGCACCGAGCGCGGCGAACAGGGCGTGGTAGACGTCGACGACATCCGGCCCGAGCGCCGACGCGGTCGGCACGACCACTATCCGCGCCTTCGGGCCGCCCGCCGCCTCGACGAACTCCTGCAGCACCAGCCGCTTCTTCAGCTTGTCCTCGGCGCCACCGATAGCGAACAGAGCCCCCGGCCCACCCTGCACATCAGACATAGCCGAAGGATAGGTGCTCACCCCATCCGGAACCGCAATCGGTCAGTGGGTGAAGGTGAACCAGTTGAGGTTGACGTAGTCGGCGGGTTGGCCGCTGGTGAAGGTTATGTAGACGTCGTGGGTGCCGGTGACGGCGGAGATGTTGGCGGGGACGGAGCGCCAGGACTGCCAGCCGCCGGTGTTGGCGACGGCGAAGCTGCCGATCGGGGCGTTGGAGCGGCTGTCGAGGCGCACCTCGACGAGACCGCTGACACCACCTGCGGCGCCGGATGCGACCCGGCCGACGAACTGGTGTGCGGCACTGCTGCCGAAGTCGATGCCTCGGTAGAGAGCCCAGTCGCCGTTGCTGATCTGCATCAGGTTCTGGCCGCCGCCGGAGTCGGTGGTGGTCTCGACGCCCGTCCCTGACTGCTGCTGGAACGACTCGGCCTGCAGCGTGCTGTACGCCGTGCCACCACCGCCCGGCGGGGGAGTGGTCGGGGGCGTGGTGGTGCCACCGCCCTTCGAGGACACCGCCACGTAGTCGACGACCATCGGGCGGTCAGGCACCGTCTCAGCGCGCGGAGTCGGCCCGTTGAGCGCATCGGGGAACGCACCACCGATGGCGACGTTCAGCAGGATGAAGTAGCCGGCGTGCGAGGTCATGTTGGTCCATGTGTCGGCCGGTAGCTGGCCCTGACTGGCCGAGTGGAACTGCTGTCCGTCGACGTACCAACGCAACTGGTTCGGCGACACGCTGGTGTCCCACTCGAAGCGATAGGTGTGGAAACCCGACTGACAGCTCGAGCCCGGGCACGCGCGGCTGGCGCCGATGCCCGTGGTCTCGTTGCAGGGACCGCCGGGGTTCACGCCACAGTGCAGCACGCCCCAGACCGAGTTGATCCCGTTGACGTTCTCCATGATGTCGAACTCGCCGATACCCGGCCAGTTCCGGTAGTTGCCGCGGTACGGCGCGCCCAACGCCCAGAACGCCGGCCAGTACCCGAGGGCCGCGTTGCCCGTGACGTTCGGCATCTGGATCCGGCTCTCGATCGCCAGCACCCCACCGGCCGGTGGCCTGAAATCGCTGCGCTGGCTCTCGACCCGCGCCGAGGTCCAGTTCCCGGCACCGTCCCGGCGGGGTGTGATCCGCAGGTTGCCGGTGCCGTCGAGGGCGAGGTTGTTCGTGCTGTTGGTGTAGTTCTGGATCTCTCCGGTACCCCAGTTACCCGGACCGCCCGGGTAGCCGTGCCCGGTGTCGATGATCCAGTTGGCGCCCGACGGCAACGTGCCGTTGGCGCCGTCGAAGTCGTCACTCCAGACTGTGGTCCACCCGGCCGGAGGGGTCGGGACACTGGCCTGCGCCGCGACGGCCAGGGCTCCGGTGACCAGGAGTGGGGCGAGCAATGCGGTGATGAGGGGGCGGGAACGCATAGCGACCTCCAGGATTTGGTGAGGCCAATGTGAGCGCTCTCATGCCTAAGTGTCAACAGCTCGTCACCCTCCGGATCATCCGGACCAGAGGTGGATGCGGTAGACCGTCGTACTGCGGCGGACGTGCATGCCGAGGCGTTCGTACATGGCCAGGGCGCCGGTGCCGGAGTGCGTCCAGAGGATGCAGCTGCGGCGACCGAGTCGATGGAACACGGCACACGTCTCGTCGAGCATGGCCCGGGCGATGCCCTGGTTCCGGTGGTCGGCGCGGACGGCGAGCCGCTCGACGTACCCCTCGTCGCTGTCCGGCAGGTCGAGCGAGATCACTGCACCGACCACGTCGTCACCGATGTAGGCCAGCGTCGAGGCGTCCGGCCGGAAGGTGGATCGCTCCACCGTCAGCCCGGCGAACTCGGCGAAGGACTTCCGGCGCGGCTGGAACTCCGAGAACGCGTCCTCGACCAGCTCGTACACCTCTTCGGTCCGCGTCGCGTCGTAGCTGCCGAGGCGCAGCCCGGCCACCGGCTCCAGCGACCGCTGTCCGTCGATCGGCCGCTCGAGCAGCCAGTTGGTCGCGAGTACGTCGTGCCCCCGCGACTGCAGCAGGCCGGTCCCGGCCTTGTCCGCGTCGTCGACGATCTGGGCCACCCAGTCGCTGCCGACCTCGCGAGCCCGCTCCTCGACCCAGCCGATCAGCATCGTCCCGATCCCGGCCGCGCGGTACGACGGCACGACGTTGACCTGCGCGTGTTTGCCCAGATGGACCCACGCCCACGCCGCGAGATCACCGTTGCCGGCGTGCACGACCAGCGTGTCGCGCTCGGGATCCAGCTCGGGCCGGACCAGATCCGCCGCGACCTGGTCCGGGATCACCTCGACCTGTCCGTGCCATTCCTGCTCGGCTGCGGCGATCAGTTCGTAGATGGCCTGCGCGTCCGCGGCCGTCGCCGGTCGGCTCGAGAAATCCATGGCCCGAGTTTCCCGCACGCGGGCAGGCGATCCGGCCGTTTTGCAGTTTGTTGCAATCAGGCCGGGTTTTCCGCGTCGGCGGCTTCGACTTCCTCGCGGCTGATACCGAGCAGGTAGAGGATCGTGTCCAGGTAGGGGACGCTCAGGTGGGTGTCCGCCGCGGCCCGGACGACCGGCTTGGCGTTGAAGGCGACGCCGAGACCGGCGGCGGCGAGCATGTCGAGGTCGTTGGCGCCGTCGCCGATCGCGACCGTCTGGGACAGCGGCGTACCGGACCGGGCCGCGAACTGGCGCAGCGCGGTGGCCTTGCCGGGCCGGTCGACGATCTCGCCGATGACCCGGCCGGTGAGCTTGCCGTCGACGATCTCGAGCTCGTTCGCCTTGGCGTAGTCGATGCCGAGCTCGGCGGCCAGCTTGTCGGTGATCTGGCTGAATCCACCGCTGACGATCGCGAACTGGTACCCGAGCCGCTTGAGCGTGCGCACCAGCGTCCGGGCTCCGGGGGCCAGCTCGATCGCGGCGTACACCTCGTCCAGAGCCGACACCGGCAGGCCCTCGAGCCGGGCGACCCGGTGCCGCAGCGACTCCGCGAAGTCGAGCTCACCGCGCATCGCCTGTTCGGTGACGGCGGCAACCTCCGCCTCCCGGCCCGCGTGCCCGGCGAGCATCTCGATCACCTCGCCCTGGATCAGGGTCGAGTCGACGTCCATCACGATCAGCCGCTTGGCCCGGCGGTACAGCCCGCCGTCCTGGACGGCGACATCGAGCCCCTGCCGGACACCTTCCAGCGCGAGCACGGTCCGCAGCGCTTCCGGATCGGCACCGGAGACGGCGAACTCCATCGCGGTCACCGGGTAGCGCGCCATCCGGCTGATCCGGTCGATGTTCGCGCCGGTGTCGGCGATCCGGCCGGCGATCGCGGCCAGGCCCTCCGCGGACAGCGGATGCCCGATGACGGTCACCTGGCTGCGGCCCTTGCGCCGCGGTTCGTTGTCGCCGACACCCTTCTTCACCGAGATCTCGACGTCGAGAACGCTCGCCAGGGCCTTCAGTTCTTCCTTGAGGCTCTTGTGGTCGCGCGGCGCGGACAGCAGGACGCCGAGCACCAGCCGGCCCCGGAGGACGACCTGTTCGGCGTCGATCACCTCGAGCCCGCGGCCGGCGAGCGTCGAGAGCACAGCCGACGTCAGCCCCGGCCGGTCCGTGCCCGTCAACGTCACCAGCAGCGTCGGCCGCTCAGCCGCCCGCCTCTCAACCTCACCGAGATCAGTCATGGCACCACGAACGCTACCTAAAGCAGTTGTCGTTGCGCCGTTCGGTCCAGATCTCAAGCATGAACAGGCGGAGCGCAGGCGGCGACCAGGGCTCGGCGGGCGGCGGAGGCGAGGTCGAGGAGGGCGCGGCGGCGGGCGTCGGCCTCGGCTCCGGTGACCGCGGCGCCGTCGTCCTCGAGCGCCGCGTCCGCGATCGCCAGACAGCGGCGAGCCGTTGCCGCTGCCTTCACCGCACGCGGTTGGTAGCCGGGGGCAAGGTCGTCGTTCTTGCCGGTGCCGATCCGCCGGATGTCGATCAGCGCGTCCGCGACCTCCGGCTTCCACCGCGCGACGTCGAGATCAGCCAGTGACTCGGCCGCTTCGATCAACGCCTGCCGCAGACCGCGATCCGCCTCACCGAAGTCGGCCGGCGGCGGGCTCGTAGCCGGCAACACTGTCCACTGCACGGCCGGACCGACGTACGCCGGAACCAGTCCGATCGCGGCGCCCGTGAGTACGACGGCCTCGCCGGTCTCCAACGCGGCCTCGTTGAACGACGGGGGACCGGCCAGTCCGATCGGATCACCCGGAACGGGCAACGCGAGGTGGGCCTGGGTCGCACCGGCAGCGCGCAACAGGTTCAGCGCGACCGGCAACGTGGCCGGTTCCGGATGCGCGGCCAGACCCGCGACATGGTGACCGACGTCCTCGCCGAGGATCTTCAGCGCGGCGGTGTCGGGGTCGCAGGCACCGGTGAGCATCGCGTTCGTCCACACGGTGAACCGGACGGAGGCGGAGGTGGTCAGCACGCCCGCAAGTCTCTCACCACCCGAAGACACGTCGCGGAGGGCGACCCCTTAGGTTTTGAGCATGACTGCAGTGGTGGAGCTGGCCGGGGTGTCGATCGTTCGCGGTGACGCACTTCTGCTCGAGGGGATCGACTGGACCGTCGACGAGGCCGACCGGTGGGTGGTGATCGGGCCCAACGGCGCCGGCAAGACGACCCTGCTGCAGATCCTCGCCGCACAGATCCACCCGACCGGCGGTGTCGCCGGACTGCTCGATGAAGTGCTCGGTGCGGTCGACGTCTTCGAGCTGCGGCCGCGGATCGGACTGACCAGTGCCGCATTGGCCGACCGGCTGCCCAAGGGGGAGCGCGTCTCGGATGTCGTGGTCTCCGCGTCGTACGCCGTACTCGGTCGCTGGCGTGAGGAGTACGACGAACTGGATCACCAGCGGGCGAAGGAGTTGCTGGCCGAGCTCGGCATCGCGCACCTCGCCGACCGTACGTTCGGCACACTGTCGGAGGGGGAGCGGAAGCGGGTGCAGATCGCCCGCGCGCTGATGACCGACCCCGAGCTGATGCTGATGGACGAGCCCGCGGCCGGTCTCGACCTGGCCGGACGCGAGCAGCTGGTCCGGTCGCTCAGCTCGATCGCGACCGCGGTCGGTGCGCCCGCGATGGTCCTGGTCACCCACCACGTCGAGGAGATCCCGCCGGGCTTCACGCACGCCCTGCTGCTCAAGCAGGGCCGCATTGTCTCGGCCGGTCCGCTGGACCAGGCCCTGACCGCCGAGACCCTGAGCGAAACCTTCGACCTGGCCCTGTCCCTCAAGCAGGAGGACGGCCGCTACACAGCCCGCGCGCTCTGACCGGGAGCGCGTGACCGACCAGACGCGTCCAACAGCCACGGGAAGCCCCCAACGTGGATAGGCTTGGGAAATGATGGATTGGCTGCGGGACAACATGTGGGCGGCATGGCTGACGGTCGCCGCCGTCCTCGGTCTGGCCGAGCTGGCATCGCTCGACTTCACCCTGCTGATGCTGGCCGCCGGCGCGCTCACGGCCGCCGGTGTGGCGGCCTTCTTCCCAGGACTGCTGTGGCTGCAGATCGTCGTCGGTCTGATCACCGCGGGCGCGATGCTGGGAGCCATCCGTCCGCTGCTGGTGCGCAAGATGCATCACGGCACCGAGCTGAAGACCGGCTCGGCCCACGTCATCGGGCGGATGGGGACCGTCGTCAAGGAGATCCACCCCGACGGCGGCGGCTCGATCCGGCTGAACGGTGAGCTCTGGACGGCACGCCCGTACGACGAGGTGTCGACGATCGCGCCCGGGACCCGGGTCGAGGTCATGTCGATCGACGGGGCGACAGCGGTCGTCTACCCGGTCGGCGACCCCCTGCACCACCAGCTGAACAACCCGGAGCAGACCCCGAACCCGAACCCCACCGACCCGCCGCAGAGCTGACGGTTGAGTGGCCCCGCACGCGAAGTACTGTCGGTAGTGAGGGACGGCCTGCGAGTACCTGCTTGATCAGGCAGCCGACGCGCCGGGAACCGGTACGCCAGGTGGACCGTCGATAGGAAAGACTGTCCGTCCTGAGGGTTCTGTCGAGTGGAGGGTCAAGTGACCGCGTTCCTCATAGTGCTGGCATTGGTCGCCTTGCTGGTGATCGTCACACTGGTTAAGTCCGTCCGGGTGGTGCAGCAGCAGACTGTCGGGATCGTCGAACGGTTCGGCAAGTTCAGGACCGGCCTGCAGCCCGGCCTGAACCTGTTGACCCCGTACGTCGACAAGGTCCGCTACACCATCGACATGCGCGAGCAGGTCGTCGCGTTCCCGCCCCAGGGCGTCATCACCGAGGACAACCTGATGGTGTCGATCGACTCCGTCATCTACTTCCAGGTGAACGACCCGGTCCGGGCGACGTACGAGACCTCCAACTACATCCAGGCGATCGAGCAGCTGACCATGACGACGCTGCGAAACATCATCGGTGGCATGGATCTGGAGCAGACGCTGACCAGCCGTGAGGAGATCAACGAGAAGCTCCGGTACGTGCTGGACGAGGCGACCGGCAAGTGGGGCATCCGGGTCAACCGGGTCGAGCTGCGCTCGATCGACCCGCCGCCCTCGATCCAGGACTCGATGGAGAAGCAGATGCGCGCCGACCGCGACAAGCGCGCCGCGATCCTGACCGCCGAAGGTATGCGGCAGTCGGCCGTCCTGTCGGCCGAAGGCCAGAAGCAGTCCGCGATCCTGACCGCCGAAGGTGACAAGCAGTCCCGGATTCTGCGGGCCCAGGCCGAGCGCGAGGCGCGGATCCTGAAGGCGCAGGGTGAGGCGCAAGCCATCACCACGGTCTTCAACGCGATCCACGCGGGCAAGCCGGACCAGGGTCTGCTCGCGTACCAGTACTTGCAGATGCTGCCGTCGATCGCTCAGGGCGACGCGAACAAGCTGTGGATCGTGCCGAGCGAGATCGGCGACGCGCTCAAGGGTCTCGGCAGTGCGGTCGGCCAGGCGGCCGGCATCCCGCAGAAGGCCGAGGGCACGTGGCAGGCGCCGGAGCTCTCCAACGGCGAGGTGCCCGAGCTCGACGGTTCCTTGGAGACGTCCGGTGCGCCGGCCGCGGCGGTGGTCGAGGCCGACAACGCGGTCCGCGAGGCGATCGCCGCGGCCGAGAAGGCCGCCGTCGGCAACCGCGGCCAGGTGCCGGTGACGCCGTCGGTCAACTCGCAGCAGGACCTTCCGACCCAGGAGCCGCCGGCCGTCGAGCCGCCGCAGCGCTGACCGCAGGACCAGGTAGAGGGCCTTCCCGGATTCGTTCGGGAAGGCCTTCTGCGTTACTTGTCTGTTCAACTGACGGACGGATGAGCGCCGGGAGCGGTCAGGTGCGTAAAGTCGGGCAGCGATGACATGGTACGAGGCGCTGTTCGTCCTGCTGGCGGGGATGGGCGCGGGCACGATCAACGCCGTGGTGGGGTCGGGCACGCTGCTGACCTTCCCCGCGTTGCTTGCCGTCGGCATCCCACCCGTCCTGGCGAACGTCAGCAATACGGTCGGTCTCGCGCCGGGTACGGCGGCCGGCGCGATCGGCTACCGTCGTGAGCTCGAGGGCCAGCGCGGCCGCATGCTCCGGCTGATCCCGGCGTCGCTGCTCGGCGGCATCGTCGGTGCGGTGCTGCTTTTGACGCTGCCCGACTCCGCGTTCCACGCCGTCGTACCGGTCCTGATTCTGCTCGGTTGTCTGCTGGTCGCCTTCCAGCCGTGGCTGTCGCGCTGGATCAGCGTGCCGTCGCATCAGCACCGGGGTGCGTGGTGGGTGATCCCCGCGGTGTTCGCGACCGGCGTCTACGGCGGGTACTTCGGTGCCGCCCAGGGCGTGCTGCTGATGGCGATCCTGGGCCTCGGCCTGGACACGAACCTGCAGCGGATGAACGGCCTGAAGAACGTCCTCGCCACGGTTGTGAACTCGGTCGCCGCGGTGCTGTTCATCCTTGTCCACGACATCGACTGGCTGGCCGCCGGCCTGATCGCGGTCGGCTCCACCATCGGCGGCTTCATCGGCGCCCGCTACGGCCGCAAGCTGCCGCCGATCGCGTTGCGGACGCTGATCGTCTGCATCGGCATCCTCGCCATCGTCACGATGGTGTTCTGACCCGTAGTCCGTCGAGCAGCAGGTCCAGGCCGTAGTCGAACTGTTCGTCGCCGCCGGTTGTCCGGGCTAGCTCCGGGGCGAGCTCGACGACTGACGGGAACTCCCGGGCGGACAACGACTCCATCGTCATGCGCAGGCGCCGCCACGCCTCCGGGTCGCGGCGCTCGGCGGCCATCTGGATCTCCCAGGACGTTGCCCCGAGCACGTAGGTGAACAGCGTGGTGTGCGTCCGTGCCGCCGTCTCCGGGTCGAACCCGGCCGCGCGCAGCACGCCGAGCAGGCCTTCGGCCACCCGGGCGGTCTCGTGCCCGCTCAGCGGCCGGCCCGCGAGTAGTTGCGCAAGGCAAGGATGCTGCAGCATCAGCAGCCGCAGAGACCGGCACACCGCCCGCACCTGGTCCGGCCAGGCCACATCCTGCGGTACGGCGGGCAGCAGCCCCATCAGGTGATCCCGGACGGCGTCGTACAGGTCGTCCTTGTTCCGGAAGTAGGTGTAGAGCGCCATCGGGCCGACACCGAGCTCGGCGGCGACACCACGCAGGCTGAAGGCGTCCGCGCCATTGGACTCCATCAACTCGAGCGCGGTCCGCACGATCAGCTCGGAGCTCAACGTGTTCCGCGGTGTGCGCGCCATGTGACGCACCTCCCTTCGATCTATCTAACGTACAGTGTATAGTACGGTGTATGCGAGCGATTCAGATCACCGAGTTCGGTGGACCCGAGGTCCTGAAGATCAGCGACGTGGCGGACCCGATCGCCGGTGACGGCCAGGTGCTGATCACCGTCGACCGGGCCGGCATCAACTACGCCGACACGCATCAGGTCGAGAACAGCTACCTGTCCAAGACCGAGCTCCCACTGATCCCGGGCGGTGAGGTCGTCGGGCACACCGACGACGGCCGCCGCGTGGTCGCACTGGTCGGCTCCGGTGGGTACGCCGAGAAGGCCGTGGCCCACGCGCCGTACGCGTGGGACGTCCCGGAAGGTGTCAGCGACGGCGACGCGCTCGCCCTGGTCCTGCAGGGCACCACCGCCTGGCATCTGCTGAAGACCTCGACGCACCTGCAGCCGGGGGAGTCCGCCCTGGTGCACGCCGGTGCCGGCGGTGTCGGATCGCTCGCCGTGCAGCTCGCGAAGCAGTGGGGCGCAGGCCGCGTGATTGCGACCGCGTCATCGGACGAGAAGCGCAAGCAGGTGCTCGAGCTCGGCGCGGACGCCGCGATCGACGGTACGCCGGAAGGCCTGAAGGACCGGATCATCGAGGCGAACGGCGGCAAGCCCGTCGACATCGTCCTGGAGATGGTCGGTGGGCCGACGTTCGACGAGTCGTTCGCCGCGCTGGCCCGGTTCGGCCGCCTGGTCACCTTCGGTGCCGCGTCCCGGCAGTCCGCCGCGCCGATCGATCCGAGCCGGTTGATGAAGGGCTCGAAGACCATCGCCGGCTTCTGGCTGGCCGACTGCTTCGGCAACCCCGCGTTGCTCGCCAAGCCGCTGGCCGAGCTGTTCGACCTGACCGTGGCCGGCACGCTCCGCCCGATCGTCGGCGGCGAGTACGCGTTGTCCGACATCGCCACCGCCCACGAAGACCTGCGAGCCCGCCGGACCGTCGGCAAGCTCGTGCTCGACCCCACCCGCTAGGAGAAACCTGATATGACGATTGCAGTGGAGAAGGTTCTGTACACCGCGCACGCCACCGCCCACGGCGGTCGCGACGGCAAGGTCGCCACGAACGACGGCAAGCTCGACGTCACGGTCGCGCCGCCGGTCGAGATGGGCGGCAACGGCCAGGGCACGAACCCGGAGCAGCTGTTCGCGGCCGGTTACGCGGCCTGCTTCCACAGCGCGCTGAAGCTGGTCGCGCGCAAGGCCCGCCAGGACGCCGACGGCTCGACCGTCACCGCGTCGGTCGGCATCGGCCCGATCAACGGCGGCGCCGGCTACGGCCTGGAGGTCGAGCTCGAGGTCAGCCTGCCCGGCGTCGACCGCGCGGTCGCCGAGGAGCTCGTCGCGAAGGCCCACGAGGTCTGCCCGTACTCCAACGCCACCCGCGGCAACATCAAGGTCGACCTGACGGTCGCCTAGTCCATTCGAGCGAGGGCCTCTTTCAGGAGGCTCTCGGTCTGGGAGACGGGTGCGGCCGCGATCGTGAGCCCCTCCATGATCGCGACGTACTCGTCGACCTCTTCGCGCTTGTCCAGGTACAGCGCGCTGGCCGCGTGCTCGATGTAGACGACGTCCGGCAGGTCGCCCTCGGGGAACCGCAGGATGCTGAACGCGCCGCCCGCGCCCGGGTACCCGACGCTGCTGAACGGCATCACCTGCAGCGTGATGTTGGGCTGCTGGGTCCACATGATCAGGTGCTCGATCTGGGCCCGGATGATCTTCTCGCCTCCGACCGGCCGGTGCAGGACCGACTCGTCGATGACCACCCACAGCCGGGCCGGGTTCGGCCGGGTCAGGATCTGCTGCCGGTTCACCCGCAGTCCGACCCGTTGGTCGACCTCGGTCCCGGGCAGGTACGACTTGCCGAGCTGGACGACGGCCCGCGCGTACTCCTCGGTCTGCAGCAGGCCGGGGACGAACATCACCTCGTAGGTCCGGATCAGCGTCGCCGCGACCTCGAGGCCGACGTAGTTGGTGAACCAGCTCGGCATCACGTCGCCGTACCGGGACCACCAGCCCGGGTTGTTCGCGGCCCGGGCCAGCTCCATCATCCGGAAGCGTTCCTCGTCGTCGGCCATCCCGTAGAGCTCGAGCAGGTCGCTGACATCGCGTTCCTTGAACCCGACCCGGCCGAGCTCCATCCGGCTGACCTTGGACTCCGACGCGCGGATCTGCCAGCCGGCGTCGGCACGGCTGATCCCGGCCGCCTCCCGCATCCGCCGCAGCTGTCCGCCGAGCATGATCCGGAGCGCGGTCGGACCACCGTCGCCACCACTCACCGTCACTGGATCACTCACTCGACTCCGAACCCACCCTCGCGCGCATCCACTCACCCATTTCAGCCCGCGATGTTACCGCCTGTCCACGGCAACAGGCCGGTCGGCACCCCGCCGAGTCAGATTGCGGACTCGCCGGGCCAGATATCGCGCGTCCCTGTCCACGCCTTGGATGGTCGCGGACGCCACCGTGAACTGGAAATCCAGTCCCAGGAACAGCAGGCCCGGCTCGGTTGCCACGACGCCGCGCTCGTGCCGGACCCGTCCGCCGTCGAACACCGGCAGGTCGATCCAGCTGTGGTCCGGACCGGAACCGGTGCACCACACCACGGTCGACACCTCATCGAGTACGTCGCCCTCCGCGGTCACCGGCCGTCCGTCGCGCACACCCTCGATCCGCCCGATCCGGACGATGCCGGCGGCGTCGAGGTGGGCCAGTTTGTTCCGGGTCAGCGGGAGGCCGCGCTGCTGGGTGCTCGCGATCGCCTTGCGGCCGATCGGTGTCCCCCGGGTGAGCACGTACTTGAAGAGGAACATCACGAGCGGCGTGGTCAGCCGTCCGATGGTGGAGTCGATGTCGACCGGGATCTGGCCCGGGTGCCGGCCGGCCAGCAGGACGCGATGGGTCTTGGCTGCTTCGAGCGCGACGTCCGTACCGGAGTTGGCGGCGCCGACCACCAGCACCGTTCCGTCCGCGAACTGCGCCGGGTTGCGGTACTCCAGCGAGTGCAGTTGCCGGATCGATGGATCGAGCTCAGCGGCGAATGCCGGCCGATGCGCCGTCGTGTGCATGCCTGCCGCAACGACGACCTGATCAGCTCGCCAGTCCCCACCAGTGGTCTCGATCACGAAGCCCTGATCGTCGCGCGACAGACGCGTCACCCGTACGCCGGTTCGGACCGGCAGCTCGTGGTGGACGGCGTACCGCTCCAGGTAGTCGGCCATCTCGTCGCGAGTCGGACAGCCGCGCGTCCCGATCCGCAGTCCCGGAAGACTCGCGTACCGCGGCCGGCTGAACAGCAATAACGAGTCGTACCGCTCCCGCCAGCAGTCACCGATCCGCTCATCCGCAGCGAGGATGACGAAGTCCTCGCCCGCCTTGCGCAGGTAGTAGCCCATCGCCAGACCGGCCTGGCCGCCCCCGATCACCACAATCCCGTTCCTGTTCATGAGTTCACGCTAGGCGTCGGGTCGCCGTCGCCACATCGGCCGACCACGCCAACTCAGTCCGGCGCCGAGTGGTCATTTCTACCCAGTCAGCTTGTGCTGATACGCCCACGCCGTGGCGGCCGCCCGGCTCGAGACTCCCAACTTGCCGAAGATGTTGCTCACGTGCCGGGCGATGGTCCGCTCACTGAGGAAGAGCTGGTCGGCGATGGCTCGGTTCGTCGCGCCGGTGGCGAGCAACCGCAGTACCTCCACCTCTCGCGGACTCAGCACACTGCTGCGATCCGCTTGATCGAGGGCTGCCAGGTCCGCCACCGCACCGAGTCGCTCGAACACCACCCGCGCGCTGTCGAGTTCCATCTGCTCGGCATCGACATCGCCGAGCGCCCGGCAAGCCTGACCCACCAGCAGCCGGGTCCGCGCACCTTCGTACGGCATCTCCAGTTGCTGCCACAGCGTCCAGGCTCGCCGCAACGACGGGATCGCCCCCTGCGGATCGCCGCATGCGATCCGCACCGCACCCTCGGAGTACGCCGCCAGCGCCCGAAGGTACGGCGAGTCCGCTCGAGCCGCCTCGTTCAGCTCGGAAGCGGCCTTGCGGGCGGTCTCGCGGTCGCCCACCTCGATCGCGAGCTCGGCCTGGGCAGCGAGCAGCATCGGATGGTTCGGTGAGAACGGGTCCTCCGCCAGCGCGCGCTCGAGTCCGGCGATCGCGGCGTCGTACTTGCCTTGCATGGCCCGCAGCCGGGCCAAGCCGGGCTGCACGTCCATGCCGTCCGCGGCGGCCGTCTGATAGGCGCGTTCCGCCGCCGCATAGCGGCCTCGCTGGCGCTCCACTTCGGCCAGTCGGTACCACGCGGAGCCGACCGTACCGGCGGACAGCCGACGGCAGGCGTCCTCGGCGGCGCCTGCCGCCTCGGTCCACGCACCGCGCAACTGGAGGATCTGCGCCCGATGCACCAGACACGCGCCGCGATACGGCACCAGGCCGGACTGCTCCTCACACCAGCCGCTCAGCGCCTGCGTCCACTCCTGTGCGCGGCGGATGTCGTACATGTTCAGGGACACCGCGATGACGGCGCAGTAGGCCATCCCGGTGACCTCCGGTCCGACCCGGCCGCTCGTCACGTGCACCATCGCCTCGTCGAAGGCCGCGAGCGCCTCGGTCCAGCGGCCGACCATCCGCAGACAGTTGGCGTGCCCGAGCAGGCCCAGCACCCTCGTGTCCGGATCGACTGCCAACGGCAGGCTGCGCTCGAACAAGGGGAGTGCCGCAGCCCCATCGCCGGCGTACATCAGCAGCGCCGCGTCGGCCTGCAGGAGCAGCCCGGTCAGCTCGCTGTTGTCGTCCGGGACGAGTCGCTCGGTCCGGGCCCGCCAGCCCGCCGCCCGAGCGACCTCGCCGTGCTGCTGCAGATGGAACCCGAGCCAGAAGGCGCTCCGCAACGCCGGCACCAGCTCACCACGGGCCAGGTGTTCCTCGTGCGCGCGCTCCCGGTAGACGGTGACCTCGTCGTCGTGCCCGAGCACGAACGCGGCGACGGCCAGCCGGTCCAGATCCTCCGGTGGCAGCGGACTACGCCGGTCAGCGGCGATCAGTTCAGCGTATTCCGCCGGCCAGTCATGCTGCTCCATCGCCCCATGCCTCGGTCCATCGCTACTGCTGGGCCAGGTCCAGCACTGTTGCTGTCGGCAACTTCGCCAGCTCGGCGCTGTCGAGGAGCAGCTTGGAACCCCGGATCCCGCTGCCGATCACCACCAGCCCGGCCGCGGTGACGCCCGAGTCCACCAGGATCGGCCAGTCCGCGGGCAGTCCGATCGCGGTGATCCCGCCGTACTCCATACCGGTCGAGGCGACCGCGTCGTCCTGGGCGGTGAAGGAGATCTTCCGGACGCCGAGGTGCTTGCGGATCACGCCGTTCACGTCGGCCCGGTCGGTGGCCAGCACCATGACCGCGGCGTACGTCTCCTCGCCGGCGCGCTTGCCGAGCACGATCACGCAGTTCGCCGACGCGGCCATCGGTACGTCGTACTCCGCGCAGAAGGCCGCGGTGTCGGCCAGGCCGGGGTCGATCGCGGCGGCGTACGCCGGGATGTCGCCGAGGGCCTCGCGCACCGGCGGCGCGAGCAATTCGGGTACGTCGGCCGTCGGTCGCCACTCGAGCTTGCCCAGCACCGGGGCCGTCACTCGGACTCCTCGCCGGGGCGCTTGACCAGGTCGGCGTACTCGGTGTGCTCCTCGAGAAAGTCCTGGTAGAACGGGCAGGCCGGCTTCACCCGGAGCCCTTGCGTCCGCGCCTCGTCGAGCGACTGCGTCGCGATCCGGCCGGCTACGCCCCGACCGCGGAAGTCCGGCAGTGTCTCGGCGTGCAGGAAGGCGATCACACCAGGATGCCGCTTGTAGTCGACGAAGCCCATCAGGTTGCCGTCGGCGTCCAGCGCCTCGTACCGGTTGCGCTCCTTGGCGTCCACCACGCTGATCTCGTTCTCCATGCCGCAACTCTAGCCATCGGGTCGGCGTCGTCACCGAGGGTTTGGAATTTGTGACTCCCGGGGCACCGCCGGAGAGGGCTGGCGGCTGTGCTTCCTGATCGGCCCGGTGACGATCATCTTCACCTACGATCTTCGGCAGGTACTCCGTGGCCGCCGTGGTGCTGTTCATCACCGCGATGCTGTTCAACGCCGGTGCACTGAACGCCGCCTCGCTGACCGCCCTGTGGTGCGTGGTCTTCTTCTTCGCCTCGGCCGGTGCGTCGTCGGCGTACCTGACGGTGAGCGAGATCTTCCCGATCGAGCTGCGTGGCCAGGCGATCTCGTTCTTCTTCGCGATCTCGCAGCTGACCGGTGGTGTGATCGCGCCGTTCCTGTTCGCCTCGCTGATCGGTGAGGGCGACAACCCGGCCCGTGGTCCCCTGACCGTCGGATACGTCATCGGCGCCGCGGTCATGCCGGCCGGCGGCATCATCGCGTGGATCTTCGGCGTCGCCGCCGAAGGCCAGTCGCTGGAGAACATCGCCAAACCGCTGTCGGCGCGCGAGCGCGAGTCGACGCGGTTCCAGGGTGCGGCCCCGCGGCTGCCCAGCACCGACGTGCAGGGACGCCGCATCACCCCGGTCAAGCCGGAGGCCGAGCAGGGCAGGCCCACCGACGAGCCATAAGATCACCGGGTGGGTTCGCTCCTGATCGCTGGTACGACGTCCGACGCGGGCAAGACGACTGTCGTGACCGGGCTGTGCCGGTGGCTGGCGCGCCAGGGCGTCCGGGTGGCGCCGTACAAGGCCCAGAACATGTCGAACAACTCGATGGTCTGTGCCGACGGCGCCGAGATCGGCCGCGCGCAGTGGATCCAGGCCGTTGCCGCGGGCGCCGAGCCCGAGGCCGCGATGAACCCGGTCCTGCTCAAACCGGGCAGCGATCGCCGCAGCCACGTCGTCCTGATGGGCGAGCCGTGGGGTGAGCTGACCGCTCGCGGTTTCCTGACCGAGCGGGCCGAGCTCGCCAAGGCGGCCTTCGCGGCGTACGACGACCTCGCGTCCAGGTACGACGTGATCATCAGCGAGGGTGCCGGCAGCCCGACGGAGATCAACCTGCGGCGCTCCGACTACGTGAACATGGGCCTCGCCCAGCACAGCAAGGCGCCGGTGGTCGTGGTCGGGGACATCGATCGCGGGGGAGTGTTCGCGTCGATGTTCGGCACGGTCGCGTTGCTGGACGCCGCCGACCAGGCGCTGATCAGCGGCTTCCTGGTGAACAAGTTCCGCGGTGACGTCTCGCTCCTGCAGCCCGGGATCGACATGCTCACGTCGGTCACCGGCCGGCCGACGTACGGCGTACTCCCGTGGCTGCCCGAGCTCTGGCTGGACTCGGAAGACGCTCTCGACATCCCCGTACGGCGAACTTCCCCGGCCGACCTGCTCACGGTGGCGGTGGTCAGGTTCCCGCGGATCAGCAACTTCACCGATCTGGACGCACTCGCGGTCGAGCCGACCAACAGCGTGTTCTTCACGACGAGCCCGGCCGAGGTGCGGGACGCGGATCTCGTCGTCCTGCCGGGCTCGCGGGCGACCGTCTCGGACCTGGAATGGTTGCGGTCGCAGGGCCTGGCTGACGCTGTGGCGTCCCGGGTCGCGGCCGGCCGGCCGGTGCTCGGGATCTGCGGCGGATACCAGGCCCTCGGCGCCACGATCTCCGATCCTCACGGTGTCGAGGGCGGCGGCGAGCACGCCGGCCTCGGGTTGTTGCCGGTCGCAACGACCTTCCACGCCGAGAAGACGCTGGCCCGTCCGGCCCCCACGGCGTACGAGATCCACCATGGCGTGGTCACGGTCACCGGGGACGCCACCGCGTTCCCGGGTGGCTGCCGCGCGGGTAACATCTGGGGGACCATCTGGCACGGTCTCCTCGACGACGACACCGCCCGTCACACTTTCCTGGCCGAGATCGCCGAGCTGACCGGCAAGCCCGCGCCTGATGGAACCGTTTCCTTCGCCCAGTTGCGCGAGGCGCGCCTGGATCGGCTTGCCGACACCATCGACGAGTACGCCGACACCGCCGCGCTGCTTCGGCTGATCGAGCAGGGCCCGACCTCGGCGCCGTTCGTACCGCCGGGTGCGCCGGAAACTGTCTGACGCCTCGGCTACCGTCCTCCGCATGAAAGCCGAACTCCAGACGTATCTCCAGGCGACCCGGGCGCTGATGCTCGCGAAACTCGACGGGCTGAGTGAGTACGATCGCCGCCGGCCACTGGTGCCCTCCGGGACGAACCTGCTCGGCCTGGTCAAGCACCTGGTCGGGATCGAGTACGTCTACCTCGGCACGAGCGTCGGTCGCCCACCGGCGAAGCAGTTGCCGTGGGACGCGGACGGCACGGTCTGGGAGGGCGCCGACATGTGGGCGCTGCCGACCGAGTCCAGCGACTACCTCACCGGGCTCTACAAGGAAGCCTGCGCGCACAGCGACCGATCGATCGCCGAGCTCGACCTGGACACGCCGGCCGAGGTTCCACACTGGGCTGAGGGCAAGCGGCGTACGACGTTCGGCGCGCTGCTGGTCCGGGTCGTCGACGAAACCGCGCATCACGCCGGACACGCGGACATCGTCCGGGAGCTGATCGACGGTCAGGGCGGCGCGGATGCGGAGATGCTCGACGAGGCCGGCTGGTCGGAGTACTACCTGAAGATCCAGCGTGCGGCGGAGAGCTTCCTGACAGACTGAGTGCGTGGATGACTTCGAGCGTCTGAGGGGACGGCTGTTCGGGATCGCCTATCGGATGCTGGGTACGGCGACCGATGCCGAGGAGATCCTGCAGGACGCGTGGGTGCGCTGGCAGGGCGTCGACCACGCGACCGTGCGAGACCATGACGCCTACCTGGCCAAGGTGGTCACCAATCTCTCGATGAAGGAGCTGACGTCGGCCCGGGTACTGCGGGAGACGTACCTGGGGGAGTGGTTGCCGGAGCCCGTGCTGACCGGGCGGGCGGAGTTCGACGCGCTCGGGCCGCTCGAGGTCGTCGCGGAGCGGGAGTCCGTGTCGTTCGCGCTGCTGTTGTTGCTCGAACGACTCACGCCGGCGGAGCGGGCGGCGTACGTACTGCATGAGGCGTTCGCGTACGGCTATCGCGAGGTCGCCGAGCTGATCGGCACGAGCGAGGCGAACGCGCGTCAGCTCGCGTCGCGGGCCGGCAAACGGATCGCCGCCGGGTCACGCCGGGAGCAGCCCGTCGATCGGGCCGGGTGGCAGAAACTCGTGGAGCGCTTCCTCGCGGCCGCTCGGCTGGGGGAGATCGAGGAGCTGGAGCAGTTGCTGGCCGAGGACGTGGTGTCCACGGCGGACGGCGGCGGCAAGGTCATCGCGGCCAGGAACGCGATCGCCGGGCGGGATCGGGTTGCTCGCTACTTGATCGGCACGCTCCAGCATTTCGGCGCTGGGATCGAGGCGCAACTGGCCGAGGCGAACGGGCGGCCGGCACTGGTTGCCGTCGGCCCCGCAGGAGTCGTGGCGATCTGCTTCGTCGAGGCCGGACCGGACGGTGTCAGCGACCTGCGCGTCGTGATGAACCCGGACAAGCTCGCGTTCGCCGCGAGCCAGTTGTCACGAATCGGACGGCTACCGGATCTGGGCTGGTGAACGAAAGGACACCACATGACGACCCGGAGCACAGTTATGAAGACCTACGTCCGCACGGTCCTGGTGGTCTTCGCCGCCTACGAGATCATCCTCGGTCTCTGGCTCACGATCGTCCCGAAGACGTTCTACGACCATGTCCCGACGGTGAACTGGACCCCGCCGTACAGCGACCATCTGTTCCACGACTTCGGCGGCGCGACCCTCGGCCTCGGCATCGTGCTCACCGCCGCCGCTATCCGCTTCGACCGCTTCCTCACCACCGTCGCCCTGCTGGCGTACCTGGCTTATGCGGTGCCGCACCTGTTCTTCCACCTCGGGCATCTGGAGGGGGACGAATCCGGCTGGTCGATCGCCCTCGCGGTCGTGCTCGCGCTGAGCGCTCTGATTCCGGCCTCCGCGGTGGTGGCGGCGCGCACAATGACTTGACGACTGTGACAGTAGAACTGTCACAATGGCTCGCATGGGTCCACTCGAGGGCGTGAAGGTGGTCGAGCTGGCCGGGATCGGCCCGGCGCCGTTCGCGTGCATGATGCTCGCCGAGCTCGGCGCCGACGTGCTCCGGATCGACCGCCCCGGCGGCGGACTGTCGATGGGTCCACCGGAGCTCGATCTGGTCAACCGCGGTCGTCGCAGTGTGGCCCTGGATCTCAAGAACCCCGCGGCGCCCGACGTCGTACGTCGTCTCGTCGCGCAGGCCGACGTACTCGTTGAGGGGTTCCGGCCTGGCGTCGCCGAGCGGCTGGGCGTCGGTCCGGACGATTGTCACGCGATCAATCCCAAGCTCGTCTACGGCCGGATGACCGGCTGGGGTCAGGACGGCCCGCTCGCGCAGACCGCCGGGCACGACATCGACTACCTCGCGTTGTCCGGCGCACTGCACCTGATCGGCCGCGCCGGTGGTCCGCCCCAGGTCCCGGCGAACCTGCTCGGCGACTTCGCGGGCGGCTCGCTCTACCTGGTCATCGGCGTACTCGCGGCGCTGCACAGCGCCCAGCACAGCGGTCAAGGCCAGGTGGTCGACGCCGCGATCGTCGACGGCTCAGCCCACCTGACCACGATGCTGCTCGGAGCCCTCGCGGCCGGGACGTGGCGGCAGGAGCGCGGGACGAACCAGCTCGACACGGGGGCGCCGTTCTACGACGTGTACGAGACGTCGGACGGCAAGCACGTCGCGGTCGGTGCGCTGGAGCCGCAGTTCTACGCCGAGCTGATCGAGAAACTCGACCTCACCGTCCCGGACCGCAACGACCCGGCGCAGTGGCCCGAGCTCCGGAAGGTGCTGACCGAGACCTTCCGGCAGCGCACCCAGGCCGCGTGGGCTGAGCTGTTCGACGGAACGGACGCCTGTGTCTCGCCCGTCCTCCCGCTGGCCGCCGATCATCCGCATCTCGTTGCCCGAGGCACCTTTGTGGACCACCACGGCATCCGGCAGGCCGCGCCGGCACCACGCTTCGACCGGACGCCGACCAGCCTCGACCGACCGCCCGCGCGAGCGGGACAACACACCCGCGAAGCCCTGGCCGACTGGGGAATCACCGACGTCGACGACCTGCTCGCCGCGGGCGCCGCCATCCAGAACTGAGAGGAACCGCCCGTGGAACGTCAGCTGTTCGACGCCGATCACGATGCCTTCCGGGAGACCGCGCGAGCGTTCTGCGACAAGGAGATCGTGCCGCACCACGACAGCTGGGAGGAGGCCGGCATCGTCCCGCGCGAGCTGTGGACGGCGGCCGGCCAGGCGGGCCTGCTCGGCTTCATGATGCCGGAGCAGTACGGCGGTGGCGGCGCCCGCGACTTCCGGTTCAATGCCGTGCTGATCGAGGAACTGACCCGGGTACGCGCGAGCGGGGTCGGGTTCGCGATCCACACCGACATCAACTCGGCGTACCTGCTGGACTATGCGACCGACGAGCAGAAGGCGCGCTGGCTGCCCGGGTTCTGCTCGGGTGAGACGATCACCGCGATCGCGATGACCGAGCCGGGTGCCGGCAGCGACCTGCAGGGCATCCGGACCACGGCGCGGCGCGACGGTGACTACTACGTGCTGAACGGCCAGAAGACGTTCATCTCGAACGGGATCCTGGCCGACCTCGTCATCGTCGTCGCCAAGACCGACCCCGAAGCCGGTGCGCAAGGCATCTCGCTGCTGGTCGCCGAGCGGGGGATGCCCGGCTTCGAGCGCGGCCGCAACCTGGACAAGATCGGTCTGAAGGCGCAAGACACCGCGGAGTTGTTCTTCGACGACGTCCGCGTCCCAGCGGGGAACCTGCTCGGCGAGGAGGGGCAGGGCTTCGTCTACCTGATGGAGAAGTTGCCTCAGGAGCGCCTGGCCATCGCGGTCGTCGCGGCCGCCGCCTGCGAGAACATCCTCGACGAGACGTTGCGCTACGTGAAGGACCGCAAGGCCTTCGGCCGGCCGATCGGCTCGTTCCAGAACAGCCGCTTCGTACTGGCCGAGCTCGCCACCGAGACCCAGATCGCCCGCGTCTTCGTCGACCGCTGCATCCAGGAACTGATCGCCGGCACGCTGACCATCGCCGAGGCCGCCATGGCGAAGTGGTGGACCACCGAACTGCAGAAGAAGGTCGTCGATCGCTGTTTGCAACTGCATGGTGGCTACGGGTTCATGACCGAGTACCCGATCGCGAAGGCCTACCTCGACACCCGGATCCAGACCATCTACGGCGGCACCACCGAGATCATGAAGGAAATCATCGGCCGCACGTTGGGGGTGTAGCCCGCTCGCAGGAAACCCGCCACTGCTGCGCCCGCGGATGGCGCAGCGTGGCGGGTCCTGCGCCTGATCCGCCAGCCATCCGGTGGGTGCGACCGAAGCTGACTCCTACCGTGCCAAGCCAACCCCTCCCTGTGGCAGGACACGGCCGGCGCCGGGGACTGGGGCTGCCTGGACAGGCCCGCTCAGCGTAGCCATCGACACCGGACTGCGCCAGACTGTGGATCGTTCTACCGCGAGGGCGGGGAGGGGGGAACGGGGATCGCGATCCGATCCTGGACGACCTCGTCGGCGACCGCGGTCAGGCGGCGATTGTTCGCGCGGGCGTAGGACCGCAGCGCGTTGAACGCCTCGTCGACCCCGATGCCGAGGCTGTGGCTCAGGAAGCCCTTCGCCTGCTCGATCTGGATGCGGCTGTTGAGGGCTGTCTGCAGTTGCTCGGTGACGACCTCGTGCCGGGCCACGGCGCGCTGGTGCACGATGCCGATGGTGGCGGCGTCGGCCAGCGCTTGCCCGAGCGCGATCGTGGCGTCGTCCAGCGGTACCGTCGCGGGGCCGAACAGGTTCACGGCTCCGAGGACGGTGTCACGCAGCCGCATCGGCAACGCCTGCACCGAGAAGTAGCCGGCCGCTACGGCCGCGGCCGCGAACTGTGGCCAGCGCGGGTCACCGGCGCGGAGGTCGGCGTGCACCGGTTGTCCGGTGGCGATCGCGTCCAGGCAGGGCCCCTCGGAGTTCTGCAGCTGGATCAGCTCCACCAGCCGGGCCTCCTCGGTCGAGGCCGCCACCAGGTTGAGTGCGCCGCGGTGGTCGACGACCAGGATGCCGCAGGCCGAGACGCCCAGGAGCTCACTGCAGCGTTCCGCGAGCCGGTCCAGGAAGTCGATGATGTCGAAATCCTCGACCAGCGTGTCGACGAGCTCGATGAACACCTCTCGCACTCTCCGATCTGCTGTGCTCATCAGTTCTCCTCCTGTTTGTGCTCGTTGATGCCTTCGCCGCGGTCGCTCTCCAGGACCAGCCGGCCCGCCATCACCTCGACAGCGATCTCGTGCAACGGGCGTTCCCGGCTGTACGCGTAGGCGCGCAGCCGGCTCAAGGCGTCGGCGACATCGATGCGCTGCTGGGCGGCGACGACCCCGGCAGCCTGGTGCACCTCGGCCCGCCGCGCGGAGAACGCCGCATCGATCACGTCGGTCAGGTCGGTGCTGAGGCCGTGCCGGTGGTCCAGCGCCAGGACGAACACCGCGTCTGCAAACATCAGGGCGTCCTGGAGCTGCTCGGGTCGCAGCGGTCCGGCCTGCTCCCGGTACACGCTCAGCACCCCCAGCCGGGCAGCTCCAGCGCCGACCGGAAACGCGAACAGACCGTGCACGCCTCGCGCGGTAGCGGCTGCGGAGAACGCCGGCCACCGCTGGCCGGCGGAGAGGTCGGAGAGGTCAGCCCGCAGGACCGGCGCACCCGTTGCGACGACGTCACCGGTCGGTCCTTCCCCAAGGGTGGCCTGCAGCTCTTCCAGCTCGGCTGTCTGCGCATCGGAGGCCAGCAACGGCTCCAGGAGCTGGCCGTTGCGCTGCATCGACAACCCGGCGCCCATCGCGTCCAGGGCCTTGGCGCACGCGATCACGGCGTACCGCATGGCCGGCGATGCGCCTGCGCTCTTGGCAGCAGCATCGATCGCCCCCCATACCCTGGCACCGCGGTCGTGATCCACCCATTCCGTCCACAGTCGGGCCGCCGCCGGGCGGATGCTCCACCCTAGCGGTACCACCGCCAGAGATCTCATCATCTCCACGCCGTACCCCGTTGACTGATCTTCACTCGTCCGCCGACGGCTCCTCGAGCGGTGTCTCGGCCGATTCCGAGTCGGCCGTCGGTCGTTCGGCCGGCCGCGCGCCCGCGGTCGGCGTCGTTTCGCCGACGGGTCTCAATCCGAACCATTCGCTCATCGGTCCACCCTCTGGGGAACGGTCGCGCGAAGCGCGCCGCCGAGGTCCAGGGCAGCACCACAGACCTGAAGTCTAGGCCGATTCCGGGCGTGGCGCTCGCCCTCGCGGGCGCGCCGGTTCGACGAATTCCCGGCCAGGGGATGGAGTTCGGGCGGAGCCGTGGTTGACTTCCCCTCAGGATCTTCAGGGAGGTCGACATGGGCATCGTGTCGCCAGGGTTCACCGGTCGTCGCGGGGGTGGGGCGGATCTGCCGCCGGGGCAGTATCTGACCAGGGATTTCCCGGTGTTGTCGGCCGGTCCGACTCCGCACGTCCTGACCGAGCACTGGGAGTTCACGGTCACCACCGAGACGGGCGAGATGTCCCGGTGGGACTGGGCCGGGCTGCTCGCGTTGCCGGCCGAGGACATCACCAAGGACATCCACTGCGTGACCCGGTGGTCGAAGCTGCGGACGGAGTGGAAGGGCGTCTCGCTCGACACACTACTCGCTGATGTCGAGACCGGCGCCGACTTCGCACTTGCGCACAGCTACGGCGGGTACACGACCAATCTGCCGCTGGAGGACCTGCTCGACGGCCAGGCCTGGATCGTGTACGAGTACGACGGTGAGCCGCTGGACCCCGAACACGGTGGCCCGGCCCGCCTGCTCGTGCCGCACCTGTACTTCTGGAAGAGCGCGAAGTGGGTCCGCGGACTGGTCCTGACTGACACCGAGGACCTCGGCTTCTGGGAGACCGCCGGCTACCACGAGTACGGAGACCCATGGAAAGAACAGCGATACGCCGGCGACTGACCTGGCAGACAGCCACAGTCTCCGACGTACGGCGTGAGACGGCGACCGCCCGGACGATCGTGCTCGACGTGCCCGAGTGGCCCGGGCACCTCGCCGGGCAGCACCTGGACGTCCGGCTGACCGCACCGGATGGCTACCGGGCCTCCCGTTCGTACTCGATCGCCTCGGCGTGGACCGGCGGCGACACCATCGAGCTGACTGTCGAGCAGGTGCCCGACGGTGAGGTCTCGTCGTACCTGGTCGACGTACTGAAGGTCGGCGACCCGCTGGAGATCCGTGGTCCGGTCGGCGGGTGGTTCGTCTGGAAGCCGGAGCAGGAGGGGCCGGTCCAGCTGATCGGCGGGGGATCGGGGGTCGTCCCGCTGCGGGCGATGCTGCGCGCCCACGCCGCCGCGGACAGTACGACGCCGGTCCGGCTGATCTATTCGGTACGGCGTCCTGCCTCGGTGATCTACGTGGCCGACCTGAAGGAGCTGGCCGGCTCCGACGATGTCGACGTACGACTCGTCTACACGCGCGAGGCGCCGGCGGGTGAGCCGCGGGTGGGACGGATCGATGCCGACGTGATCGAGCGACTCGCGTTCCGGCCCGAGGACGCGCCGACGACGTACGTGTGCGGGCCGACGCCGTTCGTGGAGACGGTGGCGGATCTGCTGGTCGCGGCCGGGCACGACCCGGCCCGGGTGAGAACAGAGCGGTTCGGACCGACAGGAGGGTAACGATGACTGAACCCAGTTATCTCGACGGCAATGCCGCGGCCGGAGCCATGAGTGAGCTCTTCGCCGTCGACATCACCGCCGCGATCACCCGCTGCGCGGCCTGCGGTCAGATGGGAGTGTTCGCGGACTCGCACGTTTATATGAACGCCCCCGGCCTGGTCGCCCGGTGCCGAGGCTGCGACAGCGTCCTCGTCCGGGTGGTGACGACAGGCGAGGAGACGTACCTCGACCTGCGCGGGCTCACCTACCTCCGCATCCCTAGCGCCTAGACCGCACCACCTTGCAACCCCGGTCACAGACCCGACCGGGGACTCAACGCGCCGCCTGTGCTGGCGGGTGCCGGTGGCAAACAAACGGATGACAACTGGACGGCCGGTGCGGGGTCGCCGCACTGAGCTGGTGATATGCAGACCGGAAGCGTAGCGTGAGCACCGCCCCGGACCCTGGCGCCGATCGTCGCGCTGGAGAGGGTCATGGACTCACAATTCCTGGATCGATTGGCGACGTCCGAGCGCCTGGAATCCTGGCAACCCGGGGATCTCGCGGCCGCGCTGGAGGTCGTCGAACGACTGGACGCCGCGCGTCAGGGACCGGACGGGAGCCTGCGGGCGCTGGACATCAGGCTGGCGATCTGCCGGCAACGGCTGCAGTTCGAGCTCGACCGCCGGGCGGCAGAGACCGGCTAGCGGCATCTTGAACCGCTGGACCGTCCGCGAGTGTCAGGGGAACTCGTGGGGAGGGGACGGTCCAGCCCTCAGCGGCGCTGTTTGCTCTGCGTCCGGCGAATGGTGTCGCGCTGGGTCTCGCCGACGGCGCGTTCGTAGGCGAGCACGAGCCCCTGGATCGTGACCGGCTTGAACCGCTCGACCAGCTGCTGGATGTGCTCGGGCGGTCCGCCGGAGTCCCGGTAGTGCGGCCAGACCTTGGTCCGGAATACCTCGGTCAGTTCCTCGGCGATGGCGCGACCGTGCTCGGTGAAGATCCGGCCCGCGGAGAGCACCGCCTCGACCGGCAGGTCCAGGTCGAGCAGCTCGACCCCGAGGCTGAGGTGCGACGTCGCGACCTGGAAGACGTCCTCGTCGGGCGTCGGCTCCACCACGCCGAGCGCGACCAGCATCTCGATGTCGTCGTCGGTCAGTTCGCGACCGGTCCGGCGTACGAGCGTGGCGCGGTTGAGGGTCTCGGGCAGGTCGCGCATCCACGGCGTGAGCAGGGTGCGGTGCAGCGCGATGTCCTGCGGGGTCGCGTCGGTCGGGATGCGCTCCAGGTACCCCTCGATCGCCGACAGTGTGAACCCGTGCGCCTGCAACTCGCGGACCAGGTCGAGCCGGGCGATGTGCTCCGGCCCGTAGTAACCCACCCGTCCGCGCCGGATTGGCGGCGGGATCAGCCCGCGCCCGGCGTAGAACCGCAGCGTCCGCACTGTCATCCCGACCCGTGTCGACAACTCGTCGACCGTAAGGGTCGCAGCATCCCCCGTGACTTCCGACATGGCGGAGATCATAACGACCCCTCCTTGACCATCGTGACAGCGATACTGTCACAATCGGATGGACTTCTCGACCGACGGGATCATCATGAGTGACGAAGCCTTCCTGTACGACGCGATCCGCACCCCACGCGGTAAGGGCAAACCGGCCGGAGCGCTGCACGAGGTCAAGCCGATCCAGCTGATCACCGGCCTCCTGCACGAGCTGCGGGAGCGGCACCCGGACCTGGATCCGACGGCCATCGACGACGTCGTGCTCGGTGTGGTCACGCCGATCGGCGACCAGGGCATGGACATCGCCCGGACCGCGGTCCTCGCCGCGGGCTACCCGGAGACGACCGGTGGCGTGCAGCTCAACCGGTTCTGCGCCTCCGGCCTGGAAGCGGTGAATCAAGCGGCTCAGCGAGTCCGGTCCGGGTGGGAGGACTTCATCCTCGCGGGCGGTGTCGAGTCGATGTCGCGCGTACCGATGGCCTCTGACGGCGGCGCCTGGGCGATGGACCCGGAGACGGCGCTGCAGACCAACTTCATCCCGCAGGGCATCAGCGCCGACCTGATCGCGACCCTCGACGGCTTCTCCCGCACCGACGTCGACGCGTACGCCGCCGAGTCGCACGCTCGCGCCGCCAAGGCGTGGGCCAACGGATACTTCACCCGCTCGGTCGTGCCGGTGCGCGACCGGAACGGGCTGCAGATCCTCGACCACGACCAACTGGTCCGGCCGGGTACGACGGTCGAGACGCTGGCCGGGCTGCCCGCGTCGTTCGCGGCGATCGGCGAGCACGGCGGGTTCGACGCGGTCGCGCTGGAGAAGTACCTGACTGTTGAGCGGATCGAGCACGTGCACCACGCGGGCAACTCGTCCGGCATCGTCGACGGTGCGGCCCTGGTTGCTATCGGCAACGAGAAGGCCGGTGAGGCGCTCGGCCAGGCACCTCGCGGCCGGGTGGTTGCCACCGCGGTGAGCGGCGCGGATCCGACCATCATGCTGACCGGTCCGGCGCCGGCCGCCCGCAAGGCGCTGGCCAAGGCGGGACTCGAGGTCGGCGACATCGATTTGTACGAGATGAACGAGGCATTCGCGGCCGCCGTCCTGCATTTCATGAAGGATCTCGGCGTACCGCACGAGAAGGTGAACGTGAACGGCGGCGCGATCGCGCTCGGTCACCCGCTCGGCGCCACCGGCGCGATGCTGATCGGAACCCTGCTGGACGAACTGGAGCGGCGTGAGCTCCGGTACGGACTGGCCACCCTGTGCGTCGGCGGCGGGATGGGCGTCGCGACAATCATCGAGAGGCTTGCCGCATGATCTCCTGGGACAACGTCGACGGTGTCGTCACGCTGACGATGGACGACCCCGACGCCTCGGCGAACACGATGAACGACACGTACCTCGCGGCGATGGGCTCGGTGGTCGAGCGCCTGCAGGCTTCGTCCGGCTTGAAGGGCGTGATCATCACCAGCGCGAAGTCGACGTTCTTCGCCGGCGGGAACCTGCAGATGCTCTCGCAGATCCTGCCGTCACAAGCGGCTGAGGTCTTCGAAACAGTCGAGGAGGTCAAGCGTCAGCTGCGAATCCTCGAAACCCTGGGTGTGCCGGTCGTTGCGGCCATCAACGGGTCGGCGCTCGGGGGTGGGCTGGAGATCGCGCTTGCCTGTCACCACCGGATCGTGGCCGACGACAACCGGATCGAGCTCGGCGTACCCGAGGTCACCCTCGGACTGCTGCCGGGCGGCGGCGGAGTGACCCGCAGCGTCCGCATGCTCGGGCTGCAGGACGCGCTGATGAAGGTGCTGCTGCAGGGCCAGCGGATGAAGCCCGCGCATGCGTTGAGCGTCGGCATCGTCGACGAGGTGGTCCCGGCTGATCAACTGCTCGACGCCGCGCAGGCCTGGATCGCGTCGTACGACGGCGACGCGAAGCAACCGTGGGATCGCGATGGATACAAGATCCCAGGCGGTACGCCGGCCTCGCCGAAGCTGGCCGCGTTCCTGCCGGCGTTCCCGGCCAACCTGCGCAAGCAGTTGAAGGGTGCGCCGTACCCGGCACCGCGGGCGATCATGAGCGCCGCGGTCGAGGGCAGCCAGGTCGACTTCGCCACCGCGTCGCGGATCGAGTCCCGGTACTTCGTCTCGCTGGCGACCGGGCAGATCGCGAAGAACATGATCCAGGCGTTCTTCTTCGATCTGCAGGCGATCAACGCCGGCGCCTCGCGGCCGAGCGGCGTACCTCGGTACTCCGCGCGCAAGGTCGGCGTACTCGGTGCCGGGATGATGGGCGCGGGGATCGCGTACGTGTGCGCGAAGGCCGGGATCGAGGTCGTGCTCAAGGACGTCTCGCTGGAGGCCGCCGCTCGCGGTAAGGAGTACTCCGAGAAGCTGCTGGCCAAGCGGGTGCAGAAGGGGCGGAGCTCCGCGGCCGACGTGGAGGCGTTCCTGAGCCGGATCACGCCGACCGCGGACCCGAACGACCTGGCCGGGTGCGACCTGGTGATCGAGGCCGTGTTCGAGAGCGAGGAGCTCAAGCAGAAGGTGTTCGCCGAGATCGCCGGCGTGGTCGAGCCGGACGCGCTGCTCTGCTCGAACACCTCGACCCTGCCGATCACGTCGCTCGCCGACGGGATCGACCGGCCGGACGACTTCATCGGCATGCACTTCTTCTCACCGGTCGACCGGATGCCGCTGGTCGAGCTGATCGTGGGGGAGAAGACGTCGGATCGCGCCATCGCCAGGGCGTACGACGTGGTGCGGCAGATCAAGAAGACACCGATCGTGGTCAACGACAGCCGCGGCTTCTTCACCTCGCGGGTGTTCGGCACGCTGATGATGGAGGGCGCGGCGATGGTGGCCGAGGGCGTCGACCCGGTGATGATCGAGCGGGCAGCGACGCAGGCGGGCTTCCCCGCGCCGCCGTTGGCGATGCTCGACGAGGTCACGCTGACGCTCCCGCAGAAGATCCGCGATGCGGCCAGGGCGGCCGGCGAGAGCGCGGGTGCCTTCGGCGACCACCCGGGGATGGCGGTGACGGATCGGCTCGTCAACGAGTTCGATCGCCGTGGCAAGGCGGCCGGTGCCGGGTTCTACGACTATCCGGCCGACGGCGCCAAGCGTCTGTGGCCAGGGCTGTGGGAGCACTTCGCGCGTGACAACGACGTACCGCTGGCGGATCTGCAGGAGCGGATGACGTTCGCGATGTCGCTCGAGACCGTGAAGTGCCTGGACGAAGGTGTACTCCGTTCGGTTGCCGACGCCAACGTGGGTTCGATCTTCGGCATCGGCTTCCCGCCCCTGCACGGCGGGGCGTTGCAGTACATCAACGCCTACGGGTTGCCCGCCTTCGTCGAGCGGTCCCGCGAACTGGCCTCGTCGTACGGCGCACGCTTCGAGCCTCCTGCCCTCCTGGTGCGGAAGGCGGAGGCCGGCGAACAGTTCCGCTGATCACGGCGCGGTATCAACTCCAGCAAACCTCGACATATTCGAACAAACAAGAGCGCGTCCGGTCTTGCGCCGGACGCGCTTTTGAGACATTGTGCTGACACTTCTACAACGATTGACCTTGACCTGGATGGCGTGGCGGCTTCCGATGCGGCGGCTTCCGTGCCAGAAGGGTCCCTGGCGAAGTCTGTTGTGGTGTTGGTTTTAGTTGTACCGTGTGCGAAATCGGAGATGCTTAACGTTGTTAAGTAACTCGGAACCGTCGGCGTCGTACCCCTGCGGCGTCGCTTTCGGGAGGTGGAATACGTGCCTGCTCATGTTCCGAACGCCGGCCTGACCCGGCGGGATCTGCTGAAGCGGACCGGAGGTCTGGCCGCACTCGCAGCGCTGACCGCGGCCTGCGGTGGCAACAGCGGCCGGCCGTCGTCGGACAGCGGCGGAGGCGGCGGAGCGAAGGTCAATCTGTCCCAGTGGTACCACCAGTACGGCGAAGCCGGGACGCAGCAGGCTGCGACGAAGTACGCCAAGGCCTACACCGACGCGAATGTCTCCGTGGCGTGGACCCCCGGTGACTACGCCAGCAAGCTGTCGTCCGGCCTGCTGTCCAACAAGGGCCCGGACGTGTTCGAGAGCCAGCTCAACATCGGCATGGTGAAGAGCAACCAGGTGGTCGCGCTGGACGACATCCTGGCCGAGGTGAAGGACGACTTCCAGCCCGGTGACCTGGCCACCAACACCGTCGACGGCAAGATCTACGGGATCCGGATGATCGTCGACCCGCAGGTCATCTACTACCGCAAGTCCCTGCTGGACAAGGCCGGGATCAAGCCGCCGGAGACCATCGACGACCTGATCTCCGCGGCCAAGGAACTCACCACGAACAAGGTGAAGGGCATCTTCGTCGGCAACGACGGCGGCAACGCGATGGGCGGGCCGGCGATGTGGGCCTCCGGCGGCAACTACCTGACCGACGACAACAAGCCGGGCTTCACCGGCGACAGCCAGGCCAAGGCGTTCGGCAAGCTGCACGAGCTCTACGCGAGCAAGAGCGTCCTGCTGGGCTCGCCGACGGACTGGACCGACCCGGGTGCGATCAACCAGGGCCTCGCGGCGATGCAGTGGATCGGCATGTGGGCCGTGCCCGGGATGCAGAAGGCCCTCGGCGACGACCTCGGCGTGATCCCGTTCCCCGCGCTCGACGCGCAGAACAAGCCGGCCGTGTACTCCGGCGGCTGGACCCAGTTCGTCTCGGCCAAGAGCCCGAACGTCGACGCGGCGAAGAAGTTCGTGAAGTGGCTGTGGATCGACAAGGAGGACTTCCAGGAGGACTGGTCGCTGAACTACGGCTTCCACATCCCACCGCGGAAGAGCCTTGCGGCCAAGGCGTCCAAGCTGCAGAGCGGTGTCGCGGCCGACACGGTCAAGCTGACCCAGGACTACGGCCACACCGACAACCCGGCCTGGACTCCCAAGATGGGTACGGCGTTCGGTGACATGCTCACCAACATCATCAAGAAGGGAGCCGACCCCGCCGCCGAAATCACCAAGGCCGAGAAGACCGTCAACGACGAACTGACCCGGTTGTTCGGATGAGCGCTTCGGTCAAGACTCCCCGCACGACGGACCCCGCCGCCACTGGTGAGCGGCGGGGTTCCCGGCGCCGCAAGGGCATCGCCGGGAACACGATGTGGTTCTGGATCTTCGTCGGCCCGTTCGTGATCGGGCTGCTGGTCTTCTCCTACCTGCCGATCATCTGGAGCCTGGTCCTCAGCTTCTTCGAGGCCTACAACACGGTCACGCCGTCGAAGTTCGTCGGGCTGCAGAACTACATCGACATGCTGAAGGACCACAACTTCATCTCCAGCCTCGGTACGTTCACGATCTTCGCGATCTTCATCGTGCCGCTGACGTTCATCCTGTCGCTGGCCTTGGCGTTGCTGGTCAACCAGGTGAAGATCGCGCGGGCGTTCTTCCGGTCGGTGTTCTTCCTGCCGACCGCGTGTTCGTACGTGGTCGCGTCCCTGATCTGGCGGCTGTCGATCTTCAACGGCGTCCGGTTCGGGCTGGCCAACACGATGCTCGGCTGGTTCGGTGCCGACGGGATCGCGTGGCTGTCGACGGTCGACCCACCGTGGTACTGGCTCCCGATCGTGACGGTCCGGCTGTGGTTGCAGCTCGGGTTCTACATGATCCTGTTCATCGCCGGTCTGCAACGGATCTCGCCGACGCTCTACGAGGCGGCGTACGTCGACGGGGCGAAGCCCGGGTGGCAGGTGTTCCGGTACATCACGCTGCCGCAACTGCGGGCGACGTCGGTCGCCGTACTGATCCTGAACCTGATCGCGGCGTACCAGGCGTTCGACGAGTTCTACAACCTGGTCGGCAACGTGAACTACGCCCGTCCGCCGCTGGTCTACCTGTACGGGATATCCCTGGGGTCGATCCAGGACCTCGGCCACGGCTCCGCCGGTGCGCTCATCCTCGCGGTCATCATCATGATCGTGACGCTGCTGCAGAACCGGATCTTCGGTTTCGGAAAGGCGGGTGACTGATGGCTGTCGCCGAGCGTACGACGGGAACCCCCCAGCCGATCGGCTTCAACCGGAGCGCGATGGGCCGGGTCGGCCTGGTGCTGCGGTGGGTCGCGCTGTTCGTCGCAGTGGTGCTGTTCCTGCTGCCGTTCTACCTGATCCTGCGCAACGCCCTGTCCACCGAGGCCGACATCACGGCGCCTTCGTGGACGTTGTTCCCTTCGCATCTGCAGTGGAGCAACATCACTGAGCTGTTCAACGACACCGAGGTCCCGATGGCGCGGGCGCTCTACAACTCCGCCGTCGTGGGGATCCTGGGTACGGCCGGACAGTTGCTCCTGGCATCAATGGCCGGCTACGGGCTGGCCAGGATCCCGTATCGCCACGCCGACAAGATCTTCTACGCGATCGTCGCGACCCTGATGATCCCGGGTGCGGTCACCTTCATCCCGAGCTTCATCGTCGTGTCGTCGCTGGGCTGGGTCTCGTCGCTGCGTGGTCTGATCATCCCGACGTTGTTCAGCGGGTTCGCGGCGTTCCTGTTCCGGCAGTACTTCCTGGGCTTCCCCAAGGAGCTGGAGGAAGCCGCGCGGGTCGACGGTGCCGGGCACTTCGGTGTGTTCTGGCGGATCGTCGTACCCAACTCCCTGCCGTTCTTCGCGGCGCTGGCGGCGATCACCTTCATCGGCAACTGGAACTCGTTCCTCTGGCCCTTGGTGATCGGCCAGGACTCCTCGTCCTGGACCGTCCAGGTCGCGATGTCGACGTTCGTTACCGCCCAAACCATCAACATCCACGAACTCTTCATGGCAGTAGCCGTCTCCATCCTCCCCTTGGTCCTGATCTTCGCCTTCCTCCAGCGCTACCTGATCCAAGGAGTAACCCAATCCGGCATCAAAGACTGAAAGACAACTGAAGAGAAGTCGGACACCGCTCCGCGGCGGCTGTCTTGTTGGCCGCCTCCGGCGGCGCGCCAACCGCGGACACGGATCGGCGCACCCGGCGAACAAACAACTGAAGAAAACCGACACCGGACGCCGCTACGCGGCGGCTGTCCTTTCGGCCGCCTCCGGCGGCAGTCGCCGACTGCGGATCCGGATCAGGCGCTCGGCGGACGAACCGAGCACAGGCGGACTGCGATCTGGTCCACCGCAAGGCAACAGAAAGCTCCGGCGGGGAGTCCACCAGGCTCCCCGCCGCCGATTCAGCCACCAGCACTCGCGAACGGGCGCCGCTCCGCGGCGACAGTTGCTTTGGTCGCCTTCGGCGCCGCAAATGCCGGCACGGATCGGTGCGTTCGGCTGATGAACTGTGCTCGGCGTCTGCGGAGGGCCGGCGATCGGCTGTTCCTTGCACCGCCAGCCGGTATCGCCTGAACCGCTTTGATACTCCGTTGCCGGAGCAGCGGTGATTCGGTTGGATGCGGACATGGCATCGGACACGAGGCTGGTTGTGCTGTGTGGGTCCTCGTTCTCCGGGAAGAGTACGGTGGCGCGAGCGCTGGCGCCGAGGCTGGCTGCGAGCATCGAGTCTCGACGAGATCAACGAGCGTCGCGGGTTATGGGGTGGTGACGGCATTCCGGTCGAGGAATGGATGCAGACCCATGAGTTCGCCTCCGCCGAGGTTCGTGGGCTCCTTGGGTCAGGGACGTCGGTGATCGTCGATGACACCAGTTCGCCGCGGTTCCTGCGCGACGGCTGGCGGTTGCTGGCCGAGGTGGCTGGGGTCCGATTCACTCTGGTCTACGTCGACGTGGATCACGCGACGATTCGCCGGCGCCGGGCCGACAATCAGCAGGATCCACGTCGGCGGGATGTCGCGGACGCCGTACTGGACCAGCACCTCGCCGACTTCGAGCCGCCGGGGGCCGACGAGCACGCCGTACGGATGGAGTCTGCCGCCGACCTGCAGTACTTGAGGATCTGACCGCCTCATGCGTGGAGCGCCACTCGGTGGTACGGGTCAGCGGTGGGATCAGAAGAGGGCGTGGCCGGCGGTGCCTTCGGGGACGTACTCCTGGGAATCTACCGTCAGGCCGGCTTGGGTTAGCCAGGTGCGGTTGGTGGTGGCGTCGGTGTGGCTCCACCACATGGGGTTCCGCCGTCGAGCCAGTTGTCTTCTACGCCGGTCCACTCGCTTTCGCCGGTCGTGCAGAGGAACACTCCGCCGGGGCGGAGCCAGGTTGCGATCTTGTGCAGGAGTTGCTGTTGTTCGTCCTGCGGGATGTGGATCAGCGCGTAGAGGGACACCACGGCGTCGAAGGACTCGGGTGGAAAGTCGAGCGAGGTGGCGTCTGCGCGGATGAAGTCGGCCTGTGGGACGAGTTGGCGGGCGCGGCGGATCTGTACGTCGCTGATGTCGACGCCGGTGACGTGGTGTCCAGCGGACGCGAGGTCACGGGCCATCGGTACGCCGCTGCCGCAGCCGATGTCGAGGACTCGGCTCGACTCCGGGAGTTGCGCGATCAGGGAGTCGATCCAGGTCCGGTATTTGGAGTCGGCGCCGGTGGCTTCGTCGTACCGCACCGACAAGGCGTCATAGCCACGCCGAACCAGCTGCTTCGGATCGTCCGCAGTCATGTTCGTCGACGCTAGTGACGGTCACAACGGTAGGCAACGGAGTTTGTGCCAGGGGTTGCGGACGTGTGGCACTCACCAACTGCGTGGGGTTGGGGCGGATCACGCTCAGTTCGCGGCTGGTGGTGGGTGTTCGCGGGGTTGGTGAGTGCGGCAGGTCCGCGATGGCGGCGGATGTCATCGCGGTGGGGGGCGAGCCGGGTGGCGCGGACGTGGAGGCCATCACATTGGCAGTGCTCGGGTCGCGCCCCGCGGGGGACCGCGGTGAATCCCCGGTTGTGATGGCCTGGCGGTTCGCTGCCCACCGCACGGAGCTACTCGATCAGGCCCATGGACGGCAGGCGGTTCGGGTCGCTGATGGGCGGTCCTGAGAGGGTGAGGTGGTGGCCTTCGGCCAGGATGAGAGTGAAGGTTCGGCGGTGCCACGGGGTGTCGGTGGGGGGAGTGGAGTCCACCAAGCCGGCCGACACGGCCGCGTCGTACAGGGGGTCGACCAGTACGCCGACGTCGAAGGTGATGGTGGTTGGGGCGATCTCGGCTGTTGCGCGTTGTACGTCGAGGCCGCTGCCGCCGTTCCAGGGAGTGAAGCCGAGGGACGCGAACTCCGGCTCTGGTTCGCCGAACTGGAAGTGGGTGTGCAGGCCGAGCAGGTCGCTCAGGAGGGTGACCGTGGCGGCGACGTCGCGGACGTGGAGGACGGGACGGACCGCGAAGGTGGTCGGGTCTGATGGATGAGCGGCGCGGGCCATGACTACGGACTGGGCGATTTCGCCCTTGTCAGATCGAGGGAGTCGGCCGACGAGGTCGAGACCTGCATGGCGCGCGACGCCGATCGAGCGCGTGTTGCGGGAATCGATCCAGGCTTCGACCCCGGCAATGCTGGGCTGCGACAGGAGGTAGTCGACGACCGTACGCGCCGCCTCGCTCATCAGACCGGAACCCCAGTGATCGCGCTGGAGATACCAGCTCATCCCGCGGATCGGCGTGCCCTGGTCCGAGAAGACGCCGATCACTCCAACGGCGGTCTCGTCCGGCCGGATCCGCAGTACCCAGGTCCAGCCGCCGTTGTCGCCGAACTCCCGTTGCAGCCGGTCGAGACTCTCGTCCTCGCCACGACTCGGCGCGGAGTACCCGGCGCGTGCCCACTCCGGGTCCGCGAACATCGCATGCAGCGCGCCGAGATCGCGGGCAGCGTCGTACGGCGCCAATTCGAGCCGTCGGGTCGTCAGCAGCTCCATCGTCCAAGTCTGCCGCCCGGAGAGGGTCTACTACTCGGTCAAGCCCATGGAGGCTAGGCGGTCCGGGTCGCTGACGGAGGTGATGCCGGTGATGCGGTCGTTGACGATGGTGCAGGCCATCACGCCCAGGAGGTTGCCGTTCGCGCCGTAGGTGACGATGCCGGGCTCGCCGTTGACGAGGGCTGCGCGGGCGGTCACCGTGGCGCGGGCGCCGCGCTGGACGCGGGTGGCGACCTCGGTCGCGCCCTGGCGGACGACCAGGCCGCGCCGGGTGTGGGAGTGCCAGATCACGTCCGGGTCGAGCATCCGCAGCAGGCCTTCGAAGTCGCCCTCGCGGGCTGCCGCGAGGAAGGCGTCGACCACCGCGCGCTGCCGCGACTCGTCGGCCGGGTGCCGCGTGCCCTGCACCTTCCGGCGGGCCCGGCTGGCGAGCATCTTGGTGGCGTCCGCGGACTTGCCGACGATCTGACCGATCTCCGCGAACGGCACCGCGAACAGGTCGTGCAGTACGAACGCCAGCCGCTCGCTGGGACCGAGTGTGTCGAGCACCACAAGCAGCGCCACCCCGACCGACTCGGCCATCAGCGCGTTGTCCTCGGGTGCCTCGGCGCCGTCCTCGATGACCACGAGCTCGGGCAGCTGGTCGTCGTACGACGCCTCGGGCCGGGTCTTGCGGGAGCGCAGTACGTCGATGCAGACCCGGCCCACCACGGTCGTGAGCCAGCCGGAGAGGTTGTCGATCGAGCTGGCATCCTGGCGCGCCAGGCGCAGCCAGGCCTCCTGTACGGCGTCCTCCGCGTCCGCCCGCGATCCGAGCATCCGGTGGGCCACCGCCACCAGCCGTCCGCGCTGTTCCTCGAACGCTCCGGCCAGGGCGTCATCCGGGGTCATCCAGTTACCTTCCTCCAGCGAGTTCCGTCATGACCATGACGAGCCCAGACCGGCGAAGGTAACTGGACGACCCGGGGACTACTCGGCGATCTGGTAGGTCGGAGTGATGATCGCCCGGGCCAGCGTGTGGAAGGCCAGGTTGAAGCTGACCACGGCCGGGCTGGCGTCGGCGTCCACGTCCAGGGCCTCGACGTCGATCGCGTGGACGGCGAAGTAGTAGCGGTGGACCTGGTCACCGGGCGGCGGGGCGGCGCCGCCGAAGTTCTTGGTGCTGAAGTCGTTGCGGACGTGGAAGGCACCGTTGTCGAGGCGGTCGGTGCTGCCGGCGCCGGTGGGGAGCTCGGTCACGGTCGCGGGGAGGTTGACCAGGACCCAGTGCCAGAAGCCGGACGGGACCGGCGCGTCAGGGTCGAAGCAGGTGACGACGAACGCCTTGGTCTCGGCCGGGAAGCCGGACCAGCTGAGCTGCGGCGACTTGTTGCCGCCGGCGAAGGTGTGGTCATCGGACAGCTGCTCGCCGTCGGCGACGTCCGTACTGGTGACCGTGAAGGAACCGGCCTTGGGGAGCAGTTCGTACGGGTCCGGGGTGACGGGACGATCGAGCGACATCTGGATCCTCCGGGATCTCGCGACGTGTGGTGATTCCGACATTACTGTCCACCGGAACCGGATCCGTCCCGGGGCAGGGGTCGGAGGATGCGAAGATCGGGGGCAGCGGAACGGTCGCGCCGCGGACGTGGCGGCCGGCAACGGAGTGGAGGAGCGCGGTGGAGCAGTACCTGGACCGGATCGGACCGGCGGACGAGGTCGCGATGCGAGCGGCCACCGAGCGGCAGGCCGGGTTGACGAAACCGGCCGGTTCCCTCGGTGTGCTCGAGGAGCTGTCCGTCCGGGTGGCCGGGATGACCGGCAGTTGCCCGCCCGCGGTGCCGGCACCGGCCGTGGTGACGGTCTTCGCCGCCGACCACGGCGTGCACGCCCAAGGAGTCTCGCCCTGGCCGCAGGAGGTGACCGCCGCGATGCTGGCGAACTTCGCCGCCGGCGGTGCCGCGGTGAACGCGTTCGCCGCGAACAACCGCGTCGACGTCCGCGTGGTCGATGTCGGGGTCGCGACGCCGGTGGACGAGCTGGACATCGTGCACGCGAAGGTCCGGCCCGGTACGCGCGACCTGTCCACGGAGGCCGCTCTCACCGAGGACGAGGCCCGCGCGGCGATCGCGGTCGGGTTCGACCTGGCGGACACGCTCGTCAGGGACGGCTACCGCTGCCTGCTCACCGGCGACATGGGGATCGCGAACACCACCGCGAGCGCCGCCCTGATCGCCACCTTCACCGGCTCGACCGCCGACGTGGTCACCGGCCGTGGCACCGGTATCGACGACGCCATGCTGGCCCACAAGACCGCAATCGTGCGGTCCGCTCTGGCGCTGCACGACGTACCGGCGACCGATCCGCTCGGCGCACTGCAGGCGTACGGCGGCCTCGAACACGCGGCGTTGGCCGGGTACATCCTGGGGGCCGCGGCCAACAAGGTGCCGGTGATCCTGGACGGCGTGATCGCGGGCGCCGCGGCGCTCGTCGCGCAGGCCCTCCACCCGGCGGTGATCGACTACTGCGTCGCCGGCCACCGGTCCGCCGAGCCCGGGCATGCGGTCGCGCTGAAGACTCTCGGGCTGCAGCCGCTGGTCGATCTCGATCTGCGGCTGGGCGAGGGGACCGGTGCGGTACTCGCATACCCGATCCTGACCTGCGCCGTCCGCGCGCTGGCCGAAATGGCGACGTTCGAGTCCGCGGGGATCACCTCGTGACGAGTCAGTACCTGTCCGGCCTGGTCCTCGACGGGCGGCGCGTTGTCGTCGTCGGAGGCGGCGGCGTGGCCCAGCGTCGGCTGCCCCGGCTGCTCGAGGCGGGCGCCCGGATCGACCTGATCTCGCCGTCGATCACGCCGACGATCGAGGGCCTCCTCAGCAACCCGTCGCTGACCTGGATCGAGCGCGGCTACACCGTCGGCGATCTCGACGGCGCTTGGTACGTCGTGGTCGCGACCGACGACACCGCAGTGAACGACCAGGTCTCGGCAGAGGCCGAGGAGCGGCGGATCTTCTGTGTCCGGTCCGACGACCGTTCGCGCGCGACCGCGTGGACCCCGGCGTCCGGACAGCACGACCATGTGACCATCGGCGTACTCGGTGGCGGCGATCACCGACGCTCGGCCGCGGTCCGGGACGCGATCCTGGAGGGTCTGCGGACGGGGGAGTTGGGAGCGCGCGAGGTCGACAAGCACCCCGGCGTGTACCTGGTCGGCGGGGGACCGGGCGATCCGGATCTGATCACCGTCCGCGGGCGGCGGTTGCTGGCCGAGGCGGACGTGGTGGTGGCGGATCGGCTCGCGCCGCAGCCGTTGCTGGACGAGTTGCATCCGGACGTCGAGCTGTTCGACGCGGCCAAGCTGCCGCGTGGACGAGCGGCTCAGCAGGAGGAGATCAACCGGATCCTGGTGGATCGCGGCCGGCAGGGGAAGGTCGTCGTACGGCTGAAGGGCGGCGATCCGTACGTGTTCGGCCGCGGCTTCGAGGAGGCGCTCGCCTGCGCGGAGGCCGGTGTGCCGTGGACGGTCGTGCCGGGGATCACCAGCTCGATCTCGGTGCCGGCGGTGTCGGGGATTCCGGTCACGCATCGCGGCGTCACGCATGAGTTCACGGTGGTGTCGGGGCACATCCCGCCGTCGCATCCGGACTCGTTGATCAATTGGGACGCGCTGGCCCAGCTGAGCGGGACGCTGGTGCTGTTGATGGCGGTCGAGAACCTGCCCGCCATCACCGAGCGGCTGATCGCCGCCGGGCGGCCCGCGACGACACCCGCCGCGGCGATTGCCGACGGCACCCTTCCGGGGCAGAAGATGGTGACGTCGGAGCTGGCCGGAATCGCCCAGGCGATGAAGGAAGCGGGCGTCGGAGCACCGGCGATCGTTGTCATCGGCAACGTGGTGGCGGTGGCCGAGCAGGCCCGGGGCGCCGGCGGTCGACCGGCGTGAGCCCATTGGTGCCGCTCGATGATCCGGCCGATAGCCGGTTGGCGGACTATGTGCAGTTGCGCGAGGTGAGCCTCCGCCGGTTGCTCGAGGAAGAGCACGGGCTGTTCATTGCCGAGGGCGACAAAGTGATCCGCCGCGCCGCGGACGCCGGTTACGAACCGCGGTCGTTCCTGCTGGCGCCCCGCTGGCTCGATTCGTTGAAAGACGTGCTCGAGAAGTGGCCTGACACCCCGGTGTACGTCGTCTCCGAGGAGCTGGCCGAGCAGGTCACGGGCTTCCACGTGCACCGTGGCGCGCTGGCGTCGTACAAACGCCGCGCCGCCGTCCCGCTGACCGAACTCCTTCGCGATGCTCCCCAGCGGATCGCGATCTTCGACGAAATTGTCGATCACACCAACGTCGGCGCCGGGTTCCGGGCGGCCGCGGCGATGGGCGTCGAGCTCGTGCTGGTGACGCCGACGTGTGCGGATCCGCTGTACCGGCGTTCGATCAAGGTCTCGATGGGCACGGTCTTCCAGGTCCCGTGGACGCGGCTGGAGGCCTGGCCCGGAGATCTGGAACTCCTGCAGGACAATGGATACGTCGCCGCCGCGTTCGCGCTCACCGACGACTCGATCACCCTCGACGACCTCGCGGCGCGCCACGACGAGCGGCTCGCGCTGATCTTCGGCACCGAAGGCCACGGCCTCAAACCCCACGTGCTCGAAAAGGCAGACCTCACCGTGCGCATCCCGATGACCGGCGGCGTCGACTCCCTCAATGTGGCATCCTCGGCAGCAGTCGCGTTCTACGCCACACGACCTTAGGCCGTGTCTGGTGACCTAGGGGGAAGCCATGCGTACGACGGAACGCCTGCTGCTACGTCCGTTTCGTGAAGAGGACCTGGAGCCGTGGGCCGCGCTGAACGCCGACCCGGAGGTGACCGAGTTTCTCGGGGAGCCGTTGAGCCGGGAGGAGTGCGATCGGATCGCGGCGGCGGTGAACGAGCAGTACGCCGCTGAGGGGTTCGGGTTCCTTGCGGTCGAGCGTCGTACGGACGGGGCATTCCTGGGCGCGGCCGGTCTCAGTCGTGAGCAGTGGTACCCCGAAGATCTCGAGATCGGCTGGCGGCTGGCCCGCGAGTACTGGGGTCAGGGCTACGCCACCGAAGCGGCAGCGTCCTGGCTGGACCACGGCTTCACCACGATGGGCCTGCCCCGTATCATCGCCGTCACCGACACCCCCAACCACCGCAGCATCGCCGTCATGCGCCGCCTCGGCATGACCTTCGACCACGAGGCCGTCCTGGCAGAAGACGGCATCGAGTTCGACGCCACGGTCTACTCGATGACGGCGGATACCTGGCGGCACCGGGCGTAGTCTGGCCGTCATGCAGGCGGTCGGTGAATTAGGCACGTTCCTCCGCGCCCGGCGGGCCAGGGTCGAGCCGTCCACGGTCGGTCTTCCGAGCGGTGGTGACCGTCGAGTGGCGGGCCTGCGCCGTGAGGAGGTCGCCGTACTGGCCGTTGTCAGCGCCGACTACTACACACGTCTCGAGCAAGGACGGGAGCGGAATCCGTCGGCGCAGGTGCTCAACGGGATCGCGCACGCGCTGCGGTTGGACGCGGACGGGCGGACGCATCTGTTCCGGCTCGCCGGGCTGGCGCCGGCGCCGCGGCTTGGGGCCGCGCGGGATCAAGTCCATCCGGCGCTCCTGCAGCTGCTGGACAACTTTCCCGCCGCGGCGGCCTATGTGCTGAACCCGGCGTACGAGATCCTCGCCACGAACCGGATCGCCGAGGCGCTGCTGGCACCGTTCGGGATGACCAACATGCTCCGGATGATGTTCGAACACCCACAGGCCCGGACGATCTTCGGCGACTGGGAGGCGGTGGTAGGGCGGGCTGTGTACGCCGTGCGCCTCAACGCGGGGACGTATCCGGCAGACCCCGAGATCAAGGCGCTGGTGAGCGATCTGCTGCCGGACGCCGGGTTCCGCGCTCTCTGGGAGGACCAGACGGCGCGTGGGCTGAGTCGCGCGTACAAGATCTTCCACCACCCGACGGCCGGCCGGATCGAGCTGACCTACCAGACCTTCGACGTACGCGCGGCGCCCGGTCAGCAGCTGCTCGTCGGTACGGCGGAACCGGGCAGCGCGAGCGCGACCGCGCTGGCCGGGCTCTGAACTTCCTGGGTGCGCTGCACCCAGGAAACGGCGACCTTCTCCGTGGCGGCGGGTGGTCGGAGGCTGATCGGTATGACGAACCTGACTTATTCGACCTACGTAGCTCCGTCCAAGCCGGTCGTGTCCGACGACCTTCCGCCGGGCGAGGTACGGCGGCTGTGGTCGCCGACCGCGGCCACGCTGATCCACGGTGACCACGATGCCGTCCTGGTCGATCCGCTGATGACGGCGGCCGAAGGCGAGGACCTGGCCGGCTGGATCGCCGCCACTGGCAAGAACCTGACCACGATCTTCGTCACCCACGGGCACGGCGACCATTTCTTCGGCGCCGCGCCGGTGCTCGAGCGCTTTCCGGCGGCCCGGATGGTCGCAACGCCCGCAGTCGTCGAGGGGATGAGACAGAACCTCAGCCCGGCGTGGCTGGACGGCTTCTGGCGGGCCAGGTTCCCGGGCCAGTTGGCCGATCGCCTGGTCGTCGCCGAGCCGCTCGAGGGTGACGCCTTGGCGCTGGAAGGCGAGGAACTGGCCGCGATCGACCTCGGCCACACCGACACCGACGGCACCACCGCGCTGCATGTCCCATCCATCGGTCTGGTGGTGGCGGGCGATGCCGTGTACGACGACGTCCACCTCTACCTCGCCGAATCGGTGGCCGGGGGCATCGATCACTGGCTGGCCGCACTGGAGGTGCTCGAAGGCCTGCGGCCTACCGCGGTGGTCTCCGGCCACCGCCAGGCCGACGCCTCGGACGATCCACGCTTCATCGACGAGACTCGCAAGTACCTGAAGGTCTTCGCGGCCGCGCAGGCTCGGACGGAGACCGCTCTCGACCTCTACAACGCCGTACTCGCGGCCTACCCGGACCGGCTGAACCGCGGGGTGCTGTGGAACTCGGCGCGGGCGGTCAAAAGCGATGGACACCGATGATGTGATGAGAGCATGCCGAAGGTAGTGCTCGTCACCGGGATGCAGGCCGCGGGGAAGTCGACGGTCGCGCCGCTGCTGGCCGCGCGACTCGGTCCGCCGGCAGCGACGCTGGACGGGGACGTGTTCTATCGCGGCGTGGTCGCAGGCGCCGAGATCATGACGCCGGAGCCCTCCGCGGAGGCTGTGCGGCAGTTGGAGCTGAGGTACGACGCCTCCGCGCTGGTGGCGCAGCACTACGCGGACGCCGGATTCGATTTCGTCTGCAGTGACATCATCCTGGGTGAGCACGTCGAGCGCTGGTTCGACCGGTTGCACGCAGTGGCGACGTACCTGGTGGTGCTGATCCCGTCGGTGGAGTCGATCGTCGAGCGGGAGATCGGTCGAGGCGGCAACAATTCGTACCGCGACTGGGGTCCCTCGCTCGAGGACGGCGTCCGTGCGTTGCAGGCAGGTTTGGAAGAGATCCCGCGCCGGGGGCTGTGGCTCGATACGACCGGACAGACCCCGGAGCAGACCGTCGACGTGATCGTCGCCGACCTGGAGAAAGCCCGCTGGTAGACCGTCAGGTGGCGGGAGTGTCCTCGTGCGCGTCCTCGTGCTCGATCATCGGGGAGACCGGCCAGTCGGACGGGTAGTCGGGGGCGAGCTCCTCGGCCTCTCCGAACAGGCGCTTGCGGTACTTGCGGGACACGCGGTCGCCGAAGACCGTGCCCTGGGTGTGGTCGGTCTCGTGCTGCAGGCAGCGGGCGAGCAGACCGTCGCCCTCGAAGGTGACCGGCTCGCCGTGCTGGTCGACGCCGGTGACCCGGGCGAAGTCGGGGCGGGCGCACTTGGTGAACGCACCCGGCAGGGACAGGCAGCCCTCGTCGCCCTCGTCCAACTGGCGGTCCTTGCCCTCCGGGAGCTCGATCACCGGGTTGCAGACGACGCCCTGGACCCGGTTGCCGTCCTTGTCCGGGCAGTCGAACACGAACAGTTGCAGGTCCACGCCGACCTGGTTCGCGGCCAGGCCGACGCCCTCGGCCGCGTTCATCGTCGCGACCATGTCGGCGACCAGCGTCTGCAGGTCGTCGCCGAAGTCGGTGACCGGCTGGTTGACCCGGTGCATGACGTCCTCACCCCAGCGGGTGATGGGCCGCACCGAACCGTTCTCAGGCAACGTAGACATGCCGGAAATCCTAGCGGGACACCGTTGCGTCCGGAGAACCGTGCGCAACGGCCCTCCGGACGCAGCCGGACTACTTCGCGTTCAGGTCGTCGCGCCAGGCGACCCAGTCACGCAGCAGGCCCAGGTCGTAGTCCGGGCCGGAGGCGTGCACGGTGAACAGCCGGGTGCCGACGTCGAGGAGCGACTTGCCGGTCTCCTCGGGCGTCTTGGTGCCGACCGCGGTCGAGCGCTCGATCTCGCCCGGGTCGCGGCCGATCGTGCGGCAGTGCTCGTCGAGGACGGCGTGCTTGTGCGCGATCGTCTCGGCGTCACCGAAGCCGTGCCAGATGTGCGCGTGCTGGGCGACCAGCTTCAGCGTCTTCTTCTCGCCGCCGCCTCCGATCAGCACCGGGATGTCCCGGGTCGGCTTCGGGTTCAGCTTGGCCCAGCGCTGCTCGATCCGCGGCAGCGCCTCGCCGAGGGCGTCCAGCCGGCCGCCCGCCGTACCGAACTCGTAGCCGTACTCGTCGTAGTCCTTCTCGAACCAGCCCGAACCGATGCCGAAGATCAGCCGGCCGTCGCTGATGTGGTCGACCGTGCGGGCCATGTCGGCGAGCAGGTCGGGGTTGCGGTAGGAGTTGCAGGTGACCAGGGCGCCGATCTCGACCCGCTCGGTCGCCTCGGCCCAGGCGGCCAGCATGGTCCAGCACTCGAAGTGCAGGCCTTCCGGCTCACCCGACAGCGGGTAGAAGTGGTCCCAGTTGAAGAGGACGTCGACACCGATCTCCTCGGCCGCGGCGGCGGTCCGCCGGATGTCGGCGTACTGAGCATGCTGGGGCTGGAGCTGCAGGCCGATCCGAACCGGGAAGGCGGCGTACGGGCGGTCGGTGGACTCGGAATCTGTCATGGTGGTGATCCTATCCGGCGTTGCGGAGGGTCCTCCGGATCGCCCCGGATAGCGGACCACGAGGGGGTACGGCGCGATGCCGGACGAGAACGGGATCGACGAGTTCGCACGGCTGTTCCGGGGCTTCCTGGAGCGGATGCAGTCTCCCGGGCCGAAGAACGCCCGGGAGAGCCTGAGAGAGCGGTTGCGGACGCATCTCGGCGTCGACCCCGAGCAGGTACCGGTGGTGTCGTCGAGCTTCCCGTCGTACGACCTGCCGAACGTGCAGCGCGCGATCGAGGCGTGGTTCGACGAGTTCGAGGTGCTTGGGCTGGCCGGATCGAACCGCGGTCACCACTCGCTCGGCGAGCTGCTCGAACTGGCCGAGTACGACCGGTTCGGGATCGGCGCGGTGGACTACCAGCGGCTGCAGATCGACGTCGACGAGGAGATGGACTGCGTCGCGTTCGGGTTCTACCTCGGTGTCCACGGCGAGGACCGGTACGTCGCTCTGTTGCGCGCGGCGAACCCGCAGTACGGGCGCTCGAGCGTCGACCTCGAGGTGCTGGCACCGGTGAAGGAGGCGGGGGACCGCTTCCTGAGTGCGCTGCCGGACCTGATCCGCGAGCACAACGTGTTCCGGGGCAAGGTGGTGTCGTTCGAGGGGCACGAGTTCGGGCAGGGCGTGGGTCCGTTCCGGCTGCATCCGCGGCCCGGGATCAGCCGGCAGGACGTCGTACTGCCGGACGGTGTGCTGGAGCGGGTCGAGCGGGAGGTCGTCGGCATCGCGGAGCACCGAGAGGCCCTGCTGAGCGCCGGCCAGCACCTGCGTCGCGGTGTGCTGCTCTACGGGCCGCCAGGGACCGGGAAGACCCACACCGTGCGCTACCTGCTGTCACGGCTGCCGGAGTTCACCGTAGTCCTGCTGGCCGGGACGAGCATCCACTTCATCGCGCAGGCGTGTTCACTGGCGCGGATGCTGCAGCCGGCTCTCGTCGTACTGGAGGACTGCGACCTGGTCGCCGAGGCCCGCGACTTCTCGCACGGCGCCGAGAACCCGCTGCTGTTCCAGGTCCTGAACGAGATGGACGGGCTGGCCCAGGACGCCGATGTCGCGTTCCTCCTGACCACCAACCGCGCGGATCTGCTGGAGCCTGCGCTCATGCAGCGCCCGGGCCGCGTCGACCTGGCCGTCGAGGTGCCGCTGCCGGACACTGACGGCCGCGCCCGCTTGCTGCGCCTCTACGGTCCGAACCTCGACCTGACGAACGACGTGATCGAGGAGATCGTGGCTCAGACCGAGGGGACCACCGCGTCCTTCGTGAAGGAACTCGTCCGCCGCACGATCCTGCTTGCCGCCCAGTCGAACGCCACGCCAGCTGCCAGTCACCTCCGCGAAGCCGTCACCGAACTCCTGTCGTCACGCGATGCCCTGACCCGACGCCTCCTCGGAGCAACCGGCGCAGACACAGCGGACTACAGGCCAGGCCCGGCCCGCGGGCCCGTTCCCGGCGTCTACAAAGGCCTCATCGGCTGAGAGTTTCGGCGGGTGGTGCCTGGGATGACGAGCCCTGACTCGTAGGCCGCGATGACGGCCTGGGTGCGGTCGCGCAGGCCGAGCTTGCCGAGCAGCCGGCTGACGTGGGTCTTGACCGTCTCCTCGCTGACCACGAGTCGGCTCGCGATCTCCGGGTTGGACAGACCCTCGGCGATCAGGCGGAGCACCTCCACTTCGCGCGGTGTGAGGCTCCCGAGCGGCACGCCCGATTCCGCTGCGGGCCGGAGTCGCGCGAACTCCGCGATCAGCCGGCGGGTCACAGTCGGCGCGAGCAGGCCGCCTCCGGACGCGATCACCCGGACCGCGTCGAAGAGGCGTTCGGCGGTCACGTCCTTCAGGAGGAAGCCGCTGGCTCCGGCGGCCAACGCGTCGTACACGTGCTCGTCGAGGTCGAACGTCGTCAGCATCAGGATCCGTGGGCCTGGTGCGGGGGCAGACTCGGCGACGATGCGCCGCGTCGCCTCGATACCGTCCAGCACGGGCATCCGCACATCCATCAGGACGACGTCGACGGACACGTCGCGGCACAGCCGGACCGCTTCGCTGCCATCGGCAGCGGTACCCGCGACGACGAAGTCCGGCTGGGTGCCGAGGAGTGCGCCGAACCCGGCCCGGACCACCTCCTGGTCGTCGACGACGGCGATCCGGGTCGGCGCCGTCATGGCTCGTCCGGCGGGATCGGCAGCACGGCCTCGACCACGAAACCGCCGCCCGGCGACCGGCCGAAGACCAGGGTTCCGTCCATCATCGCGGCGCGCTCGCGCATACCCACCAACCCGTGCCCACCGGTTCCGTCCTGGTCGAGCGCGGGGCCTGGGCCGTTGTCGCGGATCCACAGGCGCAGTGCCTCGTCGGTGTAGTCCAACTCGACATCCGCGGCCGCGCCAGGCGCATGCCGCCGCGCGTTGGTCAGCGCCTCCTGCACGATCCGGAACGCCGTCAGCTGGACACCGGGGTCCAGTGGCACGACGTGGCCGCGGACGATCAGCCGGGTACTCGCGCCCGACGACGCGCGGGCCTCGTCGACAAGGGTGTTCAGCTGTTCCAGGCCGGGCTGCGGTGACCGCGTGCTGCGGATGCCGCTGTCGACGTCCTCGCGCAGTACGCCGAGCAGCCGGCGCATCTCCGTGAGCGCGGACCGTGCGGTGTCGCCGATCGCGACCAGTCGTTGCGCGCCCTCGGGCGGCATGCCCGGTGTCGTCAGCCGGGTGGTCTCGGCCTGTACGGCGATGATCGAGATGTGGTGCGCGACGACGTCGTGCAGCTCGCGGGCGATCCGGGCCCGCTCACCTCGTGCCGTGTAGTCGAGCAGCGTCTCCGCTGTCTCCCGGCCGGCCGCCGCGGTGGCGGCCGCGGTGCCGCGCTCCCGCACGGCGGCGCCGAGGAGGACGGCGGCCGTCATCAGCACCAGTACGGCGGTCGAGCCCGGCCGCTGCTCCGCGAGCGCGAACACCACGAACGGCAGCAGGAAGGGAAACGCCAGCCGGCGCGATCGGCTCCGCGCCAGCCGGTACAGAGCGACGAGCCCGGCAAGGACCCCCGCGACGTACGGCGCATCGGAGCCGGCGAGCACCACGACGTTCGCGAGCGTGACGGCCAGCGCGACCGGGATCGGATGGGCCGGCAGGAACGCGATCGGCACGGTCGCGCACAGCCCGAGGAGCAGTCCGGTGCCCAGATCCAGGCCGGTCTGGTCGCCTCTGTTGCCGGCCTCCATGAGGGCGACCAGGGCGAGCGCCACTGCCGCGACGACGAACGCTTCGCGGGTGCCGGCGATCCTGCGGACGCTGACCAGCGCGCGGTCGCCCAGCTCACGGGCCTGGCTCACAGCCTCATTGTCCGCCCGGTTCGTCACCCCCGGCGTCCCCCACGCGAGGGACGCCCAGACGGCTCGGCAGCGTGACGACAGCGGCCCGGCGGCTGCGTAGCGTCAACGCCATGGAAGCGAACACCGTCGAGGTGCACGAGCTACACAAGACCTACGGCGCCACGATCGCGGTGGACGGGCTCTCGTTCACCGTCCGGCCGGGTCAGGTGACCGGCTTCGTCGGGCCGAACGGTGCCGGCAAGTCGACGACGATGCGCGTGATCCTCGGGCTGGACGCGCCGGACAGGGGCAACGCACTGATCGGCGGACGCCGCTACCGGGACCTCGAGACGCCGTTGCGCGACGTCGGCGCGCTGCTCGATGCGGCCGCGGTCCATCCGGGCCGCAAGGCACGCGACCATCTGCTGTGGATGGCGCAGTACAACGGCTTGCCGGCCCGGCGCGTGGATGAGGTCCTCGAACAGGTGGGCCTCACCGAGGTGGCGCGACGCCGGGCCGGCGGGTTCTCCCTGGGGATGCGTCAGCGACTGGGCATCGCCGGCGCCCTGCTGGGGGATCCGCCGGTGCTGCTGTTCGACGAACCGGTGAACGGGCTGGATCCGGAGGGCATCGTGTGGATCCGCGGTCTGCTGAAGTCGCTGGCCGCGGACGGCCGAGCGGTGCTGGTGTCGAGTCACTTGATGGGTGAACTCGAGGGCAGCGCGGACCATCTGATCGTGATCGGCCGTGGCCGGCTGATCGCCGACACCACGGTGCACGAGTTGGTGGCCGCCGCATCGGCGGACCGGGTCGTGCTCCGCACGCTGGACCGGACGCAGGCGATGACAGTGCTGGCGACCGCCGGCGCCACCGTCGCCGCCACGGACCATGATCGGGTGACCGTCACCGGGCTGACGTCAGAGCAGGTCATCAAGATGCTGAACCAGCACGGTCTGGCGTTCACGGAGGTGGCCGCACATCGCGCGTCCTTGGAAGAGGCCTACATGGACCTGACCCGGGACGCGGTCGAGTTCGCCGCGCGGACCCCGCCCCAGGAGGTGTGAGCGATGCGCGGCTTCCTGCGGGTTCTGCACGGGGAGTGGACGAAGTTCCGCACGGTGCGCAGTACGGCGCTGTGCCTGGTCGCCGCCGTCGGAGTCAGCGTGCTGCTGGAAGTGCTGGGCTCGTCGGCCGGCAAGACCGATGCCAACGAGCTGCCGCGGTTCTCGGATCAGGCGTACTTCGTGCACAAGCCGCTGGCCGGCAATGGGTCGGTGATCGCCCGGGTCGTCAGCCAGCAGAGCAGTCATGAGTGGGCGAAGGCCGGCCTGCTGGTGAAGGCCGGCGTTGCGCCGGGAACGCCGTACGCCGCTGTGCTGGTCACGCCGGACCACGGCGTACGGATGGAGGCGATGTTCGACACCGAGCAGGCCGGTCCGGCCGACCGGGCGCCGCGCTGGCTCAAGCTGAGCCGGACCGGCAACTCGATCACCGGGTACTCGTCAGCCGACGGCCAGGCTTGGCAGGAGGTCGGCACGATGACCGTGGCTTTGCCGCGCGAGGTCGAGGTCGGCCTGTTCGTCGCGTCGCCACCGCGCTATGTGTCGACACGGACGGGCAGCGGGTCGGCGATTTCGATCGAGAACACCGTGGGTTCGGCGGTCTTCGACAGCGTCGCGCTGGCAGGGGCGCAACCGGGGCAGCAGGACTGGACCGGCCAGAACATCTCGACGCTTCCGTCGAAGCAGACCGGCGGGGTTCCGACCGGCGACCTGCGCCGGTCCGGCGACACGTTCACGATCACCGGATCGGGCGACATCTCCGGCTACGGCATCGGCAGCTGGCATTCGCCGGGGGAGGACGACGTGGTGCTGCTCAGCCTGTTCGGCGTCCGGGTCGGCATGATCGCGGTGATCGCGCTCGGCGTGCTGTGGATGACTGCGGAGTACCGGACCGGAATGATCCGTACGACGTTCGCCGCCGGACCCCGGCGCGGTCACGTGCTCGCCGCGAAGGCGGTCGTCCTCGGCGGCACGGTCTTCGTCGCCGGGCTGGTCGCGAGCGTTGCCTCGTTCCTGCTTGCCCAGCCGGGCATGCACGCGGGCGGTTACAATCCGCCTGCCTATCCGCATGTGTCGCTGCTCGACGGTCCTAGTCTGCGGGCGGTCATCGGTACGGCGATCTTCCTGGCCCTGATCGCGCTGTTCAGTCTCGGCATCGCGGTGCTCAGGCGGCGCACGGTCGGCGCGATCGTGTTCGTGATCGCGCTCGTCGTGGTGCCACAGATCGTCGTACCGGTGATCTCGCCGGAGGCCGATGTCTGGGCAAGCCGGCTGACGCCGATCGCGGGTCTGGCCGTCCAGCAAACCGTCGACCGGGCCGGCCAGGTGATCGGCCCGTGGGCAGGCCTGGGGGTGCTCTGCGCGTACGTCGTCGTCGCGCTCGGCCTGGCCCGCTGGCAACTCGGCCGCCGGGACGCGTGATGCGTGCCGGGCGGGCGTTGCGAGCAGAGTGGACCAAGCTGCGCACGGCGCCGAGTACGGGCTGGACGCTGCTCGCGGTGATCCTGTCGACAGCAGCGGTCGGTGGCTTGGTGACGTGGGATCTGACCCCGCCGAACTGCGCGCGCTCGGACCCGTCCTGCGACTTCGACCTCGCCAAACTCAGTCTGTCGGGCGTGTACCTCGGCCAGGCCGCGGTGATCGTGGTGGCCGCGCTGGCCGTCACCGCCGAGTACGAGACCGCGATGATCCGGACCACCTTGGCGGCCTGTCCGCGCCGATTCGCCGTACTGGCTGCGAAAGCGGTGACCGTCGGCGCGGCGGTCACCGGCGCTGCCGCCCTGAGTGTGCTCACGTCCTTGCTGGTCGGCCGCGGGTTCCTGGCAGCCAACGGGTTCACCGCGGCGGCGGGTTATCGGCCGCTGTCGCTCGCCGACGGGCCGATCTTGCGCGCGTACGGCGGAACCGTGCTGTACCTCGGCCTGGTCGCCCTGATCAGTCTCGGTGTCGCTTTCGTCGTCCGCCATACCGGCGGCACGGTGACGATCCTGCTCGTGCTGTTCTACGTCGCACCGATCGTTTCGATCGCCGTCACCGATCCGCGGTGGAAGGAGTGGATCCTGAAGGTCTCGCCGATGACGGCCGGCCTCGGGATCCAGGCGACACTGCGCCTGGACGCGCTGCCGATAGCACCGTGGTCGGGACTCGGTGTGCTCGCGCTTTATGCCGTGGCTGCCTTGTCTGCGGGCCTGATCCTGTTCCGCTTCCGGGACGCGTGAGCGAGGCTTACCGGCTGAAGTACGACGCCATGTGACCGAGCATGATCGCCACACCGGGCTTGATGGTCTTCTCGCCCTCGGCGGACAGGCCTACGCTCCGATAGTCCAGCTGGGTCCGCCCGCCGGCCAGCTCCGACAGTTGCACGGTGATCTCCTCGGCCGGCTCGTCGAAGAGGAGTACGACGCTGCGCGGCAGATCGACCGCGCCGAAGCGCAGGGTGAACGGCACCTCGGTGTCGCCTTCGCCGACGAACACGGCCGAGATCTGCCCACCGCGCCGCGCGTCGATGGTGACGCGGTCGGCCGGGGTGGTGAAGCCTTCCGCGAGGAACCAGGCGGCGAACGGCTCTGGCTCGGTGAAGGCGCGGGCGACCTCGGTCGGCGGTGCGTCGATGGTCTGGGTGAGGGTGAACATATCGCGGACCTCCTGGAGTCGGGCTGACTCCGGTACTGTGCCGCGACCGGCTTACGGAATCTTTCCGGTCGGGATCAGTCCGGCCGGGGGACTGAGGTCGAGCGACCGAGGCGGAGACTCCAGAGCGGGAAGAGCAGGTAGGTGCCCGCCCAGCTGAAGCCGCCGAAGTAGGTCCAGGCGGGCGCAGCGTCCATGTCGTCGACACCCATGGCGATGCCGGGTGCGCTGACGAAGCCGAGCAGCATCACGATGCCGGCAACCAGGCCGGCTCTCCTCAGCTGACTGAGCCAGGGGTCGTCGGGCCTTCGGTTGATCGCGACCAGCCAGATCCCGATCATCGCGAACCCGAGGCTCGACACCAGACCCGCGAGGAAGAACCCGGTCGCGTCGGTGAGGACCAGGATCGAACCGATGACGGTGATCGCGGCGCCGAGCGCCGCGATCACCACGAACGCGCGCCCAGCGGTCACGCCGGCCTGCTGGCACCGCCAAGCCAGCGCAGCGCTGAGCAGCCCCAGTACGCCGTTGCCGACGTCGTTGACGGCTCCGAACGCGTCGATTCCGAGGTAGAGCAGGATCAGGCACAGGCAGGTTCCGAGGCCGACGATCCCGTGGATCGTCGGCAGCGTCCGGAGGCTTCCTTCAGGCCGGCTCACCCTTGGATGATCGCGCAAATAGCAGGTTGAGGTCAGCCTGCGGGATCTGGTCGGCCGCGAAGGTGATGGTGCCTTTGGTGGCTAGTTCTTCGGCGCTGCGGCGGATGAAGCCGAGGGCCGCTCGGGCGATGCTGCCGCCGAGGCTGATCCGGGCGACGCCGGCGGACTGGAGGTCGGCGACGGTGAGGGTCGACGTACCGAGGCCGATGACGACGTTGAGGGGTCCGTCGATCTCCCGGACGAGGGTGCGGATCTCGTCGAGGTCGTTCACGCCGGGGACGTAGAGGCAGTCGGCGCCCGCCGCGCGGAAGCGGTTGGCGCGATCGATGGAGTCGCTCAGCGAGGTCGGCGTACGCAGCAACTGACCGTCGGTCCGGGCCGTCAGCACGAAGTCGGAGCCGGCGGCCTCGCGGGCGGCGACGATGCGCTCCACGGACAGCTCGACGTCGTACAGCTCCCGCCCGTCGTAGTCCTCGATGTTCCCGCCGGCCAGCCCGGCGTCGCGGGCCAGGGCGATCGTGTCCGCAACCCGTGAAGGCTGAGCTCCGTACCCGTCCTCGAGGTCGCCGTTGACGGGTACGGCGCTCACCGCCGTGATCTCCCGGATCCGCTCGAACATGACCTCACGGGACACCGACGGCGCGCCATCGGGCAGCGTGTGATCGCCCTTCGCCAGCGAGAAGGCGATCCCGGCACTGGTGGTCGCGATCGCCGGAAAGCCCGCCTCCGCGAGGAGTACGGCGCTGCCGGCGTCCCAGGCGTTCGGCATCACGAAGTGACCGGTGTGCAGCCCGCGGAAGCTCGTCATGCCGCCGAGTCTGCCACCCAGACTGTTCGGCGCCCGCCGAAGTCAGCCTTGACTCTCGGACAGTCCTCCAGCGGCTGCTTGGTCGAGCAACCATAGGGTGCGGTCGAGGCCGCGGGGGCGTGCCGCGGGGACGTCGCCGCCGGACAGGGCCTTCGCGACCGCGTCCGCCTTGTCCTCGCCGGAGACCACGAACCACACCTCGCGCGCCCGGTCGATGGCCGGGAGGGTGAGGGAGACCCGGGTCGGCGGTGGCTTGGGGGAGTCGTGGACGGCGACCGCGGCAACGTCGGTGATCTTCACCTGCGGATAGCCCGGGAACAGCGACGCCACATGCCCGTCCGGACCAACGCCGAGCATCAGTACGTCGAAGGTCGGTGAGCCGGCCGCGGCCAACTCGGCCGCGTAGGCCTCGGCTGCTGCCTCGGCGCCCTGGCCCGTGTCGGCCGGCATCGGGTGCACCCTGGCCGGGTCGACGTCCACATGCGAGAGCAGAGCATCCCTTGCCTGCGTCTCGTTGCGCTCCGGATCGCCGTCGGGCAGGAAGCGCTCGTCACCCCACCAGAACTCGACCCGGCTCCAGTCGATCGCGGTCCGGGCCGGCGACTCCGCGACGGCCCGGTGGACGACCGCGGCGACGCGACCGCCGGTCAGCACGACCTGTGCGACCCGACCGTTGCTCTGGGCATCGACCACCGCAGTGAGGAAGCGCGCCGCGACGGCGTGGGCGAGGCCCTCGGCGTCGCGGTTCAGCAGGACGGACGGGACGCTCATGAGCGTCCCGCCACCCGCTTGCTAGCCGTCTTCTTCGCGGCCGTCTTCTTGGCCGCGGCCTTCTTGACCGCCGTCTTCTTGGCCACGGTCTTCTTGGCAGCCGTCCTGCGTACGGTCGCCTTCTTCGCCCCGGACTTCTCGGCCGCAGCCTTCGCGGTCGCAGCCGCCTTCTTCGCCGAAGCCGGCGAGGCCTCGGCCGTCCGGGCTGCCGCTGTCGACACCGCCGACTGCACCGATCGCTTGTCCGCAGCGTCGACCTTCTTCGCGGCTTCCGGCAGGTTCTCCCGGTCGACCATGCACGCCAGCGTCTTCGCGTACACGTCGTCCGGGTCGAGCCGCCGCAACTCCTCGCTCAGCAGCTCGGACGTCGTACGGCGCTTCAACGCCACCGGCCGATCCGGCTGCCCAGGGATGCTGAACGTCGCCACCGAACCGTCCGGCCGGGTCAGCGCGATCGGCCCCGACGGCGTGAACATCCGGACGGCGGTCACGCCCGGGCCGCGCGAGTTCTTCTGCTCGACCGGGACGCCGAGCCGGCACTGCAGCCACGCGGCCATCAGGTCCGCACTCGGATTGCCCTTGGCCGACACGACCTCGGCAGCCGTCACCGTGGTCGGGTACTGATCCAGGGCAGCCGCCATCAGCGCGCGCCACGGGGTCAGCCGGGCCCACGCGAAGTCGGTGTCGCCGGGCTGGTAGCCCTCGGCCCGCGCGGTGAAGTCGACGGAGGCGCGACGGGTCGCCGCCGCGTCCGTCACCCGGCGCCGGCCGAGCCGGCCCAGTGGGTCGTCGGCCGGAACCTTCGGTCCGCCACCCGGCCACCAAACGATGACGGGGGAGTCGGGCAGCAGCAGCGGCGTGACCACGGACTCCGGCACCTTGGCCAGCTCGCCGTGCAGCCGGAGCAGCACCGCCTCGCCAGGGATGCCTTCGCCGACGCGGACCTCCGCGTCCAGGCCGGTCGCGCCGCGGCCGGGCCGCAGGATCGCAACGAGCACCCGGGACGGGTGCTCTCGGCCGGCCTCGTTCGCGGCCTTCATCGCGTCGTGGTGGGAAGCCTCGTCGACGACCACCACGATCGTGCCGACCATGCCCATCGCCGGCGAGCCCGCGTTCCGGCGGGCCTTCAGCAGCGCCGAGGCGATCTCGCTCGACGTCGTGTCGGTGAGGTCGATGATCATGGCCGCCTCCAGGCGCGTCCGTCGCGGGCGAGCATCTCGTGCGCCGAGTCCGGGCCCCAGCCGCCGGACGCGTACTGCTCCGGCGTGCCGTGCTTGGCCCAGTAGTTGATCACCGGGTCGAGGATCTTCCAGCCCAGCTCCACCTCGGTGTGCTGCGGGAACAGCGGCGGATCACCGAGCAGGACGTCGAGGATGAGCCGCTCGTACGCCTCGGGTGAGGACTCCGTGAACGAACCGCCGTACTGGAAGTCCATGTTGACGTCGCGGATCTCCATCATCGTGCCGGGCACCTTGGCGCCGAAGCGCATGGTGATGCCCTCGTCCGGCTGGATCCGCAGCACCAGTGCGTTCTGGCCGAGCTCTTCGGTCTCGGTCTTGTTGAACGGCAGGTGCGGTGCGCGCTTGAACATCACCGCGACCTCGGTGACCCGGCGGCCCAGGCGCTTGCCCGTACGCAGGTAGAACGGAACCCCTGCCCAGCGACGGGTGTCGACGTCGACGCGCAACGCAGCGAAGGTCTCGGTCGCTGAGGACGCCGGGATGCCGTCCTCCTGCAGGTAGCCCTTGACCTTGGTGCCACCGGCCCAGCCGGCCGCGTACTGACCGCGGGCGGAGTGCAGGTCGAGGCGCTCCGGCAGTTGCACCGCGGCGAGAACCTTCTTCTTCTCCTGGCGCAGCGACCAGGCGTCGAAGCTGACCGGCTCTTCCATCGCAACGAGCGCGAGCAGTTGGAGCAGGTGGTTCTGGATCACGTCGCGGGCCGCGCCGATGCCGTCGTAGTACCCGGCCCGGCCGCCGATGCCGATGTCCTCGGCCATGGTGATCTGGACGTGGTCGACGTAGTGGCTGTTCCACACCGGCTCGAACATGGCGTTGGCGAACCGCAGCGCCAGCATGTTCTGGACGGTTTCCTTGCCCAGGTAGTGGTCGATCCGGAAGACCGCCTCGGGCGGGAACACGGACTCGACCACGCGGTTCAGCTCCCGCGCGCTCTTCAGGTCGTGGCCGAACGGCTTCTCGATCACCACCCGCCGCCACGAGCCGGGCGTCTCGTCGGTCAGCCCGTGCTCGGACAGCTGCCGCACGACCTCCGGGAACAGCCCCGGCGGGATGGACAGGTAGAAGGCGTGGTTGCCACCGGTACCGCGGGTGACGTCCAGCTCGTCCACGGTTTCCCGCAGCCGCTTGAACGCCTCGTCGTCGGTCAGGTCACCCGGCACGAACCGGAAGCCCTCGGCGAGCTGCTGCCAGACCTCCTCGCGGAACGGCGTCCGGGCGTGCTCCTTCACCGAGTCGTGCACGATCTGGGCGAAGTCCTGGTTGGTGTAGTCGCGGCGGGCGAACCCGACCAGGGCGAAACCCGGGGGCAGCAGCCCCCGGTTCGCGAGGTCGTAGACCGCCGGCATCAGCTTCTTGCGGGCCAGGTCGCCGGTGACACCGAAGATCACCAGGCTGCACGGCCCGGCGATCCGCGGCAGCCGCCGGTCCTGCGGGTCCCGCAGCGGGTTCACCGGGCCGGCCGGCCCGTCGTCGAGCTCAGCGGTCATCAGCCGCTTCCCTCCGAGGTTTCTAGTTACCGAACAGGGACAGGAGTTGCTGTACGCCGCTCGCCGGATCGGTCAGGTGGAGCCGCAGCACCGGACGGCCGCGCTCGGCGAGCACATTCGCGTCTCCGGCGGCCTGCGCCGAGATCAGTGTGCCGAACGTGAACGGCCGATCGGGGATTTCCACATCCGTCGGGTGTGCCGCGGTGATCTGCAGGAACACGCCCTGCGGGTGGCCACCCTTGTGGTACTGACCGGTCGAGTGCAGGAACCGCGGACCCCAGCCGAAGGTCACCGGCCGTCCCGTCCGCGACGCCAGCGCCGGCCGAACACCCGCCAGGTCGGCGTCGCGCTCGGAGTCCAGGTACGCCATCACGGCCAGGTAGCCGACCGCGTCGAGCTTGCCCAGCAGCGCGTCGACCGCGCCCTGCAGCGAGTCCACACCGTCCAGCAGACCCTCGGAGCCACGGACCTCGACGACACCGTCGGTGAAGGCCGCCGCCTCGGGCTCGGGCTGAGCGTCCAGCAGACCGCGAGCGGCCTTCTTCGCGCTCTCCACGTCCGGCTGGTCGAACGGGTCGATGCCCAGCAGGTAGCCGGCCACCGCCGTCGCCACCTCCCAGAGCAGGAACTGACCACCGAGCGAACCCGAGGTCAGCGCCGTCGGAACACCGCTCGTCGCCTTCTCCGCCAGCAGCGCGTTGGTCAGGTCCGCCGCCTCGCTGCGCAGCTCCGGCGCACCGACCTCGACCGCGACCGGCAGTACGCCGGTGCCCTGCTTGCCGGTGCTTTCCGCGATCAGCTGCTCGGCCCAGTCCGGGAACCCGACGATGTCGGACCCGTCGGCCGTGATGATCGCTTTGTCCCGGCCCGCGCTGGCCGCGAGTACGGCGCCCAGCCACAGGGCCGGGTTGTCCGTCGAGTCAGCCTGCAGAGCCGGGGCGGCCTCGGCCGCCTGGTCGAGCAGCTCGGCGATGTCGGCCCCGGCCAGACCGGACGGAACCAGTCCGAACGCGGTCAGCGCGCTGTAGCGGCCGCCCACGTTCGGGTCGGCCAGGAACGTCTTGCGGTACCCCTCGTCGGCCGACAGCTTCTCGAACGGCGACCCCGGGTCCGTCACCACGACGACTCGCGAAGCGGCGTCGATGCCCGCGTCGGTGAACGCCTTGACGAAGGTCCGCCGGTGGCTGTCCGTCTCGACCGTCCCACCGGACTTGCTGGACACCACGATCACTGTCTTCGACAGGTCACCGGCCAGCGCCCGCCCGACCACGCTGGGGTCGGTCGAGTCCAGTACGACGAGCTCCACGCCGGCGGTCCGGGTGATCACCTCGGGTGCCAGCGACGAACCGCCCATGCCGGACAGCACGATCCGGTCCAGACCCTCGGAACGCAGGTCCGCCTGCAGGGCCTCGATCTCGGCCAGCAGCGGCCGCGAGGTCTCGTGCAGGTCGACCCAGCCGAGCCGGATCGAGGCCTCGGACTCCGCGTCCGGACCCCAGATCGTCGCGTCCTTCGCGGCGATCCGGGACGCGATCTTCTCCTCGACGAGCTTGCCGACCACCTCGGCCCAGTCGCCGTTCTGCGTGCTGACCTGCGGAGCGCTCACTTGGCCGCACCCTTCAGGGCCGCGGTGACGGTGTCCTGCAGCTCCGACCAGGACGCGTCGAACTTCGCCACGCCCTCGTCCTCGAGCACCTGCACGACCTCGTCGTACGAGATGCCGAGCCGCTCCAGGTCGTCGATCACCTTGCGGTCGCCGGCGTAGTCGCCGCGGACCGTGTCACCGGAGAACTCGCTGTGCTCCTCGGCCGCCTTGATGGTTGCCTCGGGCATCGTGTTGACCACGCCGCTGGTGACCAGGTTGTCGACGTACAGCGTGGGGGAGTACGCCGGGTCCTTGGTGCCGGTGGAGGCCCACAGCGGGCGCTGCGGCTTGGCGCCGGCGGTCTCGATCTCGCGCCAGCGGTCGGTGTCGAAGATCTCCTCGTACGCCTCGAAGGCGAGCCGGGCGTTGGCGATCGCGGCCTTGCCCTTGAGCGCCTTCGCCTGGTCGGTGCCGATCGCGTCCAGCCGCTTGTCCACCTCGGTGTCGACCCGGCTGACGAAGAACGACGCCACGCTGGCCAGCTTGGTCACGTCGTGGCCGTTCTCGATCGCCTGCTCGAGGCCGGACAGGAACGCGTCCACGACCGCCTTGTAGCGGTCGAGGGAGAAGATCAGCGTCACGTTCACGCTGATCCCGGCGGCCAGCGTCGCGGTGATCGCCGGCAGGCCCGCCTTGGTGGCGGGGATCTTCACGAAGACGTTCTCCCGGCCGACGATGTCCCACAGCAGCTTGGCCTGCTCGATCGTCTTGCCGGTGTCGTGGGCCAGGCTCGGCTCGACCTCGATCGAGACCCGGCCGTCCTGCCCCTCGGTGTCGTCGTAGACCGGTTTGAAGAGGTCGGCGGCGTTCCGGACGTCGTCGGTCGTGATCGCCCGGATCGCCAGGTCGGTGCTGACGCCGTCGGCGGCCAGGCGGGACACCTGCTCGGCGTACGCGTCGGCGTCCGAGATCGCCTTGGCGAAGATGGTCGGGTTGGTGGTCACGCCGACCACGTGCTTGTCCTGGATCAGGGCGGCCAGGCTTCCGCTGGTCAGCCGCTCCCGGGAGAGGTCGTCGAGCCAGATGGAGACACCCGCGTCAGCGAGTGCTTTCAAGCGATCGTTCATGTCCGAAGCCTTCCGAATCTTCTGTTGTGGGTGTCTCAGTTGGCGGCGTCGGCGGGTCCGACCGGGCCGGCGGCGGCGCGCTTGGGCGGCACGCCCGGGCCGCTGATCCCGGCGGCGGTGGCGATGCTGTCCTTGGCGGCCTGGACGACGGCCTCGGCGGTGATGCCGAACTCGTCGTACAGGGTCTGGTAGGCGGCCGACGCGCCGTAGTGCTCCAGGCTGACCGTGCGGCCGGCGTCGCCGACGATGTCGTGCCAGCTCTGTGCGATCCCGGCCTCGACCGAGACCCGGGCCCGGACGTCCGCCGGGATGACGGACTCGCGGTACGCGTCGTCCTGCTCGTCGAACCACTCGCGGGAGACCATCGAGACGACGCGCGCCTTGATGCCCTCGGCGGCCAGCGTGTTGCGGGCCTCGACGGCCAGCTGCAGCTCGGAGCCGGTCCCGATCAGGACCACGTCCGGCGTGCCGTCGGTGTCGAGCAGCGTGTAGCCGCCCTTCTTCACGTTCTCCGTGGTGGCGAAGCCGTCGGTGCCCCGCGGGAACGTCGGCACGTTCTGCCGGGTCAGCGCCAGGCCGGCCGGGCGGTCGGTGTGCTCGAGGATCGTGGCCCACGCGGCCGCGGTCTCGTTGGCGTCACCAGGCCGTACGACGTCCAGGCCCGGGATGGCCCGCAGTGCCGACAGGTGCTCGATCGGCTGGTGCGTCGGGCCGTCCTCGCCGAGGCCGATCGAGTCGTGCGTCCACACGTAGGTGACCGGGAGCCGCATCAGCGCGGCCAGCCGGACCGCCGGGCGCATGTAGTCGCTGAAGACCAGGAACGTACCGCCGTACGGGCGGGTCAGGCCGTGCAGGGCGATGCCGTTCAGCACCGAGCCCATGCCGTGCTCGCGGATGCCGAAGTGCAGGACCCGGCCGTACTCGTTGCCCTGGAACTCCTTGGTGGCGTGCTCGGCCGGGATGAACGACGGCTCACCCTTCGGGGTGGTGTTGTTCGAACCGGCCAGGTCGGCCGAACCGCCCCAGAGCTCGGGCAGCTCCGGCGCCAGCTTGGTCAGCACGTCACCGGAGGCGGCGCGGGTGGCCACGCCCTTGGCGTCGGCGTCCCAGCTCGGCAGCGCGTCCTTCCAGCCGGCCGGCAGCTCACGCTTGCCCAGCCGGTCGTACAGCTCCGCGCGCTCCGGGGTGGCCGTCCGCCAGGCGTCGTACTTGATGTTCCAGTCGTCCTGCAGGGCCTTGCCGCGGTCGAGCGCCTTGCGGGTGTAGGCGATCACGTCGTCGGCGACCTGGAAGGTCTGCTCCGGGTCCCAGCCGAGCACCTTCTTGGTCGCGGCGACCTCGTCGGCACCGAGGGCGGACCCGTGGATCTTGCCGGTGTTCTGCTTGGTCGGGGCCGGCCAGCCGATGATCGTGTGCAGCCGGATGAAGCTCGGCTTGTCGGTGACCGCCCGGGCCGCCTCGATGGCGTCGTACAGGGCCTGGGCGTCCTCCTCGTAGCCGGTGCCGCCGTTGGTCCAGTCGACGTCCTGGACGTGCCAGCCGTACGCCGCGTAACGGGCCGCGACGTCCTCGGAGAACGCGATGTTGGTGTCGTCCTCGATCGAGATCTTGTTCGCGTCGTAGATCACCGTGAGGTTGCCGAGCTGCTGGTGACCGGCCAGCGAGGACGCCTCCGCCGAGACACCTTCCTCCAGGTCACCGTCCGAAGCGATCACGTAGATCTGGTGGTCGAACACACCCGCGCCGGAGGCTGCCTCGGGCTCGAGCAGGCCGCGCTCGCGGCGGGCCGCCATCGCCATGCCGACCGCGTTGCCGACGCCCTGGCCGAGCGGGCCGGTGGTCGTCTCGACACCGGGGGTGTGGGCGTACTCCGGGTGACCGGGGGTCCTGCTGCCCCAGGTCCGCAGCGCCTTCAGGTCGTCCAGCTCGAGGCCGAAGCCGGCCAGGTACAGCTGGATGTACAGGGTGAGGCTGGAGTGACCGGCCGAGAGCACGAACCGGTCGCGGCCGGCCCAGTGCGGGTCGGCCGGGTTGTGCCGCATCACCTTCTGGAACAGCAGGTACGCCGCCGGTGCCAGGCTCATCGCCGTCCCGGGGTGGCCGTTGCCGACCTTCTCGACCGCGTCCATAGCGAGCACCCGCACGGTGTCGACCGCGCGCTGGTCGAGCTCGGTCCATTCAAGCTTGGGGCTGGTCTTCTCCGTCACGCCGGCGGCGCTCCTCTCGATGGCTGTGGACACGTACTGGTCCTCCGCCAGGAGCCTACTCGCCAGCACGTTTCAGGCTTCTCACAGACAAGCAACTCGGACATGTCCATCGTTGTTCCCGGACTCACCCAGGGGGGTGGTCAGCCCCTCCTACGAGGCGTCGTAGACTGTCGAATCGTCAGCGCCGGGCCTCCGGCGTCAACCCACTGTTTTCGAGGTGTTCGTGACGGCCGTCGACCCGCGTCCAGCCGCGACGACGTCGTACCCGACGCCGCTGGTGGACGCTCCTGCTGTAGTGAGTCCGTCGGTGCGCGACGTGGTGAAGGCGTACGTCGGTCTGACCAAGCCACGCATCATCGAGCTGCTGCTGATCACCACGGTGCCGGTGATGTTCCTGGCCGCCGGGGGAGTGCCCGGTCTGGGCGTCGTCGCGGCCACCCTGGTCGGCGGCATCCTGGCCTCCGGCAGCGCCAACACGATCAACTGCGTGCTGGACCGCGACATCGACGAGCAGATGCGCCGGACCCGTCGCCGGCCGCTGCCGCGGCACGCGGTCAGCCCGCGCTCGGCGACGATCTTCGGTGTCGTGCTCGGCATCCTGGCCACGCTCGAGCTCGGGTTCTTCGTCAACTGGCTGTCGTCCGGCCTGGCGCTCGCCGCGAACCTGTTCTACGTGTTCGGCTACACGATGGTGCTCAAGCGCCGGACCGTGCAGAACATCGTCTGGGGCGGGATCGCCGGCTGCTTCCCGACCCTGATCGGCTGGACCGCGGTCACCAACGAGCTGGCCTGGACGCCGATCGTGCTGTTCGGGGTGGTGTTCTTCTGGACCCCGCCGCACACCTGGTCGCTGGCGATGCGCTACCGCGAGGACTACGCGTCGGTCGACGTACCGATGCTGCCTGTAGTCGCCACCCCGGTCGCCACCGCCCGGCAGATCATGGCCTACTCGGTGGTCATGGTGATCACCTCGATCGCCCTGTGGCCGGTCGCCGACACCGGCTTCGTCTACCCGCTGGCCGCGATCGTGCTCGGCGTGCTCTTCCTCCGCGAGGCCCGCGCGTTGTTGCTCCGAGCCCACACCGGCGCCGACGGAGCCGCCCTCCGCCCCATGCGCCTGTTCCACTTCTCCAACATCTACTTGGCCCTCCTCTTCATAGCCGCAGCCATCGACCCCCTCCTGCACTAACCCCCCTGGGTACGTCGGCGCTGTGGGCCTAGGTGACTGTGGTGCCGCGGCTCCGGGCTGCGTGATGGTGCTAGTCGGGGTGGCATGCGTCAAGGGCGCCTTTGGCGTCCCTGCGGGACCTTCGACCCTTGACCCACACCACCCCGACCAGGGAAGGCCGCAGCTATGCCCGGAGCCGCTCAGCCGAGTGGTCGCACGCCAACCGGATTCCGTCAACGAACCGGGTGGTGAGCGCGCCGGGTATTTGAACCGGGTGGCTCTGCGGTCGGGCTGGGTCGGTCGAGCAGTTGGGTGGTGCTGCTCGTCGCTGTGTCGAGTCGTGGAGATTGGCGCCCACCCGATCCGCCGAGTCGCGGGAACTGGTTGCGCCACGCCGACGAGTCCCCGCCAAGATCCACGACTCGCCGCCCAGACCGCGCCCGGCCCGGCCTCAGCCCGGGATGTGGTCGGATCCGTCCGCATCGCGGGAATTGGGCCTGAGATCGGGGTAACTGCAGGGGGCTTGCACCCCGGGTGGTGGGGGGGGTGAAGGTTGTTGGGGTGGTTTTCCCACCCCCCCGGGCCCCAACCCCCCCCGACCCCCCCCCCCCCCCCGCCCCCGGCCCGCGGTCGGCCCAGGGGGACGGCGGG
>NZ_JBEZYF010000042.1:0-74307 GCF_040638415.1 Kribbella sp. NPDC026596 | reverse complement strand
AGAAGCCGACGCCGAAGTCGGTGACCAGCCGGTCGACCGTGTCGTCGAGGTGCTGCCGAGCCAGCGGGTTGCGCAGGTCGAGCAGGTAGCGGCCGTGCTCCGCGACGCGGATGCCGTGCCGGGTGAGGAACGCGTCGTCGGGGAGTTCGCGGGCGATCGGCGCGTCGACCCCGATCACCTCCGGCTCGAGCCAGAGGCCGGGCACCATGCCGCGCTGGTGGATCCGCTCGATCACCTCGCCGAGGCCGTTCGGGAAGCGCGTGGCCGACGGCTGCCAGTCGCCGACCGTGCTCCACCAGTCGCCTTCGGCGTACCAACCGGCGTCGATGCAGAAGTAGTCCGCGCCGACGGCGGCCGCGGCATCGATGAGCGGGAGCAACTTGTCCGTCGTCGGGTCACCCATCAACGTGTTCATGTAGTCGTTGAAGATGACCGGCATCCGGTCGTCGATCGGCCGGCGCTTCCGCACCGCACGGCGCTGGCGAGTGAGTGCGGCGAAGGTGCTGTCGCGATTGGTCCCGGCGACGAGCGACACCGGCACCGTCGTGAACGACTCCGCCTCGGTGAGTCGCACCGTCCACTGGTGCTCCTGGCCGGTCGGCCCGCTGAGCAGGAGGTACCCGCCGCGGCGGTTCTCCCCGAGTTCGTAGTGCCAGGGTCCGTTGTGCTCGATCTGCCAGCCGAGCGCGTACGACGTACCGACCAGGACCCCGACGGGAAGCCGTTCACCGGTCGACCACGAGCCGGTGTTGGTCACGGCGAGCCGGCTCTTCGCGATCGGGAAGTGCGGGTCGCGCACGATCTTCGTCACGCCACTGGTGCGCAGCGATTGCACGGACCAGCGGTTCTCGCCCATCCAATCGTTGGCCGCGGAGTGAAGCTCGGCGTCGACGGACTCCAGGCCGACGACGAGGGACGAGAGGAAGTCCAGGATGAGTTCGCCGGGTTGCGTGAGCGACGCCTCGGACCAGGCCCGGACCCCGGCTCCAGCTTCGAAGACGCTGGTCACGCGGAGACCGGTGTCGGCGTCCTCTTGCACGATGCGCAGGGTCGAGCCGGTGTCTTCGTGGGTGACGTAGCGCAGGCGCCGGCCGAGGACCGTGTCGACGTGACGGTTGGTGCCGGGGGAGCGCCCGTACCCGATCGCGGACACCTCCACGAGCGGTTGGGTCAGCTCACGGTCGGACCCGGTGATCAGCCGCACCGGCCCGTCGTCGATCGCGAACGTCAGGGTCAGCTCCGGCGTACTCCACTCGAGGTTCATCGATAAACCTTAGAAGGCTCCTCCCTTCGGACCTCAACCCCTGATCCGCGTCGTGGACGGCTCAGTGTGATCCCCAGCAGCACCAGTGCCAGCCCGAGCACCTGCCGAAGGGTCAGCACCTCACCCGACACCAGTACGCCGAGCAGTACGCCGGTCACTGGGTTGAGCAGCCCGATCAGTCCGACCGTGGCGGCGGTCAGATGACGCAAGCCGGTGAACCATGCGGTGAACGCGAGTGCGGTCGCGATCAACCCGACGTACGCGAAACCGGCGAGCGCCGGGCCGTCCAACCTCGGCGGCGCACCCTCGAAGATCACCGCGAACGGGACCAGCACCAGACCACCCGCGATCAGTTGCCAGGAGGTCGTCGCGAGCGGACCGTCGGCGCGGCCCCACTGCTTGGCGAGGATGTACCCGCAGGACGACATCGTGAGGGCCGCGACCGAAGCGGCGACTCCGCGCAGGTCGACCGCTGTCGACCCCGCGCCGAGCAGGCGGAAGACACCGGCGATCCCAGCCGCGGCGCCAGTCAGCACTGCAGCGGTCGGCCGTTCCGCGAGCAGCGCCCAGGCGAACAACGCCATGGTCAGCGGCGAGGCGGACATGATCGTCGACGCCAGGCTGACCGGCAGTAGCTGCGACGCCAGGTAGATGAGCGCGAAGAACGCGCCCATGTTGCACACGCCGAGCAGCAGCGACCGCCACCACCACATCCCGCGCGGGCGGCGCCGGGCCAGGCAGAGCAGGAGTACGCCGGCCGGCAGCGCCCGGAACACCGCGCCGTACAAGGGGTAGCCGGCGGGCAGGTACTCGTGGGTGACGAAGTAGTTCGTGCCCCAGGCCACCGGGGCGATCGCGGTGACGAGCACCCAGCGGAAAGTATTTTCCATGGAAACTATTATATCTTCCGTGGAAGATATAGTCAGTGGCATGACCGACGACCGGGTGGCCAGGATCCAGGCGGAGTGGGCGCGGGAGCGGCCGGACGTCGACACGGGTCCGCAGGGCGTGATCGGCCGGCTGCACCGGATCGCGAACCACCTGACCGGCGAGCTGACCCTGCTCTACGCGCAGTACGGGCTGTCCGAAGGGGAGTTCGACGTACTCGCGGCACTGCGTCGCGCGGGAGCGCCGTACGAGCGTGCTCCGGGGGAGATCGCGCTGCACACGATGGTCACCACCGGAGCGGTCACCAAGCGGGTCGACCGGCTCGAGCAAGCGGGCCTGGTCCGGCGCCGCCGCAGTGACGACGACGGTCGCGGTCGCGTCGTCCGGCTCACCCCGGCCGGCAAGCGCCTGATCGACAAGGCCTTCGCCGCTCACATGGCCAATGAGCAACGGCTGCTGAACGAAGCGCTGACTCCGGCTGATGCCCAGCAGTTGGAGCGGCTGCTGGCTGCCTGGCTGGCCCGGATCGAGACCCCGGACAGCGACCAGGGCACCACGGTCTGATCCGAAAAGGCCTCTTTTACCGGTCTAGATGAGAATTTTGCCTCGCGCGCAAAGGCAAGGGCAACGTCGTACGCCGAGCCTCACCGGTGCCACCGGCCTGTTGTTCGGCCGGGAGATCACCGACATGCTCAGCGGCTATCGAGCGTTCTCACGGCGGTACGTCAAGTCGTTCCCGGCGTTGTCGCGGGAGTTCGAGATCGAGACCGAGCTGACCATCCACTCGCTGCACCTGCGGGTCCCGGTCGCGGAGATACCGGTCGGATACAAGGAACGCCCCAGCGGTGGTGAGAGCAAGCTGCGCACCTACCGCGACGGTGTGCGCACTCTGCGGTGGATTCTGAGCCTGACCCGGCTCGAAAGGCCAACGCTCTTCCATGGTGTCCTGGCCGGCGTGCTCGGTATGGTGGCGCTGATTCTCGGTGCACCCGTCGTACTGGACTATCTCGACACCGGCCTGGTGCCGAGGTTCCCGACCGCCGTCCTGGCCTCGTCGATCGGTCTGGTTGCCATCCTGATGCTCGTGCTCGGCTACGTGCTCGATGCTGTCGGGCGCAGCCGGCAGGAAGCCGCGCAGCTGACCTACCTCAAGCATCCAGCGCCGTCTGCCTCGGTTGCCGAGTCCCGGCAGGCAGTATGAGGAGGAGGTTCCCCTGGCTCGGCCGTCACTGGCCGGTCCTGGTCGCCGCGGCGGCGGCCGGTACGACGTTCGTCGCGAGCGGGATCATCCGCGGGACGTACCCGTTCGGCGACCGCGCCCGGAGCACCAACGACCTCGGTCAGCAGTTCGTCCCGATGTACGCACACCTGCGCGACGTCGTCACCGGTCAGGCGCCCGGCGATCTGCTCTTCAACTGGTCGAGCGGGTTCGGCGTTCCGTTCCTTGGCGATCTGATGGCGTACGTCGGTTCGACGCTGTCGTGGATCGCACTAGTGCTACCTCGCGACCAGATCGACCTGGCGCTGTTCTTCGTCGCGGTCGCCGCGATCTCGCTCGGCGCCGGCGCGATGACGGCGTACCTGCGTCGCCTGCGTCCGGCCGGACCTGTCTGGCTCGCGATAGCGGCCGGGGTCTCGTACGGCGCCTGCGCCTGGGCGATCGATGACGCGGCGTACATGACCGTGTGGCTGAACGGGATGATCGCTTTCCCGGTGCTCTGCCTGCTCTGCGAGTGGATCCTGCGCCGGCGGTCGATACCGTCGATGCTGGTGACGCCGTTCGTCGTCGCGCTGCTGTGGACGTCGCATTTCTACACGGTGTACATGGCAACGATCGGTGCGGCCATCGTCGTCGTGGCGCGCATCCTGTCGTACGACGCTGTGGTGTCCTGGCGTGATCGCCTGACCGGCGCGTTGCGCTGCATCGTTGCCGTCCGACCCGCCGCCGCTCTACGACCTGAGCTTGGTCTTTCTGGCAGGCGATCTGGACCGGACCACTACCGGGCTGACGGCGCGCGGCCCTGCCTGCACTGGGCTTCAGGCACCTGTGGGTAACCTCTCCTGGTCGCCAGGTGAGCCGATAGGAGATGATGCCCACCGTGACCGGACCACGTACCCAGGACGCGCAGGACCGGCAGCCGCCGACCGAGGTCGATCCGGCTGTCGCCGGCCTGACCGTTGGGCTCGGTGGGCCGACCGGCCGGTTCGCCCGGCTGAGCTCGTCCTGGTGGACGCCGCTGCGGATCGCGCTCGCGGTGTGCACGATCACGTTCGGTCTCGGCGTACTGCAGAAGGCGCCGTGCATGGACGCCGGCTGGGACCGGCAGAGCTGGCGGCCGTTCAAGGCGCTCTGCTACTCCGACATCGGGTTCCTGTACCAGGAGCGTGGTTTCGCCGAGGGCAACCGGCCGTTCCTGGACACCGGCAACTACCCGGTGCTGGAGTACCCGGTGCTCACCGGCGGCTTCATGGAGGTCGCGGCGAGGATCACCTGGCTGTTCACCGGAGACCCGAAGAAGGACCTGACCGTCGAGCAGAAGCGCGACACGGCGGGCGTGTTCTTCGTCGTCAACGTGGCGATGCTGTTCATCTGCGCGCTGTTCATGGTCGGCTTCACCCTCGCCACCGCACGCGGCGTCGAATCGCGCCCGGGTGCGGCCCGAGGGCAGCCACTGGACGCGCTGTACGTCGCCGCCGCGCCAGTACTCGCGCTCACGTCGACGATCAACTGGGACCTGTTCGCGGTCGCGCTCACAGCCGGGGCGATGTTCGCCTGGTCGCGCGGGAGACCGATCTGGTTCGGCATCCTGCTCGGGTTGGGGACGGCAGCGAAGTTCTATCCGTTCCTGCTGCTCGGGCCGCTGCTGATCGTGTGCATCCGGGGCCGCAAGCTGTGGCCATGGTTCCAGGCGACGATCGCCGCGGCGGTCGCGTGGGGTCTGGTGAACGCGCCGATCTATCTGCTGGCGAAGAACGAATGGATGTCGTTCTGGACGTTCAACGATCAGCGGGAGAGTGACTACGGCTCGATCTGGTACGTGCTGAAGCTGGCCAAGCACGAGGTCGCGGACGTCAACCAGCTGAACATCGTGATCTTCGCCGGCCTGTGCCTGTCGATCGCGATCCTCGGGTTGATGGCGCCACGACCACCTCGCTTCGCCCAACTGGCGTTCCTGGTGGTGGCGGCGTTCCTGCTGATCAACAAGGTCTACTCACCGCAGTACGTGCTGTGGCTGCTGCCGTTGGTGGCGCTGGCCCGGCCGCGGTTGCGGGACTGGCTGATCTGGCAGGCGTGCGAGTGTTTCTACTGGATGCTGGTGTGGATGCATCTGGCCCAGTTCCTCGCGCCCGGCAATCCGGAGGTGCCGGATCGGATCTACTGGTTGTCGGTGATCCTGCGGATGGCCGGGACGCTCTGGCTGATGCTGGTGGTGGCGCGCGACATCCTGCTGCCGGAGCACGATCCGGTTCGCCAGGGTGACCTGGTCGACGATCCGAGTGACGGGGTCAGGTCCGGCGCGCAGGCCCGGTTGGTTCCCGCCTAGAGCATCAGCTTCGAGACGTCCAGGTTGCCGCCGCTGACCACAGCGGCGGTGACCCCGTCGAGTTGAATGCTGCCCTCGAGCAGGGCGGCGAACGGTGCGGCGGCTGCTGGTTCGAGGGCGAGTTTGGTCCGCGACATCACCAGCCGCGTCGCTTCCAGCAGCGCCTCCTCACTCACGCGTACGACGGTGTCGACGTACTGCTGGATGAGCGGGAGGTTGCGCGTGCTGCAGACCGGCGCGGCCAGCCCATCGGCGATCGAGCGGGCCGTCGGGAGCTTCTGCGGCTCGCCGGCCGCGAGGCTGCGGCTGACCACGTCGGCCTGCTCGGGCTCGATACCGATCACGCGGATCGTAGGCTTCACGAGCTTGACCGCCGTCGCGACGCCCAAGATCAGCCCGCCGCCGCCGACCGGGACGAGCACGGTGTCGAGGTCGGGACGATCCTCTAGCAGCTCGAGGCCGAGGCTGCCGTGCCCGGTGATCACGTCCTCGTCGTCGAACGGGTGAACGCCGGTCAGCTTGCGCTCGTCCCGGATCCGCTCGTACTCCGCCATCAGGTCACCCTCGACCAGTTCTACGGTCGCGCCGTACCCGCGGGCCGCGTCCACCTTGGCCGGTACGGCGGTCTTCGCCATCACCACGGTCGCCGGCACACCGGCGTTCCGGGCGGCCCACGCGAGTGCGCCCGCCGCGTTGCCGGCCGAGACCGTGATCACGCCGCGGTCCCGCTCCTCGGCACTCAACCGGAGCAGCTTGGTCAGCAGACCGCGCACCTTGAAACTGCCGGTCTTCTGGAACAACTCCGCCTTCAACGCGATCTCACCGCCGAACCGCTCGTCCAGCGCGCTGGAGCTCAGCATCGGGGTGCGGTGGATGCGGCCGTCCAACTGTCGCGCGGCCTGGCGGATATCGTCGAGCGTCGGCATGCCCCGACCCTATCCGGCGGCCGCGAGCTAGACGCGGGCCGCGACGGTGGCAGCGAGCTTCTGGGTTGCTTGCGGGGAGTGGGGGAGGAACAGGTAGGGCTCGATCAGTTCGAGCTCCATCAGGAGGAAGCGGCCGTTGACGACCACACCGTCGACGCGTGCGTACGCCGGCGTGGCACCCGCCGCCTCCAGGGCCGTCCGGGCACCGTCCAGTACGGCGGGCGCCGGGTCGATGAGGATCGAGTGGCCGCCGTGGTGTTCCTGGACCCGGTAGTCACCGGCTGCCGGGCGCTTCACGACGGCGTGCGTGTACTCACCGTCGATGAACATCAGGGACCATTCGCCGCCGGTGAGGATCTCGGACTGGAACGGCTGGACCAGGTAGACGAGGTCCGGCAGCTCATCCAGGGCTCGGTCGAGCTCCGCGGACCCGGCCAGGCCGCGGATCGTGTGCAGGGCGCTCGCGCCGACGATCGGCTTGACGACGATCTCCTGGCCGGTCAGCCCGGCGACCACCTCGCGCAGGCAGGCACCGGCGGCGACCTGGGACGGCACGATCGCGACACCACGCTCGCGGAGCTCGAGCAGGTACCGCTTGTCGCCGTTCCAGCGGACCAGACCGCTGTCGTTCAGCACGGGGACGCCGGCCTTGTCGAGTTGTGCGAGCCATTCGGTGAACTCGTCGTACCGGCGGTGGTAGTCCCAGACCGAGCGCAGCAGGACGGCGTCGTACCCGGACCAGTCGACGGACGGGTCGGTCCAGATCTCGACGACCGGGTCGAGGTCGGCGGCGCGGAGGGCGTCGACGAGCGGGAGGTCGTGCTCGTGCAACTCGGCGAAGTCGGCCGAGGTCGCGAGGGCGATGGGTTTCGTCACGCCGATCAGTGTTGGGTGGCGAACGTCGGCGCGTCAAACGCCTTTGCTGTAGCGGTTCGGCGACGGATCGTGAGGGCGATGACAACGATGACAGCCGCCGTGAGGTGGATCAGGCCCTGCCGGGTGTCGTGCCCGAAGCTCGCGTAGGCCAGGTACGACGCCAGCGGTACGGCGAGCCACTCGGGCCGGCGCGCGAGGACCGCGAGCGCGATCAGCGGGAGGCCGTACCACGGGTAGGTCGGGGTGGCGATCAGCAGCGCGGCGCCGTACAGCCAGCAACAGGTGACGGCGATCGGGTCGTGTTTCGCCCGCCGGAAAGCCGTCGCTGCCAGGGTCAGCGCGAGGGCCGCGGCGACCAGCTGACGGGCCTCAGGAGGCAGCAGGAGCGCGAGAATCGCCGATCGGGAGCTGCCGTCGTCGAAGCCTTCCTGGGTCAGGTAGCCGGGCAGGAAGCCGAGCACCAAGGTGCCGGCGGCAAGGAGCTGCGGGACGTACGACGCGATGAAGGTGCCAACGGCAACTATTGGTCGCCGGCCGCGGATGGCCGGGAGCAGCAGGAGCGGCAGCAGCTTCACGCTCGCGGCCGCGCCGAGGAGGACCGCGGCGAGCTTCGGGCGTCGGGTGGCGGTGACGACCGCGGCAGCGATCAGGAGCGCGGCGAGGACGTCGATGTGTGCGGCGTTGCCGGCCTCGAGGGCGACGATCGGTGACCAACCCCACAGAGCCGCCCACCTGGGTTCCTGTACGGCGAGTAGCCAGGTGAGTGCTAAGGCGATCAACGCTGCTGCAATCTGGAGACCGAGTGTCCCGGCGGACCACGGCGTGAAGAACGCGACCACCGTGAAGTAGGCCTGCGCGACGGGCGGGTAGATGGTCGGCACGCGCGGCCGGTTGATCCGCGTCCTCGGGTCATCCTGCGAGAGCGCCGCCAGCGCCGCCGGGTCCTTGGGCACCCGCGGTGGTCCGGTCACCCCCGACCGCTCGGTCGGCCCTAACCCCGGAAACAACACGGGATCCCGCAACCGCGCCAGGCTGTCGTCCAACGGCACCCGCGCGTACGGCGAGTGGCCCGACAACTGCACCCGCCCGTCCCACACGTACCGGTAAGCGTCCGTACTGGTGAGCGGCCCCTGCATAACCCCGGGCACCTGACAAAACGCAGCAACCACCACCACGGTCATCACGGTGAGCCCCTTGACCCACCACACCACCCCCATCACCACCAAACACCCCACCACAAGCACCAAATTCGGCCACCACTCCCCAGCCGAAGCCCCAATCACCCCACCACAACACCCCACCGCCACCACACCCCCCACAACCCCCCGCATCCGCCGGGGCATTAGGCGGATCGGCGGAGGGTTAGGAAGGCTCGGTGGGCGGCTCGCCAGTCTTCGGTGGGGTGGAGGTTGGCGTGGCGGGCGTGCCGGAGGACGGCGCGGGTGCCGACTCTTGCCCAGGGCAACGGTGTGGAGCGGCGGCCGGTGGAGCTGCGCAGGACGATCGGGGCGGGGTCGTCGAGGTCGTCGTCCGGGTCGACCTCGACCAGGACGAGTCCGTCGGGGCGGACGAGTTCGGCGCAGCGACGGAGCAGGTCGGCCGGGTCGCCGCCGATCCCGATGTTGCCGTCCATCAGCAGCACACTGCCCCAGCGCCCCTCACCCGGCAGCCGATCCTGCACCGGCCGCCGCAACGCCGCCGCGCCACGGGCCGTCGTGAGCGACACCGCCCGTGGCGACACATCGACCCCCAACGCGACGATCCCTCGCTCCGCCAGCGCGGTCACGATCCGTCCCGGCCCGCAGCCGATGTCGAGGACCGGACCTTCACACCGGCTCAGCGCGAGCCGGTCGACCTCGTCCGCGGGCGACTGCCAGCGGTCGAGTTCGGACAGCGACGGTACGGTCCGACCATCGATGCCGGTAGCAACGACTCGCGCCGTACCGCCCAACGCCTGCTCGAACAGCAACCCCGGATGGGCCGCATGCCGCAGCCGCTGATGAAGCCGGGACATGCGCAACGACGGATGCGCGGCAGCAATCAACCCGGCGTCACGAGGCGTATCCATGTCGCGCAAAGTCGGCAACAGCATCACCCGCAGTCCGAGTGCTCGCAGCCGCCGCAGTTGGTCGCGGCCGGTGTGATCGGTGGACATCGGTACGCCGATCAACGCCCGCCGATCAGGCACCCGGAGTCCGAGGCACCAATAGCCACCGTCGTCGGTCAGCCCAAGGACAGCGTCGTACCCAGGCCACCGGAACCCCAGCAGAGCAGGCGTCACCTGAGGCGTGTCCATGCCGACGAGCAACATCGGGGTACCGTCGAAAGCGTCCTCGAACGCTGCCGCCAGCCGCTCGGCCAACCCGTCTCCACGCTGCCCGACCACGTCGAAGCCATCTGGGAGCCAAGGACCAGGCGAGCCGTCGAGCGCGAGGACCCGGCGCGAGGCCGGCGCCGAGCGCACCGCACTCAGCGTGTCCGCGAGCGACGCCCGGGCCAGCACCGCAGCCTCGTCAGCGCTGAACTCGGTCTGCAGCCGCGTCTTCACCCGCCCCGGAACCGGCTCCTTCGCGATAACGATCAGCGTCCCGCGGGTCACCTCGCCAGCACCTTCGACATGTCGAGGACGGCCCGGGCCGCGCCGAGCGGCGTACCGGTGACTTTGGACCGCCCGGAGCGCGGCAGGTAGTCGACATCGACCTCCGCGATCCGCCAACCGGCGTCGGCGGCGCGGACCACGGTCTCCAACGGGTACCCGGATCGCCGGTCCAGCAGCCCAAGGTCCAGAAGCGCGGTACGCCGGGCCGCGCGCATCGGGCCCAGATCGTGCAAGCGGATCCCGGTACGGCGTCTGATCCGGCGGGACAACTCGGCGTTCGCCCACCGAAGATGCCACGGCCACACGTCCCGGGACACTGCCCGTCGCCGGCCGACCATGAGATCGATCGACCCGGCCAGCACCGGAGCGGTCACCCGGACCAGCTGCCGCGGATCCAACGACGCGTCAGCGTCCATGAACGCGACCACCTCCGCCTCGGCTGCTTCCAGGCCGGCCTGACACGCGGCGCCGTACCCTTTCGCCGGGCACCGGACGACGGTCGCGCCCAGATCCGCGGCCACCTCCGCTGAACCGTCGGTGGAACCGTTGTCGACGACAACCGCCCGCACCCCGGCCGGCAACCGTTCGAGCACCCAGGGCAGGGCGGCAGCCTCGTTGAGGCACGGCAGGACGAGATCGACTGACACACTTCGACCGTAGGGAACATCGGTCCCGACAACGGACCGAGCGCGACTACGGATCGCTTACATCGCGACGCCGTACGGTGGGGACCGGGGGTGCGGCCGATCCGAAGATCTAGGCTCTAGGCGTGGCTACTCGTGTGCTCGTGGTCGACGACGACCCGACTGTGTCCAACGTCGTCTCGGCGTACCTGACCAAGGCCGGGTACGACGCCCGCGTGGTGGCCGACGGCGTCGCGGCGGTCGAAGTCTGGCAGCAGTGGAAACCGTCGGTCGTCGTCCTGGACGTGATGCTGCCCGGACTGTCCGGGCTGGAGGTGCTGCGCCGGATGCGCGCGGCCGACGACGGGGCCGCGGTGATCATGCTGTCCGCGCGCGGCGAGGAGGAGGACCGGCTGGTCGGGCTGGAGGTCGGCGCGGACGACTACGTGGTCAAGCCGTTCAGCCCGCGGGAGCTCACGCTGCGGGTGCAGGCCATGCTGCGGCGCGAGGAACGGCTGGCCGGGCTCGACCTGACGCCGACCAAGCTGAGCGCCGGCCCGATCACGATCGACACGGCCGCCCGGATCGCCTACCTCGACGGCACGGAGCTCGCTCTGACCCATCGCGAGTTCGACCTCCTCGCGTATCTGGTGTCGCATCCCGGCAAGGCGTACACGAAAGCCGAGTTGCTCCGGCGCGTGTGGGGGTGGGACTTCGGCGACTCCTCGACCGTCACCGTGCACGTACGGCGGCTGCGGGAGAAGATCGAGGTCGATCCGTCCGATCCCCGGCTGGTACTCACGGTGCCGCGGACGGGCTACCGGTTCGTCGGGGACGCCGAATGAACAAGGACATGTTCACGATCCTGGCGCTCACCACGTTGTGGACGCTGGTCGTGGCGGCCCTCGGGGCCGGGATCCTGTGGCAGTTCCGGCGGCGGTCGTTGCGGATCACGATGATCGTGGCGGCGCTGGCGCCGATGGCGGCCGCGTTGGCCGCGGTGCTGCAGAGCGTGCGGGCGATGTTCATCTCCGAGCACGACTCGTGGGTCGTGCTCTGGACGCTCGCGTTCGCGGCCCTGCTCGGGCTGGGGATGTCGGTCCTGCTCGGGCACTGGATCAGCACGGGATCGCGCGACGTGGGCCGGCGGTTGCGTCACCTCGGGACGTCGTACGAGGCGCCGGTCGCACTGGCCGGTGCGGTGCCGGCCGAGCTGGCGGAATTGGCGGACGAACTGGAGATGACGCGTCGGAAGCTGGCGGCGTCACATGAACGCGAGCGTGCGCTGGAGGCGAGCCGGCGGGAGCTGGTGGCCTTCATGTCCCACGATCTTCGGACGCCGCTCGCCGGGTTGCGGGCCTTGTCCGAGGGGCTCGAGGACGGCGTGATCGACGACGTACCCGGCGCTCTGCGGCAGATGCGCGCGACGGTGGATCGGATGACCGGGTTGGTCGACGACCTGTTCGAGCTGTCCCGGTTGTCGGCGGCGCCTCCGCCGCGCCGCCGGTCGGCGGTCAGTCTGCGAGAGCTGGCCGAGGACGTGGCGGGGGAGAACGGTGAGCACGCACGGTCTTCGGGTGTCGGGCTCAAAGTGTCGACGCCGTCGGACAACGATCGGCTCGCCGTCCAGGGTGATCCCGACGAGCTCACCCGCGCCGTCACCAACCTGGTCGGCAACGCGATCCGTCACACCTCACCCGGTGGGACGGTGACCCTGGCCGTCGACCGCGAACCCGACGGCCGCGTCCGGCTCGCCGTCACGGACGGCTGCGGCGGCATCCCGGCCGATGACCTCGAGCGCGTCTTCGACATCGGCTGGCGCGGCGACGAGCAGCGCACCCCGGACGCCGATTCGTCGACCGGTGGCGGACTCGGTCTCGCGATCGCGCGCGGAGTCGTGGAGTCCCACGACGGCCAGATCGGCGTCAGCAACGTGGATGGCGGCTGCGCCTTCCAGATCGACTTACCACCGGTGCCCGCCGGCAACTAGGTCGGCGAGGCCTGTCGTGAGGTCGTAGGCGGGCTTCCATCCGAGGGTGTCCTTGAGCCGGGCCGACGAAGCGGTGATGTGGCGGACGTCGCCCAAGCGGTACTGCCCGGTGACGACCGGAGCCGGTCCGTTGTAGGCACGGGAGAGCGCTGTCGCGACGTCGCCGATGGTCTGCATGGTGCCGCTGCCGACGTTGTAGGCGGTGAACGCCGGCTGGTGGGGGAGTGCGGCGGCAGACATGGTGACGGCCGTGGCGATGTCCCGGACGTGGATGAAGTCGCGCCGCTGGCGGCCGTCCTCGAACACCCTCGGCGCCTCACCGCGCTCCAGCATCGAACGGAAGATTGCCGCGACCCCGGCGTACGGCGTGTTCCGCGGCATGCCAGGCCCGTAGACGTTGTGGAACCGGAGAGCGCTCACTCTCCCGCCGGTTTCGCGTGCCCACGACGCGGCCAGGTGCTCGCCGTTCAGCTTGCTGGCCGCGTAGGCGTTGCGTGGATCGAGGAGCGCGCTCTCTGCGACCAGACCCGGCCGGAGCTGAGCGCCGCAGATCGGGCACGGTGGTTCGAAGCGACCCGCCTCGAGATCCTCGGTACGGCGTGGACCGGGCGCCACCTGACCGTGCTGATCACAGTCGTAGCGGCCCTCGCCGTACACGACCATCGAACTGGCATAGACGACGTGCCGGATCTTCGTGTGCGCGAGTTGCCGGAGCAGGACCGCCGTACCGAGGCTGTTGCTCGAGACGTAGTCGTCCAAATCGTCGAGGTCGACGCCAAGCCCGACCTTCGCGGCGAGATGGATCACGGTATCGATGCCGTCCAGCGCCGCCGCCACAGTGGCCCCGTCGCGCACATCACCGACGATCAGCCCGGGTCGCGGCGCCGGCTTGTGCGTATGCACGTCCGGTCGAAACGAGTCGAGCACCACCACTTCGTGGCCTTCAGCAACGAGTTGGTGGCGGACCTGCCGTCCGATGAACCCGGCGCCGCCGGTCAGCAGAACCCTCACCGGGCAGCCGCCGTACCGTCGAGGGCGTGGCGGCAGCTGCAGTCGGCGTCCGGCTTCGGCAGCTGACCGATCACCTCGGTGAGCAGGTGCCGCAGGCGCTCGATGCTCTCGCCGAAGACCTTGAACACCTCCGCCTGCGTGACGCCTTCGCCCGTCTGGATCCCCGCGTCGTGGTCGGTGACGAGCGCGATCGATGTGTAGCAGAGCGCGAGTTCGCGGGCGATCGACGCTTCGGGCGCGCCCGTCATACCGACGATCGACCAGCCCTGCGCCGCATGCCAGGCGGACTCGGCGCGAGTGGAGAAGCGCGGTCCGTTGATGACCACCATCGTGCCCCCGGGTACGACGTTGCCCGCGGCAATCACCGTCGCCCGGCCGGTGGGACAGTACGGGTCGGCGACGGACGTGTGCACCACCGGCCGGCCGTCGTACACCGTGTGTTCGCGCCCCCAGGTGCGGTCGACGTACTGATCGGGTACGACGAACGTGCCCGGCACGAGCTCCGGTTTCAACGAGCCGACCGCACACGGCCCGAGTACCTGCCGTACGCCGAGCTCCCGCAGGGCCCACAGGTTGGCTCGGTAGTTGACGCGATGCGGCGGGAAGCGGTGATCGGCACCGTGCCGGGGGATGAACGCGACCGCACGCCCGTCGAGTTCGCCGACCACGGGCGGCTCGCTGGGCGGGCCGAAGGGTGTGTCGAGCTCGACGGTCTGTGCGTCGGACAGGAACGAGTAGAAGCCGGAGCCACCGATCACGCCGATATCAGCCATGATCCCGACGCTAGTGCCGCGCGGCGGGGCGACTACCGGATTCGGCCAGACCGTCAGCGCTCTGTAATCGATGATCGAATGGTGCCGTGAAGGTCTCCTGGGCGCTGCTCGCGATCGGCGTGGTGCTGCTGCTGCTCGGCGCCTACGCGAGCTGGACCGCCGGGCGGCTGGACCGCCTGCACCACCGCGTGGACCTCGCCCGGGCCTCCCTCGAGACCGAGCTTTCCCGCCGGTCCGCCCTGGTCGCCGAACTGGCAGGCACCGGCATCCTCGACCCCGCGTCGTCCTTGCTGTTGCTCGACGCGGCGCATCGCGCCCGGACCGCGCCGCTGGATGCGCCCGCCGATCTGGAGGCGCGCGAGCAGGCGGAGTCCGCCCTGACCCGCGCGATCCATGCCACCGGCACCGATGTCGAACCGTGGGCCGGCGAGTTGAGCCTGGCTCAACGGCGGGTCCAGTTGGCGCGCCGCTTCCACAACGACATCGTGGTGTCGACGCGCGACCTCCGCCACCGCCGCCTGGTCACCTGGTTCCGCTTGGCCGGCCACGCGCCGATGCCGTGCACGATCGAACTGGAGGACGGGCGTTGACGTTCGAGGAGCAGGCCGAGCGATACCGGCACGAACTGCGGGTGCACTGCTACCGGATGCTTGGCTCGTACGACGATGCCGAGGACATGGTCCAGGAGACCTACCTCCGTGCCTGGCGTGCCCGCGACACCTTCGACGGACGCTCGTCGTTGCGTGCCTGGCTCTACCGCATCGCCACCAACGCGTGCATCGACGACGTACGACGTCCGCAGCGAGTCCTCCCGTATCAGTTGGAACCGGCAACCTTTCCAGCGACGGCGCTACCGCCTCGCGAGGACATCCCGTGGCTCCAGCCGTTCCCCGACGTACTCCTGGACCGCGCCGAGGAACCTGATGCGGTGGCGATCCGGCGGGAGACGATCGAGCTCGCTTTCCTGATCGCGATCCAGCACCTGCCACCCCGCCAGCGCGCCGTGCTGATCTTCCGCGACGTCCTCGGCTGGCCCGCCCGCGAAACGGCGTCGGTCACCGACCTGACGGTTGCCGCGGTCAACTCCGCCCTCCAACGAGCGCGCCCGGTCCTCCGCGAGCACCTGCCCCCGCACCGGTCCGAGTGGTCCGCCGCAACCCCGTCGCCTCAGGAACAGGAACTGCTGAACAAGTACGTGGCCGCCTGGCATGCCGCTGATCCCGAGGCGCTCGCAGCCCTTATGCACGAGGACATCCGCATCACGATGCCGCCGTACCCGTTCTGGTTCGAGGGCCGCAAGGACGCCGTACGCTCGCTGGTCCCCAACCTCACGCCCGCCTACCGCGGTCACTGGCGCTTCCTGCCCACCACCGTCAACCGCCAGCCCACGCTGGGCGCATACCTACAACCCCCGGACACCTCGGCCTACCGCCCGTTCGGCCTGGACATCTTCCGCATCGAACAAGGCCTGATCGCCGAACTGACCGCGTACGAAACCACCGACTTCAACCGTCTGGGGCTTCCCGCCGAACTGCCGTGATCCTTGGCGACGCTGTGCGGCGTCACCAAGGATCACGCCGGCATCTCAGACGCCGTGTTCGTTGCCTCGCTTCGGGGTGCGCCGGGAGAAGTCTCCGGTCACCCGCCCCTTGGTGTCGCGGACCTTGCCGTCGTCACCCAGGCCGCCCGACCGGGCGGCCTTCTTGGCTTGACGGCCCGACAAGGTACCGCCGTTCTCCACCGCATCCCGCCGCTGCTGGGCCTTCTTGTCGCCCCATGCCATGCGCCTCACGTCCTTCACTTTGTCGTGACGAATCCCCCGTGAAGTGCCTTGCTTTCTGACGAACCCGGCGAATGTACTGCTGTCGTCAAGACGCCGACACCCGATGCGAAGCATCAGTTCGGTTACGTCGGACGGTCTGACGCGCGGGTCGGCGAATCCGTTCCGGTTTACTTCGCGTCGGCGTACGTCGTGACTGTGGCGGTGGTGAACGCGAAGCGCGTGGAAGTCCGGCCGAACGTGAGGGTGCCGGCCAGGTCCGAGGCGGTCTGGATGGCGTCGGCAACGGTAGCGGCTTCGTCCGCGGGGCAGTGGACGATGACCTCGTCGTGCTGGAAGAAGACCAGCTCTGCCTTGAGGTCCGCCAAGGATTGGCGAAGTGCCGCGAGCATGAGCAACGCCCAGTCGGCGGCTGAACCTTGGACGACGAAGTTGCGGGTGAAGCGGCCGCGGGCTCTGGCATGGCGGGCGTCGGTCTGTGGCTCGTCCGCGGGTGGGCCCTCCAACTGAGCGGCGTCCAGGGGAGTGCCCGCAGGTGGGCACGTCCGACCCAACCACGTGCGCACCAACCGGCCTTCCTCACCGGCCCGTGCCGCGTCGTCCACGTAGGCGACCGCCGACGGGAATCGCTTGCGCAGCATGGCCAGATTCTTCAACCCATCGCCGGACGTCTGACCATAGATCGCACCCAGTACGGCGACCTTGGCCGTCGCGCGATCGCCCGAGAACGCCTTGTCCGAAACGGCCTTGTAGAGATCACCGGCGTCGCTGGCCACCTCCATCAGAGCGGGGTCTCGAGAGATCGCGGCGAGGATGCGAGGCTCCAACTGCGACGCGTCGGCGACGACCAAGCGCCACCCCGGATCGGCGACGACGGCTCGGCGGATGACCTTGGGGATCTGCAGACCGCCGCCTCCATTGGTGATCCAGCGACCAGAGACTGTCCCACCGGGGACGAAGCCGGGCCGGAAACGGCCGTCATGGACCCAGTCGTGCAACCACGACCAGCCGTTGGCGGTGTAGATGCGATAGAGCTTCTTGTACTCGACCAGTGGCGCGACCGCCGGATGGTCGATCGTCTCCAGCTCCCAGCGACGCGTCGACTTCAGCTGATGACCCGCCTGCTTGAACGCCTTCAGTACGTCGGCCGGCAGATCAGGCCGCACCCGCCGGCCGAACGCCGCCGACACCTCGTCCGCAAGCTCGGTCAGCCGCCGCGGCTCTCCGGTCCCGCCGAAACGATCGCCGAGCAACTCCGCGAGTACGTCGCGATGCGCGGACTCACTCCACGGCAGCCCGGCGCGATCCATCTCGGCGGCGATCAGCATCCCCGACGACTCCGACGCCGTGAGCAACCGCATCCGATCCGGGTGCTCGGTGAGACCATGCCGCCTCAGTTGGTCGGCGTACACCCTGAGGAGCGCTTCGAAGGCCACGGGCTCGGCGGCGATCTCGAAAAGCGATGACTGCTCGCCTGGCACGACGCCTCGCAGCGGCGGATCGGGTGGCACCGGTCCACCACTCAACCGCGCCCAAGCCGCAGCCGCCGAACGGGGCTCGCCCAGCCTTCCCTCGTGCCCGAGCAGCAGCCCCTCGGTGTTCTCGACGTCATAGCAGCGCTCGACCCGCACGCCGCTCGCCAGCAACCGGGGGTAGATCTCCGCCGACGACCGCCACACCCAGCGCGTCACCTGAGGGCGCGAGGCCACCGCAGTCGGCAGGTCCGGCTCGTGCAGCACCTCACCGGCAGGCTGACCGTCCGGATGCAGGGCGACGAGCACCGCTCCGCCACCCTCCTCCGGCGCAATCGCCCACCGCTCGTCCATACCCGAATCCAATCACCCGGCATGGACAGTCCTCGGTTCATCAGGCCAGTGGTGGCAGACTGGACTTATGTGGCGGGAGGCTGACCTCGATACGGCGGACGGGACGAAGACCGAGCAGGTCGAGGCGCTCGTGCTGCGGCGGATCGAACGGGGGGACCTCTCGATCGGCTCCCGGCTGCCGTCGGAGCGGGTGCTGGCGGACCGCCTGGGCCTCAGCCGGGTGACCGTCGTCCGCGCGTTGGAGAACTTGCGGGCGGACGGCGTACTGGAGACCAGGCGGGGCTCCGGGACCGTGGTCCGGCCGCTCGATCGGCTCCTGGACCCGATCGCGCCGGCGTCCACGGTGACGGCAGGGGATCAGCCCGTGCTGGATCTACGCTTCGCCACGACGGCAGCGCCGCACGATGTGGCTGAGGTGGCGGCTCAGATCGTGCAGGATGGTCTCCCGCAGGCCATGGGCGGAGACGGGCCGCCGCCGGGCGGCTCTTTGGAGCTACGTACGGCGCTCGCCGAGCGGCTGACCCTGGAGGGCGTACCAACCGAGCCGGACCAGTTGACTCTCACCGTCGGCGCAGCAGCCGGTTTGAATGCCGCACTGGCCGGACTGGACCTCGGACCGGGTGTAGCGATCACCGAGACACCGACGTACCCGGCCGCCTTCGACCTGCTCAGAAAACACCGCCTGGATGTAGCAGGTTGGCCGGCCGGCGTCTGGGACACCGACCAGCTCGCACACCTCTGCCGACGACACCGCCCGAAGGTCATCTACCTCCAGGCCGACAACCACAACCCAACCGGCCTGAGCCTCCCGGCAGATCGCCGTACGGCGGTAGTCGAGATAGCACGCCGGTACGGCGCAGCACTGATCAGCGACGAGACCATGCGACCGCTTTGGCTGGCCGGCGGGAAGCAAGCGGAGCCACTGAGTCGCTACCCGCGCACGGTCAGTGTGGGCTCGCTCAGCAAGACCGTGTGGGGCGGACTGCGCGTCGGCTGGGTCAGAACCGGTAAACAGCTCCGCAGACGCATCAACACCGCCGCACAGCTCAGCGTCGCGTCACCCAGCGCTCTCGACGACCTCCTGGCCCAGGCCATCGTCCAGAAGCTCGACAAGGTGATCAGCCGCCGCCGTACTCGGCTGCGCGCCAACCTGACCGCTCTGGAGGCAGGACTCAGGACACTTGACGGTGTGGCGTGGCCCACGCCCACAGGCGGGATGACCCTATGGCTGGAGCTGACCGAGACCAGAGCGCGCCGAGTGCTGGAGGCAGCGCGTGAGCACGGTCTGCTGCTCGGTGCCGGCGACCTGTTCACGCCGGAGGGGACGGACCGGCGGCACATCCGGATTCCGTTCACCGCGCCGCCCGCCACGCTCCGGCTGGTGGTCGCCCGGCTCGGCGAAGCGCTGGCTCAGTCCACTTGATCTGAGGTGGACTGAGGATTGATGCCGCCCGCCCCCTAACCTGGAACCGAGCCCCACGACCAGGAGGATGCAGTGACCGAGAACCAGACTCCCCAGACCGGTACCGCGAAGGTGAAGCGCGGCATGGCGGAGATGCTCAAGGGCGGCGTGATCATGGACGTCGTCACCGCCGAGCAGGCCAAGATCGCCGAGGACGCGGGTGCTGTCGCGGTGATGGCGCTGGAGCGGGTTCCGGCCGACATCCGCGCCCAGGGCGGCGTCTCCCGGATGAGCGACCCGGACATGATCGACTCGATCATCGCCGCCGTGTCGATCCCGGTGATGGCCAAGGCCCGGATCGGTCACTTCGTCGAGGCGCAGGTGCTGCAGAGCCTCGGTGTCGACTACATCGACGAGTCCGAGGTGCTCACCCCGGCCGACTACGCCAACCACATCGACAAGTGGAACTTCACCGTTCCGTTCGTGTGTGGTGCGACCAACCTGGGCGAGGCGCTGCGCCGGATCACCGAGGGTGCGGCGATGATCCGCTCCAAGGGCGAGGCCGGCACCGGTGACGTGTCCAACGCGACCACCCACATGCGCCAGATCCGCCAGGAGATCCGCAAGCTGCAGAACCTCCCCGAGGACGAGCTGTATGTCGCCGCCAAGGAGCTGCAGGCGCCGTACGAGCTGGTCAAGGAGGTCGCCCAGCTCGGCAAGCTCCCGGTGGTGCTGTTCACCGCCGGCGGGATCGCCACCCCGGCCGACGCCGCGATGATGATGCAGCTCGGCGCCGAGGGTGTGTTCGTCGGCTCCGGCATCTTCAAGTCCGGCAACCCGGCGCAGCGCGCCGAGGCGATCGTCAAGGCCACCACCTTCTACGACGACCCGGACGTGCTCGCCAAGGTCTCCCGCGGTCTGGGCGAGGCCATGGTCGGCATCAACGTCGACGAGATCCCGCAGCCGCACCGGCTCGCCGAGCGCGGCTGGTGACGACCCCCGAGGGGCTGCTCGCGGTGGACGAACGGACCGCCCGGGAGCTGCGGGGTCTGGCCCGCGTCCTGGTGCGGTCCGGGTACGCCGACCACGCGGCGATCACGGCCGCACTGACCGAGGCGGTTCAGGAGGACGCTCCGTCGATGGACGCGGCCACCCTGGTGCCGCTGCTGATCGGCGAAGCGGTGATCGACCTGAACGCCGAGGCGGCCGATTGGCCGTCGGCGACGGATCCGGACCGGCTGGACGCCGTACTGTCCGAGCTGGAGTCCCGAGGCATCGTGGTCGTCCGCTACACGTCGGACCACCACGCCGCCCGGCAGGCGCTGGAGGCTGCCGCGGACCCCCGGGGATTGGTCTTCTTCACCGATACGGACGTCTGGCACGCCGTGGACTTCGGGATGCTCGAGCTGAAGGTCTGGCACCCCGACACAGCCAACGTCGCCCCCGGCGAGCCGCTCCTCGAGGACTTACTCGCGCTGTTGCACCAGCACGACCTCCCGGCCGTCTTCGACGAAGGCCGGATCGAGGTCACGCTCAACTGGCAACGAAGGGTGACGCTATGACCGTGATCGGTGTGTTCGCGCTGCAGGGGAATGTGCGGGAGCACCTGGCCATGCTGGCCGACGTCGGCGTCGAGGCCCGGCCGGTACGGCGTCCGTCCGAGCTGGAGCAGGTCGACGCGCTGGTGCTGCCGGGTGGCGAGTCGACCACGATGGACAAGCTGGCCCGCTCGTTCGAGCTGTTCGAGCCACTGCAGAAGCGGATCGCGGACGGGATGCCGGTCTTCGGCACCTGTGCCGGAATGATCATGCTGGCGAACGAGATCACCGGCGGGATCGAGGGCCAGGAGACGCTCGGCGGACTGGACGTGACGGTCCGCCGGAACGCGTTCGGGCGGCAGGTGGACTCGTTCGAGGCGGATCTGGAGTTCGCCGCGTTCGACACGCCGTACCACGCCGTGTTCATCCGGGCACCGTGGGTGGAGCGGGTCGGGCGGGACGTCGAGGTACTCTCGACGGTGAGTTCAGGCCCCGCCGCGGGTAGGATCGTCGCGGTCCGCCACGATCGGCTGCTGGCCACGTCGTTCCATCCGGAGATGACCGGGGACGCGAGGCTGCACGGCTACTTCGCCGAGCTGGTCCGCGGGCTCTGAGTCGATAGCGGTAAAAGAAGGGTTGGGTTCGCCATGTCAGGCCACTCCAAGTGGGCCACCACGAAGCACAAGAAGGCCGTCGTCGACGCGAGGCGCGGCAAGCTCTTCGCGAAGCTGATCAAGAACATCGAGGTGGCCGCCCGGATGGGCGGTGGCGACCCTGGCGGGAACCCGACCCTGTACGACGCCATCCAGAAGGCGAAGAAGTCCTCGGTCCCGAACGACAACATCGACCGCGCGGTCAAGCGTGGTTCCGGTGCCGAGGCCGGCGGCGCGGAGTACCAGACGATCATGTACGAGGGCTACGGCCCGAACGGCGTGGCGATGCTGGTCGAGTGCCTGACCGACAACCGCAACCGGGCCGCCGCCGACGTCCGTACGGCGATGACCCGCAACGGCGGCTCCCTGGCCGACCCGAACTCGGTCGCCTACCTGTTCAACCGCAAGGGCGTCATCGTCGTCGCCAAGAACCAGGACGGTAAGTCGCTGTCCGAGGACGACGTGATGGAGGCCGTGCTCGAGGCGGGCGCCGAGGAGGTCAACGACCTCGACGAGTCCTGGGAGGTCGTCACCGAGGCGACCGACCTGGTCCCGGCCCGGACCGCGCTGCAGGACGCCGGCATCGACTACGAGTCGGCCGACGTCCAGTTCGTCCCGTCGATGACGGTCGAACTGGACGCCGACGGCGCCGGCAAGATCTTCCGCCTGATCGACGCCCTCGAAGACAGCGACGACGTCCAGAACGTCTACGCCAACTTCGACGTCTCCGACGAAATCATGGCCGAGGTCGGCTGACCTCACAGTGCGAGCTCAGGGGTTGACGATCTGGTCGCCGACCAGGGCCAGGGTCTGGATGGCGGCCAGGCCGTAGAGGGCTGTGGTGTTGGTGGAGACCCACTTCGCGGCCTTCGTCGGGTTCAGGGTGGAGTCCACGTACGCACCGCACTCGGACGTCTGCTCTTCGCGGGTGGCGTTGAACAGGCGGCAGTACTGCAGCCACGCCGCCTCGAACGCCGGCAGGTCCACCAGGTCGATCAGCTCGGCGCAGATCTCCACCTGACCGAACATCGCGCTCAGGTGCGACACACTGACCGTCTTCTCGGTCACCGGCGCGAAGCGACCGGTGTCCAGGTCATAGAGCCCACCACCGGTGACGAACCCGTTCGGCATCGCCCCGATCGTCTCCATCGTGCCGAGCAGCTTGGCGTGAGCAACGTCGGCCTTGGGTCCCTGACGCTCCCATTCCGTCAACCACGCGGCCGCCAGACCACTCCAGTCCGTACCAAGGCCGATCGCCGCGGCGCTGCCGTCGGCGGACTGGAGTGCGAAGGACTGGTTGGCTGGTACGGCGCCTTTCGGCCACGGCGTACCCCACGTCGTGACGGCGGCCGTGGTCGGCTTGCCTTCCAGCCAGGTGAGTTTCACTTCCGGTGCCTCGGCCGCAACTGCCGCCGGGGCGCTTTGAGCAGTGACGCAGCAGGTACGGCTGCCATGCCTGCTAGGACGGTGCGTCAGGTGACCTCCATGCCTTTCCACCTCTGTCAGGTCGGTGTTCGGGGATCAGGGACAGGTTCTGGATCGCTGCGAGCGCGTACTGCGACGCGCCGTTGGTGCTGACGAACGCGGCCTCGTCGACGGGCATCAGGGCGCCGTCGATGTGCGTGGTCTTCCAGTCCGCCTCGCGCTGCATCGCGTTGCGATTGAGGTGGTCGCCTTCGTCGACGAAGAACTTGCGCCAGGCCAGCCGCGCCAGTTCCGCGTCACCGTTGCGGGCGGCGGCGTACGCGGCGAGCCGGCTGTGGGCCTGGACGAGCGAGATGCCCTGCAGTGGTTGACCGACCTCGGCCGTCTGCTCCTCGGGCGTCAGCAGATAGAGCCGGCAGTAGTCGAGCCACGCCTTCTCGAACCCGGGTACGTCGAGGTCCAGGTCGATCAGCTCCGAACAGAGCTCGGGAAGCCCGAAGAGCGAGGACAGGTGAGATACCGCGATGCCGCGCCGGCTGGTGTCGAAACGTCCAGTGGCCAGGTCCAGTCGCGCGTTGCCGGTGAGGAAGCCGTAGTGCAGTGCTGCGATGTCGGCCATCGTTCCGACCAGCCGTGCCCGGGCTCGCTCGTCGCCATGCCGCTCCCACCGCGTGAGCCAGGCCGCGGCGAGCGCACCCCAGTCCACGCCCAGCTCGATCGAGAGCGCATGCGGGTCGGGGGAGTAGACGTCAGGCCGCACCTTGCGTTGCGGATCGACTGTCAGGTACGTCTCCTCGATCGCCGCCAGCTCGTCCATCAGGTCGCCGGTGCGCTCGTCTGCGGTCAGGTAGTAGAAGAAACGTCGATAGATCGCACTGGAGATACGCACCTGCTTGCAACTGCAACCCCAGTGCTGCACGTTGTGCCGCGACCCGAGGCCCTTCCAGCGGCCGAGGTGATGGACGTCGACCTCGCCGGTATGCCGGGTCATCGCCTCGGCGAACCGGAACACGTCCGCCCGTCCGGTCCGCAGGAACTGGTACCAGAGCCACAGGTCCGGTGAGAGCTCCGAGTTGTCCCACGCGAAGCCGCCGATGTCGTAGCGCCAGGTGTGCCGGTCCCGGTCGTAGGTGTGCGTGACGTCGCCGTAGTCCCAGAACCCGTACCAGCGTCGTTGCTCGCGCTGGCCGACGTAGTACTGGAAGAGGAAGTTCAGCCTGGCCTCGATGTCCTGGTGGTCGGCCGTGGGCAGACTCCAGCTGCCGAAGACATTTGCCTCCAACAGCCGGGCCGGTGCTGCCACGAGCAGACCGGGGGAGTTGAGCAGTGCTGCATGCTCGGCAAGGTCCTCCGCCGACGGAGTGGTGTCATGGACCCTCAACGTGAGCTCATGCGTACGCGCGATGCCGTGAGCGTTCCCGAATCCCGGTTCGTAGTCCTCGTAGGTGATCTCGAGTCCTTCGAGCTGTTCGGCGTGCGTGTCCTGGTCCATGCCGTCGTGCCAGTAGCGCACGTCCATGGCCGGCGCGCTCGGCGACCACATCCACACTGTTGCGGTGGCGAGGTCGCTGGCCGCGTTGCGGATGTCGAGGCGAGTCGGGTGCAGCTTCCAGAAGTCACGCAGTCCGAAGCCCAGTCCGCCGCTGACACCGCCGACGTACCCGTAACCCGGCGATCTGGTCCCGGCGGGGATCGTCACCCACGCATGCCCCGGGGCGGTGCGCTTGCGCAGGGTGAAGCCGTCGGCGCTGCTCTGGTCGAGGGTGTAGTCGTTCCACTGCGGGATGAGGTGCAGTCGGTCGGACACCTCGGGGTTGGGGATCTCCTCGATCGCACGGCCGGCTGTCTGCGCACGTCGTACGTCTTCGCCTGGATCGCGGCGCAGACCGGTGAGACCGCGGACCGCCTCGGTCAGGAAGCCGGAGGGACCGGCCAACCGAATGTGGCGGTTGTGCGGCTCGTCGCGCATCACGACATCCGCACTGAGGCCGAGACCGGCCAGGAAGTCACGGTCGGGGTCGCCGTCCCAGATGAAGCTGTGGACGACGCGTACGTCGGTCGCACCGGCATAGAAGTAGAGCCGGACGGAGAACGGCAGCCAGTCACCATGCCTGCCGTCCAGCCTGACCACGGCCCGAACCGGTCCGTCCTGTTCGACAATGAGATTGTCGACAGTCGCCGTCGTCTGTTCCCGGGTGCCGCCGAGGTCCTCGTCCGGCGCATCCTGCCTGAGGCTGACCAGGCGGACATTGCGCACGACCTCCTGCTCGCCGTACGCGATCGACGCGATCAGCCCCGGCTTGCGGAGCACCCAGGTGATCTCGCCGGTGGTGACCCGGACTTCGCCGCCGGACCGCTCGACGTGCACGGGCTGGGCCGGCGGCGCGGGGTCACCGGTGACCAGCTCATACGACGACTCTGGATGCTCGGACGGGCCGATCGCGTGGGCGGACCACTTGATCGAGCCGTCCGGCCAGCTCGCGGTCGTCCAGCTCTGGACCGGCGTACCGTCCGCCAGCGCGAAGCCGGTGCCTTCGGCAACCGTCCCGCGCGGCCACGGAACACCCCAGGAAACGCCTTGTTTGCAGGGAGTTTCCAGCCATTGCAGTGTTGTCATTCCTTCACCGATCCGATCAGGACGCCCTTGGCGAAGTGCTTCTGCAGGAACGGGTAGAAGAACAGGATCGGCAGCGTCGCCACCACCACGACCGCGAACTTCAGGCCCTGCTCCGGGAACGTCACGGTTTCCAGTTGCTGCAGCACGTTCGCCGAGTCCGCGTTGGCCGCGGTGAGCTGGCGGACGATCATCTGCAGGGTCCACTTCTTGCTGTCGTCGATGTAGAGCAACGGCGACATGTAGTCGTTCCAGATCCCGACCGCGTAGAACAGCGAGAACGTCGCGATGATCGGCTTCGACAGCGGCAGCACGATCCGCAGGAACACGTTCAGCTCGTTGCAGCCGTCGATCCGGGCTGCCTCCTCGAGCGCCTCGGGCAACTCTTGGAAGAAGCTCTTCACCACGATCAGATAGAACGGGTTGATCGCCAGCGGCAGGATCAGCGCCCAGTAACTGTCCAGCAGCCCCAGATCACGCACCACGAGGTACGTCGGGATCATGCCGCCGCTGAACACCAGCGTGAAGATCACCAGGTTCAGGATCAGCGCCCGCCCCGGCAGGAACCGTTTCGCCAGCGGGTAGGCCATCGTCAGCGTCAGTACCAGCTGGACCACAGTGCCGACCGCGGTCACGCCGATCGTGGTCAGCAACGCCCTGACGAAGGTGTCGGTGGAGAAGATGTAGTGATAGGTGTCGGTGACGAACGTGTGCGGCCACAGGAAGAACGGCCGCGAGCTGATCTCGGACTCGCTCGCGAACGAGCCGGCCAGGACGTACAGCAGCGGCAGGACCGTGACCAGCGACAGGGCGGTCAGCAGGACGGCGTTCGCGATGTCGAACGCGCGGCTACCGCGGGAGTCGTAGTAGCGGACGGATTGAGTGGTTGCCATGGTCACCGCCCCTTTCAGAAAAGGCCTCGCTGGCCCAGACGCTTGGCCAGGAAGTTGGAGCCGAAGATCAGCACGACACCGACAAGGCCCTTGAACAGGCCGACGGCGGTCGCGTAGCTGAACGAACCCTGGGTGATGCCGACGTAGTAGACGAACGTGTCGAACACGTCGGCGACGTCGCGGTTGAGTGACGTGGTCATCAGCCAGATCTGCTCGAACCCGGAGTCCATCAGGTGACCGGACGTCAGGATCGCCATCACCACGATGGTCGGCCGGATCGCCGGTAGCGTGATGTGCCAGAACTGCCGCCACCGGCCGGCGCCGTCCACCCGGGCCGCCTCGTACAGCTGCGAGTCCACCCCGGCCAGCGCGGCCAGGTAGATGATCGTGCCCCAGCCGGTCTGCTTCCACAGCAACTGCAGCACGATCAGCGGCCGGAACCAGTCGGCCTGCGCGACGTAGTCGGTCTTCTGCCCGCCGACCAGGCCGTGGATCCAGTTCGCGATCACGCCGAAGTCCACCGAGAAGAGCAGGTAGGTCAGCGACGCGACGATCGTCCAGGACAGGAAGTGCGGGATGTAGATCAGCGACTGGACGGACCGCTTCATCACGTTGACCCGCAACTCGTTCAGCATCAGCGCGACGACGATCGGGGCCGGGAAGACGAACACGATCGTGAGGAGCGCGAGCAGCAGGGTGTTGAACATCAGCCGGCCGAAGTCCGGCCCGGTGAACAACTCCTGGAAGTGCTTCAGCCCGACCCACTCACTACCCGAGTAGCCGAGGAACGGCACGTAGTCCTTGAACGCGATCGTCAGGCCGTACATCGGCAGGTACTTGAAGACGGCGAAGTACACCAGGCCGGGGAGCAACAGCAGGTACAGCCAGCGGTACCGCAGCAGCTCCCTCCACAGCGGGACCTGACGGCGCTTCTTGCCCGGTGGGGCCTGCCGCGGAGCATCCGCGGCAGGCTGGACCACCTCAGGCACCAGATCGGTGGCCATGAGTCAGCCGCCTCTCAGCCGCCGGCCTTGGCAGCCAGGTCGTTGACCTCCTGGGCGATCTGCGTGCCGCCGCCGTCGTACCAGCGCTTGATCTGCGCCTTCAGCTGGTCCTCGGTGATCGCACCGGACAGGTACTTGATCCGGGCGTCCGGGATGATCGTGTCCAGGGTCTGGCCCTTGGCCACCGCGGTCGGCGCGATCACGCTGAGGGCCGGGTTGAAGACCGCGGTCTTCAGGTCCTCGTTCATCAGCACGTCGAACTTCGCCCGCATCGTCCGGCTGGCCTCGTCGTTCGGCCGCAGCGCGTACGCGCCGAGTCCGACGGAGGCGCGCGTACCGAGCTGGATGAAGGCCTTGTCCACGTCGTTCTGGACCGCCTTGACCTTCGGGTCGTCCTGGTTGATCGGTACGGCGTACTGCCCGTCGACCTTGAAGTTGCGGCCCTCGATGCCGTTGGTGAGCAGGATCGAGCCCTCCTTGGACTCGAGCTTGTCCAGCGTCTGCAGCACCTGGTCGAGCTGTTCCTCGGTCCGGACGTGCTGCTTGGAGATCGCCATCACCATGTTGTAACCGGTGAACGGGTAGGAGAACTTCTTGCCGTCGGAGCGTTTCAGGTTCCCGACCAGGGTGACCTTGTCGAAGTCCTTCGGGTTCTTCTCCTTGAACAGATCGAGCAGCTGGGTGGCCCGGACGTTGACGTCGATGATCATGCCGCCCTTGCCCTGCACGAACGGGTCGTTCCAGTTCGCGCTGTCCAGGGTGGCGAAGTCCGGGTTGACCAGGCCCTCGGTGACCCACTTGCGCAGCCACTGGTTGGCCTGCAGGAACTCCGGGGTGTCGAAGCCCGGGACCAGCTTGCCGTCGCGCTCACCCCAGCCGTTCGGGGCGCCGAACCAGGTCTCGATCACGTCGTACGGGCTGGCGCTGGCGTAGTTGCCGGGCCACTTCGGGATGATCAGGCCGTAGGTGTCCTTCTTGCCGTTGCCGTCCGGGTCCTGCTCGGTGAACGCCTTCGCGATCGTGTAGAGGTCGTCGACGGTCTGCGGTTCCTTCAGGCCGAGCTTGGCCAGCCAGTCCTTGCGGATCACGATGCCCGAGCGCAGCAGTGGGCGGACCCGGTAGATGCCGTACGTCTTGCCGTTGGTCATCGAGTTCTTGGCGATCTGCTCGTTGGCCGGCTTGAGGTTCGGGTACTTGTCGAGCTTGCCGCTCAGGTCCCAGAACGCGCCCGCCTCGGCCGCCTTGACGAACGAGGGGCTCTTCTCGTTCGCGACCATCACGTCCGGGATCTTGTCCGAGGCGAGCGTGACGTTCGACTTGTCGCCGTACTCGGCGTTCGGCACCCAGGTGATCTTGAGCTTCTTGCCGATCAGCTTCTCGACCGCCTGCTGCAGTTCGCCGCTCGGGTCCGGAGCGGTGCCGAACAGCGGCGCCATCACGGTCAGCTCGCTGCTGGCGGCCTCGCTTGATTTGTCCTCGCCACCACCGGAACAGGCCGATGCGAGTAATGCCGTCGACAGCGCGACGGTGACGGCGATTCGCCGTCGGGAGAAGATGGTCATGAGTTCCCTTTCAGGTGCAGGCGCGCCTCGTTCTCGGCGAAGAAGCGCAGGCAGAGCCAGGTGTCGATCTGAATCCAGGCGCCGGTCGCCAGCACGAACCCGAGCACCGGGAACTTGGCTGACACGTAGGCGATGGACACCGCGACGAAGAGCAGGACCAGCGACGACGCCGGCCGCGCGAGCGCGACCAACGATGCCTTGGGCAACAACTCGCGGACCCGGAGGTCGTAGTGCACGGCCATCGGGAGCAGGTAGGCGGCGATCACTCCGAGCGCGACGAGCGCTGCCAGGCTGACCAGGCGGGGGAGTGACGCCTTCGCGCCGAGCGACGCGAAGTACAGGTAGTTGCCGATCAGTACGACGGCCGCGGCGACGAGGGGCAGCACCACGAGAGTGCCGCGGCGGAACTCCCGGCGGAACGCGGCACGGAAGGAAGGCAGAGCATGAAACGATTCACCCAAAGACCTGCGTCTAGCCAGGGAATAGGCTGCGAGCGTAGCCGGGCCGATACCCAGCGCAACTCCGCCGAGCAGGGTGAAGAGCATCCACAGGGCGTTCAGCTTGATCGCCCAGACGACTTCGTCCGCTGCGTCGTACAGCTTGATCGACCAACCAGTACTGCTCATGTTCCTGCCTTGTGACGTGGGTGTTTCGGGCGAAAAGTGATGTGACCATATGGTTGAATCGTCTCAATGTCAACGCTTCGGAAAGCGTTTGTCAGAGAGTGGTCATGGAGTGCCCCGAGCCTGTGGGCGGAGTGTGCGTGAAGGCGGTGCTCAGGGCTGCGAGATCCGCAGGTTCGCGTACTCGCCGATCAGCGGGGCCATCTGGCGGAAGCCGATCTTGCCGCCGGTCAGCGGGCGGTCGTCGTACCACTCGAAGCTGACCAGGTCGTTGATCGCGAACGTGATCAGGCCGTGGTCGACCGAAAGCCTCAGTTTGTAAGGACCTTCGGCGTCGTGGACGTCCGGGATCGGATCGGCTCCCTGCGCGACCAGGTGGAAGCCGTGACTCTTGCGCAGGTTGCAGGTGTGGAAGGCGCGCTCGGCCGGCCAGCGGCGGCGGAAGTACGAGACGTGGTACGTGTCCAGGTCGCCGTGGTGGTACTGCTCGTACGGGCCGGTGCGCGGGGTCAGCTCGAAGAGATCCTCGCCCTGACGGCCCTTGGCATGGAAGAACAGGATGCAGAGGCCGGGCTCACGAATCGGCCAGAAGTCCCACTCCACGGTGATGTCCGGCGGGAAGTCCTCGGGACACCACAGGACGACGTTGGCGTCCTGCCCGTCCTCCGGCGGTCTGGTGCTCTCGAGCCGGAGCCGTCCGAGCGGGAACGAGACAGCGCCGTCGCCCTCCATCCGGAAGCCGTCGAGGTCTGTGCTTGCTGCCAGCCGATTCTCGTACAGCATCAGCGGCGGGTGTAGTCGCTGGACTCACGGACGATCAGGTCCGGCTGGAAGATGACCTGGCGGTGGCGATGCCGGTCGGCCGCCTCGACCTCCTCCTGCAGCAACTCCATCGCGGATCGCCCGAGCAACTCGGCGGGCTGCCGCACCGACGACAGCGGTACGGCGGCGGCCCGAGCGAAGTCGATGTCGTCGTACCCGACGATCGCCATGTCCCGCGGCACCCGCAGGCCGGCCACGGACATGGCCTGCAGGAAGCCCAGCGCAAGCAGGTCGTTGGCGAGGAACGCCGCGGTCGGCCGGGACCTCGCCGGCATCGCCGCAATCTGCTCACCGATCGCGCGCCCCTCGACCACGCCCATCACGTCGACTTCGTAGTACTCGAGATCAACGCTTTTCTGCTCGGCGATGGCGGTGATGCCGGCCATCCGGTCGGACACCTGCTGCATCGTGAAAGGCCCACCGATAAAGGCGATCCGGCGATGACCGGACTCGATCAGATGGTTCCCCGCGAGGCGTCCGCCGAGCTGGTCGTCGACGCTGACCGAGCAGAGCCCCCGGTCGGCGGCCCGGTCGACCAGGACTACCGGCGTACCGCGGGCGACCAGCGCGGTCAGCCGTGGATCGTTGCTGTCGAACGGCGTGATCAGGATGCCGAGAACGCGCTGCTGCTCGAGCTGATCGAGGTGGTGACCTTCGCGGACCGGGTCCGTCTTGCTGTTACAGAGCATCACCACAGTGTCGTGCTCGTACGCCAGCGCCTCGGCGCCTTCCGCGAGATCGGTGAAGAACGGGTTCGCCACGTCGAGCACGACCAGCCCGACCGTCCGGCTCTTGCCGGCCCGCAGGTGCCTGGCCGCCTCGTTCCGCACGAACCCGAGTGCGTGAATGCTGTCCTGCACCCGCTGCCTGGTCGCCGGCGCCACGATCCACGGCCGATTCAGCACGTTGCTGACCGTGCCCACAGAAACCCCGGCCCGATGCGCAACCTCTTTGATGCTGGGCGTTGCCATCGTCCCCCGTCCAGCAGCGGTCACGTTGGCCGCAGTCTATCCGGGCCGAATTGAATCGTCTAAATCCGTTCGCATCTGAAGTAGAGCAGACCGGGTACCGCCTGCCAGACCGGGCGTTCCCCGACCGGCTCGACCATCCGTACGACGTTCAGCCCGGCCGCCACCAAGGTGTTGAGGTACGTCGACAGCATCCGGTGGTACGCGACCCGCGGCAGGATCGCCCACCGGGTGACGCTGTCATACGGCCCTTCCTCGAAGTACCGACCTGTGATCCGCCGAGTCGAGCCATCGACGTGGTCGATCAGCTCACCGTCGGCGGGCGTCTTGTAGCACGGGTGCACGATCGACGCCGCGAACCATCCGCCAGGCTTGAGGATCCGCGCGACCGACCGCACGGTCGGCTCGAGCTCCGGGATGTCCATCAACGCCATGTAACACACCACGCCGTCGAACTCGGCGTCGCGGATCTCACGGAGATCTTGCGCATCGCCGTGGATGTACTCGATGCCGCGGCGTACGTTCTGCTCGAGCCCGCGTGCGTGAGCCAGGAGCGATTCCGAGGCGTCGATGCCGACGACCTCGGCGCCGAGGTCGGCCAGGCGACGCGCGTCGCGGCCCTGACCGCAGGCGATCGCGGCCACGCGCTGACCGCGCACATCACCCACCAGAGCGTCGAATGTCTGATCGTCCAGGCCGGCGCCGTCCGGATCGACGGTCGCGTGATACGCATCTGCCAGCTCTTCGTATGCACTCGTCAGGTTGCTCATGTGCCTACCAACGGCAGCCGCCTCCCCGACGTTCCAAATCTGCTACAAGCTAACCAGGTCCGACGGGTTCATCACCACGGTCCGGGTCGTCACCGGGTCTGCTGCACGAATTGGTGACAGTTTCGGTCACGCAGCCTGACTGGCTGGTGTGGTCATGATCGCTTCGTACTCGATGGGGGTCAACCGGCCGAGCGCGGCTTGGCGCCTGCGGCGGTGGTAGGTCCGCTCGATCCAGGTCACGATCGCGATCCGGAGTTCGTCGCGGGTGGACCAGGTCCGCCGATCGAGAACGTTCCTCTGCAGTAGTGCGAAGAAGCTCTCCATCGCGGCGTTGTCCCCGGCGGCGCCGACCCGCCCCATCGATCCGACGAGGTCGTGGCGACCGAGTGCACGCGCGAACTTCCTGGACCGAAACTGGGCCCGCGATCGGTGTGCAGAACACGGCCGGCCACCTCCGTGCGCCTCGCGGCGGCGTTGCTGAGCGCGGCGACCGCGAGCCGGGACTTCATCCGGTCGCTGATGGAGTAGCCCACGATCCGGTTCGAGAACACGTCCTTGATCGCACAGAGATACAGCTTGCCCTCGGCGGTGCGGTGCTCGGTGATGTCGGCCAGCCACAACTGGTCGCCGCGGTCGCGGTGAAGTCGCGGCGCACGAGGTCGTCGTGGACCGGTGGACCGGGCTTCTTGCCGTTCTTGCCGCGCTTCTTCTTCCCGAACGCACTCCACCAGCCCATGGCTGAACAGATCCGCCATGCGGTCCGATCCGCCATCGGCTCGCCGCTGTCGCGGGCCTCGTCGGCCAGGAACCGGTAGCCGAACTCCGGGTCATCGGCGTGGGCGTCGAACAACGCGTTCGCCCGGTAGGCCTGCTCGAGCTCGGCAGCGGTGACCGGCCGGGCCAGCCAGCGATAGTAGGGCTGGCGAGCGATCTTGAGTACCCGGCACGTCACCGCCACGGGAACACCGCCGGCGGCCAGCTCGCTCACGAGCGGGTAGAGCCTTTTCCCGGAACGTTCGCCTGCGACAGGTACGCCGCCGCGCGGCGCAGCACCTCGTTCTCCTGCTCCAGCAGCTTGATCCGCCGACGGGCCTCCCGCAGCTCAGCCGACTCACCACGCGAGACACCCGGCTTGGCGCCCTCGTCGACCTCGGCCTGGCGCAGCCACTTGAACAGCGTCATCGGGTGGACCCCGAAGTCCTTGGCGATCTGCTCGACAGTCACTCCGGGCTCCCGGCTGCGAGCCACCCGAACGACGTCGTCACGGAACTCGCGAGGGTAGGGCTTGGGCACAGCAACATCCTTCCAGGCCAGCCTCACGGCGAGCCAACTCAGATGTCACCTATCCGTGCAGCAGACCCCCTGCCTCTCCTTCGATTGCAGTCGGTACGACCCACCGCCATGTGCACAGCGTCCTTTTGGGAACTTCGGTATATCAGCCCTTCGGCTGCCTGCGGTGTGATGTTTCCCCTTGTGGATAAGCGCTTTGCGGCTGCCGGCCGGTTTGCATCCGTCTGCGCTCCACGCATAAGATCGAACACATGTTCGAAGGAGATCTGACGACGCTGTCGACGGCCGACCTGCTGGAGTCGGCCGCCGAGCACCGCGCCGAGGCCAACCGCCGCGACGCCCGCCTCCTCGAACACGCCCTCATCTACGCCGACCGCCACCACCCCGACGCCCGCCCCGACCGCGACCACCCCGACGCTCGCCCCGACCGCGCCATCCGTCCCGGCCGCCGCTCCTCTAACGGCCGCGAGCGCGCGGTAGTCCTGGGCGGCGAAGGATGCCCACCGATCTTGGAGTTCGCGATCGCCGAATTCGGTGTCCTCCTCGGCATCTCCGCAGGCGTAGCCGCCGACTACATCGGCACCGCCCTGGCGCTCCGGCACCGCTTCCCCTTCACCTGGGCCCGGATCCAGTCCGGCGACGCCACCCCCTGGAAGGCCCGCCGCATCGCCGCCGAATGCTCCAAACTCACCGAAGACGCCGCCGCCTACGTCGACAAGCGCATCGCACCCCTCATCGACACCCTGACCCCGTACCGCCTGACCAAGATCGTCACCGCCGCCAAAATGCACGCCGACCCCCACGCCGCCCGCGCCGAGGCCGAGGAGAAAGCCCGCGAACGCGGCGTCTTCCTCGGCCGCTCCAACGACCACGGCACCAAAACCATGTACATCAAAGCCGCCGCCGGCGCCATCGCCCGCAACAACGCCACCGTCACCGCCATCGCCGAAGCCCTCAAAACCTTCGGCGACACCCGCACTGTGCAGTACCGCCGCGCCGAAGCCGTCGGCATCATCGCCGACCCCCACTACACCCAAGAACTCCTCACCCAAGCCCGCCACCACCACCCGAACACCCCCACCACTCCGGAGACCACTACAGCTCCGGATACAGACACCGTGGACACCGACACCGCGGACGCAGGCACCCCGGGCACCGGAACCCCGGATACCACGGCTCCGGACACAGACACCGTCGACACCGACATCGGGGACGCCGGCACCCCGGACACCACCGTCGCTTCGGATCTCGCCGTCCCCGACACGACCGCTCGCGGCGCGACCGCTCGGGCCGCCACCACCGCTCCGGACTTGGCCACTCCAGACACCACCAAGGCCCCGGACACCACCAAGGCCCCGGACACCACCAGGGCCCCGGACATCATCAGCGCCCCGAGATCGATCAGCGATCCGGACATGACCAGCGATCCGGACATGACCAGCGGTCCGGGGAGGACCTGCGCCCAGGAGACCTGGGTGGCCGAACGCGTTGCGCGGGGATGGACTGCCGCGGACCTTGGCGCGGGGTCGGGATCCTGGTGGAGTGATGAGGCCCTGCTGGACGACCGGACCAGTGGCCGCCACGAACCCAGCCTGGATGCCGAGGCTGACCGCGATGCACCTCACCCGAGTGTCAGCGACCTCGCAGATCCTCTCGACGCGCCATCCAAGGATCCGGTCGAACCCCTCGACCCGCTCGAGCCCAACGTAGGAGTCGATCCCGACGACGGCCAGCCCATGGACGCCGCAGCCCGACGTGCCCTGCACGCGCGCCTAGCCCAAATCAAGCACGACGCCTACGCCAACCTCGCCCGACGCAGCGCCGACCGCGCCGAATGGGCCGACCGCACCGAGACTGCCGCTGCCGCTGCCGCTGCCGCTGCCGCTGCCGCTGCCGCTGCCGCTGCCACTGGCGCCGGCGGCAGCAGCACCGGCATCGGGGGCATCGGCAGCGGGGGCACCGGGGGCGGCGGCACCGGTAGCGGCAGGGGTGGGCGGGTGCGGCCGGGGCAGACCGAGGTTCATGTGCACCTCACCGACCACACGCTTGCCACCGGTACCGGGGTTCTGCGCGTCGAGGACCTCGGCCCGCTGCTGGCAGACCAGTTGACGGAGCTCGTTGGCTACGGCCCGTACACCGTGAAGCCGGTCATCGACCTCAACGACGCAGTCAGCGTCGACGCGTACGAGATCCCCGACCGGATTCGCGAACGCGTCAAGCTCACTCACCCCGTCGAGGCCTTCCCCTTCGGCAATCGCGAAACCAACCACACCATCGACCTGGACCACATCGAGCCCTACGACCCGCTCGGTCCACCAGGTCAGACCAGCACTCGGAACCTCGCGCCCCTGGGCCGCTTCAGCCACAGGATCAAGACTCACGGCCGCGGCTGGAGCGTCCGCCGCGTCGACCACAAGACCCTTGAATGGCGCACGCCTCACGGATTCACCTTCCGCGTCGACCCCACCGGCACCGTCAGGGTCAACGGTCGACACCTCGACTGCGCGATCTGAGCACGGGTGCGCAGCAGTAGTCCACTGAATGCTTGCCGGCGCTCGAGTTGCCGCGGAGGCGGTCGCCTGACCTTGGTCGACCGGGAGCAATCGCGAAGAAGCTTCCGGGCTGGACTCCTGGTGAGTCGGACGGAGTCGGGCCGAAGGTGGCTCTGGCGGCCGAGAGCCGGCGGACCGCCAGTCTGTCCGACGCTTCGAGCGCCTCGGCCAGACCGGGGTTGGCCGCCAGGTCCGGGCTGGCCCAGTCGGGCGGAGGTCTGCAGCGTGCATGAATGCTGGCGCCGTGAAGCTCTCGCCGAACACCTAAGGCGGACTCGTCTGTACTTTCGGCTGCTGGCTGCTGGCTGCTGGCTGCTGGCTGCTGGCGGCTGACTGCCTTTGCGGATCGCCGTCACTCGCTCGCCTCTCGGTTCGCTGCCCTAGGCCGTCGGTGCGGTTGCCGTTGTGGGTAGCGCTCTCGCCGTTTGGGTTCGTGCGTGTACCGGTCCCCGCAACGCCGCGGAGGCGGCCAAAAGATCTGTCGCCGCGAGGCGGTGGCCGGTTGGCGGTGGTTGTGTTGGGCGGGGGTCGACGGGTATGTGACTGGCGGGTAACATGTGGGGATGGGTAGTCAGGTGTTGGGGATGTGGGAGCGGTTGCGGGTGGTGCCGGGTGGGGAGCGGGTGTTTTCGCGGGCGTTCACCTGGAAGGCGCCCTACTTTCGGTCGATTCGGCCGCGGTTCGTGCAGGTGAGCCCGAACTACGCGGCGCTGGTGCTGCCCAAGCGGCGGGCGGTGCAGAACCACATCGGCACCGTGCATGCGATTGCCGTGTGCAACGGTTTGGAGGCGGCGATGGGGGCGTTGGCCGAGGCGACCATTCCGAAGGACAAGCGCTGGCTACCCAAGGGCATGGAGGTCGCCTACCTGGCGAAGTCCACGTCCGATCTGACCTGCTCGGCGGAGACGGATCCGGCGGCGTGGACGGCCGGGCCGGAGGTGCCGGTGAAGGTGAAGGCGACGCGGGACGACGGCACCGTGGTTGTCGAGGGCACCATCTATTTGTGGGTAACGGAGCGGCCGAGCACGTAGGGTCGTCGGCGTGACTGATGCGCTGCGGTTGGTGGACATCACCGAGGACCACCTCGAGGACGTGTTGCGGATCCGGAGGCAGTCGTTCGGGACGATGGCGTCGGGGGACCGGGACGAGTGGTGGAAGTACGCCGTCAAGTTCCTCGAGGACGGCCGGTACGTCGGGGTCGCCGACGGGGACGCCCTCGTCGCGGCGGCGCGGTTCTGGAACTTCGGGCAGTGGTGGAGCGGCCGACGGATCCCGGTGGCGGGGGTGGCCGGCGTTGTCGTGTCACCGGAGTACCGCGGCCGTGGTGTGGGCAGCCTGCTGATGCGTGGGGTGATGCGGCGCGGGGTCGAGAAAGGCTTCCCGCTGTCCGCGCTGTACCCGGCGACGACGGTGATCTACCGGCACCTCGGGTACGAGTTCGGCGGGTCGCGGTACAAGTACTCCTTCCAGTCCGCCGATCTGCGCCGCCTCGGCGGTAAGGACGTCAGCATCCGCCGGGCCGGGCCTGACGATGCGCAGCGGTTCCTCGAGGTGGCCAGCCGGGTGAACGAGTCCCGGCGGTCGAACGGCGTCCTGATCTGGCCGCTCGACGAGATCGAGGAGTGGCTCGCGGACGAGGACAACACCGCGTTCCTGGCCGATGACGGATTCGTGCTCTACAACTGGGCCGGCGACGAGGAGTTGTCCGTCGACGAGCTGATCGCCGGATCGGAGCAGACCGCGCGGGCGCTGTGGGCCACCGTCGGTTCCGGATCCTCGATCGCGCGGACCGTGCACGCATACCTCCCGCCCGGCGACCCGATCCACCTCATGATCGAGACCGAGGCGGACAAGAAGGCCGAGGAGCAGCGCTGGATGCTGCGGTTGCTCGACGCCCCGGCGGCGATCGCGGCACGCGGGTTCGCGCCGAGCGCCGTAGTGGAGGTGGACGTGCGCATCGACGATCCCGACGTACCGGAGAACAGCGGGGACTGGCACCTGACGGTGGCGGATGGGGTCGGAGAGCTGGCGCCGGCGGAGGCGGCTGACTCAATGAGATTCGGACCACGCGGGCTTGCTGCCTTGTACGCCGGTACGTCGCTCAACGTGCTGCGGGGAGCGGGATTGGCGAAGGGGCCGGCCACCAACGATGCGGCCCTCGACGCGGCGTTCGCGGGGTCGGCGTCGTACATGCTCGACTACTTCTGATCCGGCGCGTCGATTACCCGCTGTCCGGCAGCGCCGATTAGGGTTGTCGAACAAACGTTCGGAGGTGGTCCATGCGGGTGCTCGGCGTCGACCCGGGGCTGACCCGGTGCGGACTCGGCATCGTCGAGGGTTCGCCGGGCAAGCCGCCGACACTGGTCGCCGTCGGGGTGATCCGGACGCCGGCCGATCTGGACGTGGCCAAGCGGCTGGTCCGGATCGAGGCCGAGCTGGAGGAGTGGATCACCGAGCATCGGCCGGATGCGGTCGCGGTGGAGCGCGTGTTCGCGCAGCACAACGTCCGTACGGTGATGGGCACGGCGCAGGCGTCCGGAGTGGCGATGGTGGTGGCCGCACGGCGCGGTCTGCCGGTCGCGCTGCACACGCCGAGCGAGGTGAAGGCCGCAGTCACCGGATCGGGCCGGGCGGACAAGGAACAGGTGACCACGATGGTGACCCGGATCCTCAAGCTCGCCGAGCGCCCGACGCCGGCTGACGCCGCCGACGCGCTGGCGCTGGCGATCTGCCACGTCTGGCGCGGCGGCGTGACCAGCAAGTTGCAGGAGGCGGCCGCCAGCCGGTCGAACCTGGAAGCACTGGCGCAGGCGCAATCCCGCCTCCAAGTGGCTAGGCTGCGGGCCGCCGTGGCGGCCCAGCAGGGCAAGCGGTGAGCAAGTGATGAGCAGGGCCGAACGGCTTGGAGGTTGGCGATGATCGCCTTTGTACGGGGGCCCGTGGCGGCCATTGGTGTGGACAGTGCCGTGATCGAGGTCGGGGGAGTGGGCCTGCAGGTGTTCTGCCATCCCGGCACCCTCGCGGGGTTGCGGCCGGGGCAGGAAGCCCGGGTGGCGACCTCGATGGTGGTGCGGGAGGACTCGCTTACGCTGTACGGCTTCTCGGATGACGATGAGAAGGACCTGTTCGAGTTGCTGCAGACGGCATCCGGGGTCGGGCCGAAGCTCGCCCAGGCGGCGCTTGCGGTGCTGAGTCCGGATCAACTGCGACAAGCCGTTGCGACCGAGAATCTCGCCGTACTGGTGAAGGTTCCCGGCATCGGCAAGAAGGGTGCGCAGCGGATCGTGCTGGAGCTGAAGGACAAGATCGGCGCGCCGTCGAAGACGGTGTCCGGTCGTCCGCTGCAGGCGCAGGAGGCCTGGCGGGACCAGGTGCATGCCGGCCTGGTCGGCCTCGGCTGGTCGACCCGGGACGCGGAGGACGCCGTCACCGCGGTCTCGCCGCTCGCCGCCGACAGCCCGAACCCGTCCGTCCCCGATCTGCTGCGTGCCGCGCTGCGCGTGCTGTCGAAGGCATAAGAGATGGAAGACAACGTCCGGCCATTGGTGTCCGCGGACGCGGTGGATCTCGAGGAACGCAAGATCGAGTCCGCGCTGCGGCCGCGCACCCTGGCTGAGTTCGGCGGGCAACGCAGGGTCAGCGAGCAGCTCGAGCTGGTCCTGCACGCCGCTCGCGGACGGAACCGGGCGCCGGATCACGTGCTCTTGTCCGGCCCGCCCGGGCTGGGCAAGACCACGCTGGCCATGATCATCGCCAGCGAGATGTCGGCGCCGCTGCGCATCACCAGCGGTCCGGCGATCCAGCACGCCGGCGACCTCGCCGCGATCCTGTCCGGGCTGAGCGAGGGCGAGGTGCTGTTCCTCGACGAGATCCACCGGATGTCCCGGCCCGCCGAAGAGCTGCTCTACATGGCGATGGAGGACTTCCGGGTCGACGTGATCGTCGGCAAGGGGCCGGGGGCAACCGCTATCCCGCTGGAGATCCCGCCGTTCACGCTGGTCGGCGCGACCACCCGGGCCGGGCTGCTGCCGGGGCCGCTGCGGGACCGGTTCGGGTTCACCGGTCACCTGGAGTTCTACGACGCCGCCGAGCTCGAGAAGATCGTGAACCGGTCGTCCGCGCTGCTCGAGGTCGACATCACCCCGGAGGGCGCGGCCGAGATCGCATCCCGGTCCCGCGGTACGCCGCGGATCGCGAACCGGCTGCTCCGCCGGGTCCGCGACTACGCAGAGGTACGGGCTGACGGCATCGTCACGCTCGCCCTCGCCAAGGCGGCGCTGGAGCTGTACGAGGTGGACAAGATGGGCCTGGACCGGCTCGACCGGTCCGTTCTGGACGCTCTGTGCCGCCGTTTCGGCGGGGGACCGGTAGGTCTTTCCACGTTGGCGGTTGCGGTCGGCGAAGAACGTGAGACCGTGGAGGAAGTGGCCGAGCCATTCCTGGTCCGGTCCGGCTATCTGGCCCGTACGCCGCGCGGCCGCGTCGCCACGCCCGCGGCCTGGCGGCACATCGGGCTCAAGGTCCCGAAGGGCGCCACCTTCGCGGACACTTTGTTCGACACAGACGACGACTGAAAGAGTTCGACCCAGATTGCAGAGCGGATACGACGGGAACGTCCGCGGGCGCCGGAACGTAGACACTCCGTAGCGAGTAACTCAAACGTGACCCGGTGTCATGAGGAAGTTGTTGCCGCTCAGGGTTAGACTCCCCGGTGGCCTGACCTCAGGCCATTCCGCTGCGACCTGCGCGCTTGAGCAGAGCGTGCCGGACGCCCGTACTCCCGATCGACGAAGGATTTTGAGACCCCATGCAACTCCTCGCCGTACCGATGGCCTCTTCCGGCGGCTCCGGCTTCACGCTGCTGCTGCCGCTGATCCTGATCGTCGGGATGATCTGGTTCATGAGCCGCACGCAGCGTAAGCAGCGCGACCGGCAGGCAAAGACGGTGGCCTCGCTCAGCCCGGGTACCAAGGTGATCACCACCAGCGGCCTGGTCGGCATCGTCGAGGAGACCGACGACGAGTACGTGACGCTGGAGATCTCCGAGGGCGTGCTGGTGCAGGTGGTCAAGGCCGCGGTCGGCCGGGTCATCCCTGACGAGGACGCCGAGGCGACCGACGCCGACAGTGTCGACAAGGCCGAGGACGAGCCGGCCGGGGACCTCAAGGACCCCGTGGACGTGCCGGACGCGGGTAAGGACAAGGCCGACGGCAAGGTGCAGGACGCGCCGAAGCTGCCGCCGACGCACACCGAGAACTGATTTCCGTCCCAACGGCCTGAGGCGCGTCGCCCGGCGTCTACTCTGACGTTGCGGCGCGCCCAGAAGCACAAAGGTTGAATCTGACGTGGCAACGACGACGACATCCCGTCCCTGGCGGAACCTGATCGCCTTGGCGGTCATCGTGGTCCTGCTGTTCGGGATCATGGCGCTGACCAACACCTGGAAGCCCAAGCTCGGCCTGGACCTGCGCGGTGGCACCACCATCACGCTGACCGCGAAACCCGCTGCCGGCAGTGGCTCGGTGACCGCCGACCAGCTGAACGAGGCGAAGAACATCATCTCTCAGCGGGTCAACGGTGCGGGTGTCGCCGAGGCCGACATCACCACGTCCGGCGGAAATCACATCAACGTGGCCGTCCCCGGCGCCACCCAGGACGCTCTGGTCAAGCAGGTCGGCCAGACCGCGCTGCTCTACTTCCGGATCGTGTACGACGGCCAGTCGCTCGCGCCGGTGGCGACACCGACGCCGACCCCGACGGGTACGCCGAAGCCGAGCACCACGCCCAAGCCCAGTACGACGGTGAAGCCGAAGGCCAGCACCACGCCGAGCGCCACGCCGAAGGGCCGCGCCTGGACCAGCGCGCTCGGCAAGGCCGCCACGCCGACCCCGACGCCGAAGCCGAGTACGACGCCGACCGCGCCCACCACCGCCACGCCGACGACGCCGGCCACGAACCCCGGCGACCCGCTGAGCTACGTCCCCGACGCGGCCACGCAGGCAGCGTTCGCGGCGTTCAAGTGCGGTGACCCGCAGACCGACGACCCGAACAAGCCGCTGTTCTCCTGTGACCGCGACAAGCAGTTCAAGTACCTGCTGGGTCCGGCGATCATGAAGGGCACCGACCTGGCCGACGCCAGCGCGGGCATCCCGCAGGGCGGCTTCCAGTGGCAGGTCAACCTGAAGTTCACCGGCGAGGGCGGCGACAAGTTCCTCAAGGCCACCCAGAACATCTCCGCCCGCGGCGAGGGCCAGAACCTGTTCGCGATCGTGCTCGACGGCGAGACCATCTCGACCCCGAGCGTCGCGCAGCCGATCCCGGGCGGCCAGGCGCAGATCACCGGTACCTTCACCGAGGCCGAGGCGCGTGACCTGGCGAACGTGCTGAAATACGGCGCCCTGCCGATCTCCTTCGACATCTCGTCGGTCGAGACCGTGTCGCCGCAGCTAGGTGGCGACCAGCTGTCCGCGGGCATCTGGGCCGGCATCATCGGCCTCATCCTGGTCGTCCTCTTCTGCTTCCTGTACTACCGGGGGCTGGGGATCGTCGTGGTGGCGTCGCTCGGGATCGCGGGCATCCTGACGTACCAGCTCGTCTGTCTGCTCGGCCACGCGATCGGGTTCACCCTGACCCTGGCCGGTATCGCCGGTCTGATCGTGGCGGTCGGTATCACCGCGGACTCGTTCATCATCTACTTCGAACGACTACGGGACGAAGTGCGCGAGGGCCGCAGTCTGCGCTCCTCGGTGGAGACCGGCTGGGCCCGGGCCAAGCACACGATCATCGCGGCTGACTCGATCTCGCTGCTCGCCGCGGTGGTGCTCTACGTCCTGGCGGTCGGCAGCGTGAAGGGCTTCGCGTTCACGCTCGGCCTGACCACGGCGCTCGACCTCGTGATCGTGTTCATGTTCACCAAGCCGATGGTCACCCTGCTGGCCCGGACCGACTTCTTCGGTCACGGCCACAAGCTGTCCGGTCTGGACCCCGAGCATCTCGGTGTGGAGCGGCTGCCTGGTCAGATGAAACCGTCGGCCCGGCCTGCCAAGCCGACGTCGAAGCCCAAGCCGGTTGGAGGGGAGGTCTGATGTCGAAGCTCGGACAGCTCGGTGCCAAGCTGCACCGCGGTGAGGTCTCGTACGACTTCATCGGTCATCGCAAGCTCTGGTTCACGATCTCCCTGGCCCTGGTGGCCATCTCGCTGATCGGGCTCTTCGCCCGCGGCCTCGCGCTGGGTATCGAGTTCAAGGGCGGCGTCGAGTACCAGGCGAACGTCAAGGTCACCGGCAACACCGTCGACGACTTCACCAGTGTGGTGAAGGCGACCAATGCCAAGGATCTCGGCGACCCAGTCGTCACCACCATCGGCTCCGACAAGGTGCGGGTGCAGACCAAGCCGCTGGCGCAGGACGACATCGCGAAGGTCCGTGCCGCGATCGCCAAGGAGGCCGGGGTCCCGATCGACCAGGTCACCTCTCAGCAGATCGGCGCGTCCTGGGGGCAGCAGATCGCGAACAAGGCGATCTGGGCGCTCGGTGTGTTCCTCAGCTTGGTGTTCCTGGTGATCTGGGCCTACTTCCGAGAACCCAAGGCGTCGGCGGCCGCGATCATCGCGCTGATCCACGACGTCACGATCACGGTCGGCGTGTACGCGCTGATCGGCTTCGACGTCACCCCGGCGACGGTGATCGGCGTACTCACGATCCTCGGTTACTCGCTGTACGACACGGTCGTGGTGTTCGACAAGATCCGCGAGAACACCCGGGGCATCACCGGGAACACCCGCTACACCTACTCCGACGCGACGAACCTGGCCGTCAACCAAACCGTCGTACGGTCGATCAATACCACGGTGACCGCGTTGCTGCCGATCGCCTCGATCCTCGTGGTCGGAACGGTGGTGCTGGGGACCGGGCCGCTCAAGGACCTTTCGCTGGCGCTGTTCGTGGGTGTCGCGGTCGGTGCGTACTCGTCGATCTTCATCGCGCCGGCGCTGCTCGCGGTCTTCAAGGAGCGTGAGCCGGGCATGCAGGCGCTGAGGCGCCGGGTCATCGCCAAGCGGGCCCAGGCGGCGAAGGCGGGTGCTCCGGTCGCCGTGGCGACCGCGGGTGCGGGCGCAGGTGCGGCCGCCGCGCGGTCCGTCGTCCAGGACACGCCGCGCAAGGACCGGCCGGCGGGTACGGCGCCGACGCCGGCGGCACGCCCGATGAAGGCGACGGCGGCCGGACGGCCGCAGCCGACGCGCAAGCCGCGGTCGAAGCGCGGTAAGTGATGCGGTCGCTCGAGCAGGTGCTGGCCGACGGCATCCGCGACATCCCGGACTACCCGCAGCCAGGGGTGGTGTTCAAGGACATCACCCCGCTGCTGGCCGACCACAGCGGCTTCGCCCAGGTGGTCGAGGCGCTGGCCGCGGCCGGGAAGGACGACGACGGGAACCCGGTGGTCGACAAGGTGGTCGGGATCGAGGCGCGCGGGTTCATCCTGGCCGCCCCGGTCGCGCTCGCCCTCGGCGCCGGGTTCGTCCCGGTGCGCAAGAAGGGGAAGCTGCCGGCGGCGACGTACGAGGAGTCGTACGCGCTGGAGTACGGCGAGGCGACCATCGAAGTGCACCAGGACGCGTTCACCCCGGGTGACCGGGTGCTCGTGATCGACGACGTACTCGCCACCGGCGGCACGGTCGAGGCGTGCCTGCGCTTGATCCGCCGCTGCCAGGCGGAAGTTCTCGAGACCGCGGTCCTGCTCGAGCTTTCGTTCCTGCCGGGGCGCAAACGGCTGGCCGGCGAGCAGTTGTCCGCCCTCGTCACAGTCTGACATCACGAACCCACCCGGCGTGTTGTCCACAGGGTGATTCAACCTCGTTGGCCGCAGCCCCCTAGACTGGTGGTCTGTCGGCGGAGGGACACAACGTGGGCGAAGACCCGGCGATGACATCAGCGGTGCCGAACGTGGTACCGCAGGAGCCACCGCGCGCGCCGGCACCGGCGCGCCCGGCGCCCGTGTCACCGTCGCCTGCCACCCAGCCGCCGCGAATCGCGCCGGCCCGGGTGCGGGCCAGGCTCGCCCGCCTCGGCGGAACCAGGCACCCGAACCGGGCGCCGATGCTCGAGCCGCTGTTCCGCGTCGTCCGGGCGACCCACCCCAAGGCCGACCTCGGCATGATCGAGCGCGCCTACCGGACCGCGGAGAAGTACCACACCGGCCAGCTCCGCAAGAGCGGTGACGCCTACATCACGCACCCGCTCGCCGTCGCCACCATCCTGGCCGAGCTCGGTATGACCGCGCCGACCCTGTGCGCCGCCCTCCTCCACGACACCGTCGAGGACACGCCGTACACCGTGGCCGAGCTCACCGCCGACTTCAGCGAAGAGATCGCCATGCTGGTCGACGGCGTCACCAAGCTGGACAAGGTCAAGTACGGCGAGTCCGCGCAGGCCGAGACGATCCGCAAGATGGTCGTCGCGATGGCCAAGGACATCCGGGTGCTGGTGATCAAGCTCGCCGACCGCCTGCACAACATGCGCACGCTCGGCTTCCTGCGGCAGGAGAAGCAGGAGCGGATCGCCCGCGAGACGCTCGAGATCTATGCCCCGCTGGCCCACCGGCTCGGTATGAACACGATCAAGTGGGAGCTCGAGGACCTGTCCTTCTCGACCCTGCACCCGAAGGTGTACGACGAGATCGTCCGGCTGGTCGCCGAGCGCGCACCGTCGCGGGACGAGTACCTGGCGTCGGTGATCGACCAGGTGCACGAGGACTTGCGCGCCGCCAAGGTGAAGGCGACCGTCACCGGCCGGCCCAAGCACTACTACTCGATCTACCAGAAGATGATCGTCCGCGGCCGCGAGTTCGGCGACATCTACGACCTGGTCGGCATCCGCGTGCTGGTCGAGTCGGTCCGGGACTGCTACGCCGCGCTCGGCATCCTGCACGCGCGGTGGAACCCGGTGCCCGGCCGGTTCAAGGACTACATCGCGATGCCCAAGTTCAACATGTACCAGTCGCTGCACACCACCGTGATCGGCCCGCAGGGCAAGCCGGTGGAGCTGCAGATCCGGTCGTTCGCGATGCACCGCCGGGCGGAGTACGGCATCGCCGCGCACTGGAAGTACAAGGAGGACCCGAGCACGGCCGCGCCGGACGCGGTCGGGCCGCCCAGCACCGAGATCGGCGGCCCGAACGAGATGCCGTGGGTGCGGCAACTCGTCGACTGGCAGCGGGAGACCTCCGACCCGTCGGAGTTCCTGGACTCGCTGCGGTTCGAGATCAACAACTCCGAGGTCTACGTCTTCACCCCGCGCGGCGACGTGATGTCGCTGCCGACAGGGTCGTCGCCGGTCGACTTCGCCTACGCGATCCACACCGAGGTCGGGCACCGCTGCATCGGCGCCCGGGTCAACGGCCGGCTCGTGCCGCTGGAGAGCACGCTGGAGAACGGCGACGTCGTCGAGGTGTTCACCTCGAAGGCGCAGGGCGCTGGACCGTCGCGTGACTGGCTCACATTCGTCAAGAGCCCGCGCGCGCGGAACAAGATCAAGCACTGGTTCTCCAAGGAGCGCCGCGACGAGGCGATCGAGCACGGCAAGGACGCGATCGCCAAGCAGCTCCGCAAGGAGGGCCTGCCGCTGCAGCGCCTGCTGTCGCACGAGACCCTCACCGCGGTGGCCAACTCGCTGCGCTACCCCGATGTCACCGGTCTGTACGCCGCAGTCGGCGAGAGCCACGTTTCCGCGCAGGCCGTCGTACGGCGTCTGATCGAGACGTATGGCGGTGAGGAGGGGGCGGCCGAGGACCTCGCCGAGGGCCTGCGGTTGCCGCAGACGCGGGAGCGTCGGAAGCGGACTGCCCGGGGCGATGCTGGTGTCATCGTCAAGGGTGCGACCGACATCCTGTCCAAGCTGGCCCGGTGTTGTACGCCGGTTCCGGGCGACGAGATCATCGGCTGGATCACGCGCGGTGCGGGCGTCTCCGTGCACCGGGCGGACTGTGCGAACGTCGAGAACCTGCAGACCCAACCGGAGCGGATCGTCGAGGTTGAGTGGGCGCCGACAGCGCAGTCGGTGTTCCTGGTCGCGATTCAGGTCGAGGCGCTCGACCGGGCCCGGCTGCTCTCGGACATCACCCGGGTGCTGTCCGACTACCACGTGAACATCCTGTCCGCGGCGCTGACGACCACCCGTGACCGGATCGCCAAGTCCCGCTTCACCTTCGAGATGGGTGACCCGACCCACCTCGGCCACGTCCTGAAAGCAGTCCGCTCGGTCGAAGGCGTCTTCGACGTCTATCGCGTGACTCAGTAGGCCTCGGCCGTTTGTGACGCCGGGGAGACTGCGGGTATGGCTTCCTCGGATGGACTTGCGCGACGCGGGCTGCTGATCGCCGGCGTTGGGCTGCTGGCGGGCTGCAGCGGGTCGTCGGTTGGGCAGCAGCCGAGCTCGTCGGGGACGCCGAGCGCACCAGGCACGTCCGGTACTCCGCGGGCGCCGAGTAAGCCGAGTGCGCCGGCCTCCACTCCCGCTGTCGCGCTTCCTTCGGTGCGGACGTGGTCGCCTGGGTCGGGGGAGATCCAGCCCGCGGCCAAGCGCGCGGCGGTGGCGGCGGTTGTCGACCTGCTAGGTGGGTCACGGTCTGTGGTCGAGGTGATCGATGCGCAGTACGGCGGGATCTTGGGGGACTCGGCGAGCGTGTTGGTGCCCTGCCGGGTGTACACGATCAGCGGTGGCCGTGTCGTCACTGGCGGTACGACGGTCGACGTACGGCTGAGTAAGACGCGGGGGAGTTGGCGGGTGACCTCGACGCATCCGGCCCAGCCTGGTCCGGCGGCTACCGGGCTGTCGGCGGCGGCGCGGCAGGTGCTGGCGAGCGATCGGATCGCGCTGCCGCCCGCGTCCGCGGCCGATATCCGGTCGGGGCAGGTGCACGACAGCGTGCTCACCACGATGCTGCAGCTGGCGGAGACCTATCGGATCGGGGTCAGCGTGATCCGCTCCGGCCACCCGCTGAACGTCTTCGGCACCAACCGGCCCAGCGATCACCCGCGCGGGCGTGCGTTCGACACCTGGCAGATCGACGGTCACGCCGTCGTCGCGCCGACCACGTCACGTTCGCTGATCACGTCGTACATGCGGGCGACCGAGGCGCTCGGGTCGTACAACGTCGGCGGTCCGTACCAGCTGTCCGGTTCGGCGTTCTTCTCCGACCAGACCCACCACGACCACGTCCACGCGGGCTTCCAGAGCTAATCCCACTCCCACGCGATGCCGACCGAACCCGGGGCGGCGGACGGTTCGACGACGTGCGCGCGGCCGTCGGCGGTGAGCATCGTAGTGCACGACAGCCGTGTCACCGACGGCGAGGACGCGGTCGAGTAGGAGTTCACCGAGCATCGCGCTCGTCTCGGGAGAGCGCGCGACCCGGCCGGTCCGGCAGCCGCTGACCGCGCGTAGGGAGAGCTGGTCGACATCACCGCCTGGTTCGCCTTGGGCCGCGATGATGAGGCGATCCACGGGCTGTACGGCGACAACGCTTTGCGTGATTCGTCTCCGGTGGGAGCTGCGGTCGGCACTGAAGGAGGATCCATGCGCAGGCTCCGCCCCAGCCGCATCTGGTCATTGCTCCTGGCAACGATGATCGGCCTGGCCACGCTGGTACCGCTCGCGCCGCCGGCGTCGGCAGCGCCCGGCAGCTACTACCTCAACGTCTCCGGGCAGGCGCAGCAGAAGTCCAACCGATGCTGGGCCGCCAGCGGCAACAGCATCGCCGCGTTCTACGGAAAGTCGTACTCACAGAACCAGTTCTGCAACCTGGCCTTCGGCAACAGCCAGAACGTGACGTGCGTCCGGTGATGACGCGGATCGGCTGGACCTCGGGTGGCGGTCACATGATGGACATCATCCGGTACGACTCGTCGGACTCCACGATCGAGTACTACAACCCCTGGCCGGACGACCCGCGCTACAACTACTCGACGTACAACTGGTACCGGTCCAACTCCGAGTTCACCTGGACCCACTCCCTGTACCGGATCGGAGCCTGACATGCCCCGCCCGAAGAACATCCTGCTCCGCGTCGGCGCCGTACTGCTCGCCGCTCTCGGCTTGGCGCTGTCTGGTGGCGGCTCCGCCAACGCGGCCGGTCCTGAGCCGGTCTCCAGCAACGAGTTGTCAAAGGCAACCACCGCCGCGCACTCACTGACCGCTCTGAGCCTGCTCGGCAAGGTCGCAGGCGCTTCCGCGAAGGCCGCCGCTGCACCGACTGTCGCATCGGACATGCATGCTGTGTACGCCCTGAACCCCGCGTTTGTGCGCGTCGCTTCAGCGCCGGTGGCAACCTTCTGGTACGCCGCTACGCACGCCACCAAGGGTGGTCAGGCGTTGACAGTCTTCACCGCTCCCGACCCGGCCACGGGAGAGTGGCAGGCCGTCAACGTGGCGAGCGGCAACACCGAAGCCCGCATGTTCGCCGCCGCCCGTGGTGCGCTCGTCTTCACTGAACCCCAGATCGGCGCCTGGTACGCCCTCACCGGCACCCAGATCCGGCCGCTCAACCCCGCCGCCACCAAGTCCATCGGCACCAAGCCCATCGCGGTCGCCGCCTACCAGGATCTCGTCTCCACCCGCTACTCCGACAAACTCCCCGGCACCACCTACAACGCCCAGGGCGTCGCCGGCGGCTACGACGTCACCGCCGCAACACCCGCTCCCCGCACCTACAACGACCTCATCTTCCCCCTCGCCGCTGTACTCCTGGTTGGCGTGGTTCTCTACCACCGCCGCGGCAACCGTGGCTCCTGGCACAAGAAGGCGCCTACCGCGAGCTCCAGCGCCGGATAGGAGCCCCACAGGTCAGTCTGCCGTACCGGGAGGATGTGCCACCCCAGGGCATCCAACTCGGTACGGCGGGTCTCGTCGCGCAACTGCTGCTTAGTGCTCGAATGCCACTGGTCACTGTCGTACTCAAGCCCCAGCCGCCGCCCGTCCACAGGCCGATCCGGGTACCCGAGGTCGAGGCGATACGTCCGCGTCGGACCATCGACGGGGACCTGCAGCTCAGGCCGCCCGAAGCCGGCGTCTACCAGCCGCAACCTGAGCCAGGACTCAGCGGGTGAGGCAGCGCGGCGGTCGGCGTAGCGGAGGATGTCTTGGCCTTGGCGGTAGCCGGGGCGGCCTTCGTAGGCGGCGGAGGCCGCACGTAGCGCCCACCGATCGGCGCGGCCTGAGCGGAGGAGGGCATCGACGGCGGAGAGTGCGAAGGGCCTCGGCAGCTGCATCGCCAAGGCGAGTGCGGTAGCAGCTGGTCTGGTGACCCGAATGCCGTCGACCTCGACCACGTCGTCGGTCACCTGACGGGTCCACTGAGCCTGCATCAGTTCCTCGGGTCCGAGCGCCGTGGTGTCGATCCCGTGCAGCCACGCGGCCGCTCGCCCGCACACGACCGCGTCCGACGGGACGACCAAGCGCAGGGCGTCCGCGCGAAGCCGGGGTGAGTCGGGCACCCGGACGTCGACGTAGACACCCTTCAGGAACTGGCGGATCTCGCCGCGCGCCAGTAGCCAGGCGAGCTTGCGCGGCACCTGACGAGCCGTAAACGGAGTCCCGGCAAATTAATACGGCAGGTCGTACTCGAACATCCCAGCAGGATGACTGAAAGGGGTCTAATCCTGCTGGGAGTTATCCACAGGGGGTTAGCTGAAGTCGGAGAGGGCGTTTTGGGCTTGGGTTAGCCATTCGCGGCGGGCGGCGATGGCTTCGCGGGCTTCGTTGGCCTTGCGGGCGTTGCCCTGGGACTCGGCCTTGGCGGCTTGCTTCTCCAGGTCCGAGATCAGGGACTGGAGTTGCTTGACCGTGGCTTCGGCGCGCGCCCGGGCTTCGGGGTTGCTGCGGTTCCAGACCTCGTCCTCGGCGGCCTTGACGGCCTGCTCGACGGCGCGCAGGCGGGAGTCGATGGCGCGCATCGAGTCGCGCGGGACCTTGCCGATCTGGTCCCAGCGGTCGAGGTGGTCGCGCAGTTGCTCGCGGGCGACCTTGGCGTCCTCGACCGGGAGGATGCCCTCGATCTCGACGAGCAGCGCCTCCTTGGCCTTGAGGTTCTCCACCTGCTCGGCGTTCTCCTCGGCCTGGATGGCGTCGCGTGCACCGAAGAACGTGTCCTGCGCGGCGCGGAATCGGGCCCACAGCTTGTCGTCGACCTCGCGGGGCGCGGGGCCGGCGGCCTTCCACTGCCGCATCAGGTCGCGGAAGCGGCCCGACGTCGGGCCCCAGTCGCTGGAAGACGAGAGGGTCTCGGCCTCGGCCGCGAGCCGCTCCTTGACCACCGCGGCTTCCTCACGCTTGGAGGAGAGCTCGGCGAAGTGCTGCTTGCGGTGCCGGGTGTACGTCGTCCGCGCGGAGGAGAACCGGTGCCACAGCTCGTCGTCGCTGGACTTGTCGAGCCGGGGGAGCGCCTTCCACTCGTCGAGCAGTTCGCGCAGCCGGGTGACGCCGTGGCGCCAGTCGGTGCCGGCGGCGATGGTCTCGGCCTCGGTGGCGATCTTGGTCTTGGCCGACCGCGCCTCCTCGACCTTCGCGGCCCGCTCGGCCTTGCGCTTCTCGCGCTGCTGGGCGACCAGTGGGGTGAGTGCCTCCAGCCGGGCCCGCAGGCCGTCGAGGTCGCCGACCGCCTGCGCCTCGTCGATGGAGCTGGTCACCTTCTTCACCGCGGACCGCGCGTCGTCGGGGGACACCGTGCCCGCCTGGACCCGCTTCTCGAGCAGATCCACCTCGAACGCCAGCGCGTCGTACCGGCGGGTGTAGAAGGCGAGCGCCTCCTCGGGGTTCGCGTCGGGCCACTGGCCGACCGCCCGTTCACCGTCCTTGGTCCGTACGAAGACCGTTCCGTCCTCAGCTACCCGGCCCCAGCTCTCTCCGGCCACAACTCGCCCCTTCCGGCGGTATGTATTGCGCTCGTGCCCATTCTGGTCAGTCTCCGGTCCAACCGAGCGAACAGGGTCCTGCCTGGGCGCGTCGAGTGCCATCCCGACGCTTATCCCTGAACAATCACAAACTCCCAGCCCAGGCGCAACGGTGTTGCGTCACAATCCGGTTCGAACTCACCCGGTGGGCACCGGTAGCCTTGGGTGGTCCGGAACCGTTTCAGGAAGGTCTGTCGTGCTCATCGCCGGGTTCCCCGCGGGTGCGTGGGGTACTAACTGCTACGTCGTCGCCACCGGCCAGGGCGCGGAGTGCATCGTCATCGACCCCGGTCAGGACGCGACCGCCGGCGTCGAGCAGGTGGTCCGGGAGAACAAGCTCAAACCGGTCGCCGTGCTGCTCACGCACGGTCACATCGACCACATGTTTTCGGTACTTCCGGTCTGCGGGACGTACGACGCCACCGCCTGGATCCACCCGGACGACCGGCACCTGCTCGCCGACCCGATGGCCGGGATCAGCCCGGAGACGGCCCGGATGCTGCTCGGCGGTACGCACGAGTTCGCCGAGCCGGACGACGTCGCCGAGCTCAAGGACGGCCTGTCCCTGGAGCTGGCCGGCCTGAATTTCACCGTCGACCACACCCCTGGACACACGAGGGGCTCGGTCACGTTCAGTACGCCGTACGCCGGGCCCGAAAACAACGGAGCGGTGCCGGCAATCCTGTTCTCCGGTGACGTGTTGTTCGCCGGGTCGATCGGCCGGACGGATCTGCCTGGGGGCGACCATCCGGCGATGCTGCATACGTTGGCCACCAAGATCCTGCCGATGCGCGACGAGATCGTCGTCCTGCCGGGTCATGGTGGCCAGACCACGATCGGCCGGGAGAAGGCGACCAACCCCTACTTGCAGGACCTGGAGATACCGAACATATGAGCAAGGCCAAGTCATGAGCAAACTCAGCCCACTCAGCGGGTTCCCCGAATTCCTTCCGCAGGACCGGATCGTCGAGCAGCGGTTCCTCGACGTGATCCGGGAGACGTTCGAGCTGCACGGGTTCGCGTCGATCGAGACCCGCGCGGTCGAGCCGGTCGAGCGCTTGTCCAACCAGGGCGAGGACGCCGACAAGGAGATCTACGGCGTACGGCGATTGGCGGCCGGATCGGACGAGGACGCGGCACTCGGGCTGCACTTCGACCTGACCGTGCCGTTCGCGCGGTACGTGCTGGAGCACAGCGGCAAGCTGGTCTTCCCGTTCCGCCGCTACCAGATCCAGAAGGTCTGGCGGGGTGAGCGCCCGCAGGAGGGCCGCTACCGCGAGTTCACGCAGGCCGACATCGACATCATCGACGCAGGTTCCCTGCCGACCCACTACGAGGTCGAGCTCCCGCTGGTGATCGCGGACGCGCTGCGCAAGCTGCCGGTGCCGGAGTTCGTGGTCAAGGTGAACAACCGCAAGATCCCCGAGGGCTTCTACCTCGGGCTCGGCCTGGACGACGTGACCTCGGTGCTGCGGATCGTCGACAAGATCGACAAGATCGGCCCGGAGAAAGTGGTCGAGCGGCTGATCGAGGCCGGCGCGACCGACAAGCAGGCACGGCTCGCCGTACAGCTGGCGGACATCTCCAGCGCGGACACCTCGTTCGCCGATCAGGTCCGTGCGCTCGGTGTCGAGCACCCGATTCTGGACGAGGGACTCGAGCAGCTGAGCCAGGTGATGGCCGCGGCCGCCGAGCACGCGCCCGGCCTGCTGATGGCCGACCTGCGGATCGCTCGCGGCCTGGACTACTACACCGGCGCGGTCTACGAGATCTACCTGGTCGGCCAGGAGTCGTTCGGGTCGGTCGGTGGCGGCGGCCGGTACGACGCGCTCGCGTCCGACGGCAAGACGACGTACCCGGGGGTCGGGATCTCGATCGGCGTGTCCCGGCTGGTGCACCGGCTGGTGTCGCAGGGGCTGCTGAAGGGCTCCCGCAGTACGCCGACCGCCGTGCTCGTCGCGTTGAACGCCGAAGAGGACCGGGCCGACGCGATGCGGACGGCCGCGCAGCTGCGGAGCCGGGGGATCCCGGTCGAGGTGGCCCCGGCCGCCGCGAAGTTCGGCAAGCAGATCCGGTTCGCGGACCGGCGGGGGATCCCGTTCGTGCTGTTCAGCACCGAGAACGGTCCCGAGATGAAGGACATCCGCAGCGGCGAGCAGGTGCCGGCCGACCCGGCCACGTGGATGCCGCCGGCGGCCGACGTACGACCCCAGATCGACACCACTCAGGAGAACTCGTGATCCGTACCCATTCCGCAGGCTCGTTGCGCGCCGAGCACGCCGGGCAGACCGTGATCCTGGCGGGCTGGGTGGCGCGGCGACGCGATCACGGCGGCGTGGCCTTCATCGACCTGCGCGACTCCACCGGCACCGTGCAGGTCGTCATCCGCGACGAGGACGCCGCGCACGGCCTGCGGTCGGAGTACTGCCTGAAGATCGTCGGCGAGGTCTCGCCCCGCCCGGAGGGCAACGCGAACCCGAACCTGCCGACCGGCGAGATCGAGATCATCGCGACCGAGGTCGAGGTGCTGAACGAGGCCGCGCCGCTGCCGTTCCCGGTCGAGGAGCACCACGCCACGCCGGTGAACGAAGAGGTCCGGCTGAAGTACCGGTACCTCGACCTGCGTCGCCAGGGCCCGGGCGCCGCGCTCCGGCTGCGCAGCCAGGTGAACCGCGCGGCTCGCGACGTACTGGCGGGGCACGACTTCGTCGAGATCGAGACGCCGACGCTGACCCGGTCCACGCCGGAAGGCGCTCGCGATTTCCTCGTGCCGGCTCGCCTGCAGCCGGGTAGTTGGTACGCGCTGCCGCAGTCGCCGCAGCTGTTCAAGCAGCTGCTGATGGTGGCCGGGATGGAGCGGTACTTCCAGATCGCGCGCTGCTACCGCGACGAGGACTTCCGCGCCGACCGGCAGCCGGAGTTCACCCAGCTCGACATCGAGATGAGCTTCGTCGACCAGGACGACATCATCGCGCTGTCCGAGGAGGTCCTGACCGCGCTCTGGAAGCTCGTCGGGTACGACGTCCAGACGCCGATCCCGCGGATGACGTACGCCGAGGCGATGGCGCGGTTCGGTAGCGACAAGCCGGATCTGCGGATGGGCCTCGAGCTGGTCGAGTGCACGGAGTACTTCAAGAACACGCCGTTCCGGGTGTTCCAGGCGCCGTACGTCGGTGCCGTGGTGATGCCGGGTGGTGCCGACCAGCCGCGCAAGCAGCTCGACGCGTGGCAGGACTGGGCCAAGCAGCGTGGTGCGCGCGGTCTGGCGTACGTGCTGGTGGGTCAGGACGGCGAGCTCGGTGGTCCGGTCGCGAAGAACCTGTCGGACGAGGAGCGCGCGGGCATCGCCGACCACGTCGGCGCGAAGCCGGGTGACTGCATCTTCTTCGCCGCCGGTCCGGTGAAGTCGTCGCGGGCGCTGCTCGGCGCCGCCCGGCTGGAGATCGGCCGTCGCGGCGGGCTGATCGACGAGTCGACCTGGTCGTTCGTGTGGGTCGTCGACGCGCCGCTGTTCGAGCCGGCCGACGAGGCCACCGCGGCCGGTGATGTCGCGGTCGGTTCCGGCGCGTGGACCGCCGTACACCATGCCTTCACCTCGCCGAAGCCGGACTCGCTGGCGACGTTCGACACCGATCCGGGATCGGCGCTGGCGTACGCGTACGACATCGTGTGCAACGGCAACGAGATCGGCGGCGGGTCGATCCGTATCCATCGCGAGGACGTGCAGAAGCGGGTCTTCAAGGTGATGGGGCTGACCGACGAGGAGGCCTCGGAGAAGTTCGGGTTCCTGCTCGACGCGTTCAAGTTCGGCGCGCCGCCGCACGGCGGGATCGCGTTCGGCTGGGACCGGATCACCGCGCTGCTGGCCGGCACCGAGTCGATCCGCGACGTGATCGCGTTCCCGAAGTCCGGTGGCGGCTACGACCCCCTGACCGCGGCCCCCGCCGCCATCACCCCCGAACAACGCAAGGAAGCCGGCGTCGACGCCAAGCCGGAGCCCAAGGACAAGTAGAGCTCGAGCGCGCCCCCGGGGTCAGGAATGACCCCGGGGGTTTCGTATACGATGAACCGGGTGACCACGAATCCGGTTGTCGTCGGCGATGGCCACCGTCCGCTGCGTGACGTGGTCGCCGCGGAGTTGCGGCGGCTCATTCTGGCCGGCTCGCTGCCGCCGGGCGAGCGCTTGGTCGAGGACCGGCTCGCCCAGCAGTTGGGGGTGTCCCGCAACCCGATCCGGGAGGCGATGCGGGTTCTCGAGGCCGAGGGATTCCTCGACGTGACGGCGCGGCGGGGTGCCTTCGTGGCCAAGCTGTCGGCCCAGCAGGCCGAGGACCTGTTCCACGTCCGGCTCGCCCTCGAGCCGCTGGGTGCCCGGCTGGCGGCGTCGGTCGAGCATCCCGAAACCGCCTTGATCGCAAGGGCTTGGGCCATTCTCGACCTGGTCAGCGAGTCCGGGCCGGACCAGGATCTCGACGCCCTGTCGACCCTGCACACCGAGCTGCACTCGCTCATCTTCGAGCTGACCAGGAACGACTACCTGATCGCCATGGCGATCCCGATGGTCAAGCGTGGTCAGTGGTTGCTGCGGCAGAGCGCCCCGTTGCAGAACCCGGCCGCCTGGGCCGAGCACCACGGCCTGATCGCGGCGATCGCCGCAGGTGATCCCGACCTGGCCGAGGCGGCCGCCCGCCACCACGTGCTCAGCGTCCGCAACGCGCTCCGTCCGCACCTGGAGTCGGCCCGCCCTGCGTGATCGGCCGATTCTGTATACGAATCGGCCCTTTTGAAACCGTCGCGTGCCTGCGACGAAACATGCGCGTAGCAAGTTCCGTATACAACATACGGAACAGTATCTCTCCTGCCTGCCCAAGGAGCACGTCGCATGAACCTCACGCTTCCAGGTCAGATCTCCCGCCGCAGGCTGCTCGGCCTGGGTGGCGGGCTCGCCGCCGGGATCGGCCTCGCCCCGATGCTCACGGCCTGCGGTGACGACACGTCGTCCGCGGCCACCTCCGCCGGTGGCGGCACGTTGACGATGGGGATCAACGCCACCCCCGACACTCTCGACCCGGGCGCCACCGGGCTTGCGCTCACGTTGCTGATCTCGTTCGCGCTGTTCGACCCGCTGGTCTACTGGTTGCCCGACGGAAAGGGCGGCAGCGCCTTCCACCCGGGCCTGGCGGAATCGTGGACGATCTCGCCCGACGCCTCGGTGTACACCTTCAAGCTGCGCAAGGGCGTGACGTTCCACGACGGGACGACGTTCGACGCGAAGGCCGTCAAGGCGACGTACGACCACGTGGTCGACCCGAAGACCCAGTCCAAGAGTGGTCTGGGGGCGCTCGGGCCATACAAGGAGACCAAGATCCTCGACGACTACACCGTCCAGATCGTCTTCACGGCGCCGAACGCGTCGTTCCTGCACCAGCAGGCGGCCGGCAACTTCGGCATCTCCTCACCGACCGCGCTGACGAAGTACGGGCCGACCGGTTTCGGGAACAACCCGGTCGGGACCGGGCCGTTCAGCTTCCAGAGCTACCAGGCCGGTAGCCAGCTGACGCTGCTGAAGAACCCGAAGTACACCTGGGGTCCGAAGGTATTGAGCGACGGCCCGGCCAAGCTGGACAAGCTGGTCTTCCGGATCGTCACTGACGACAGCGGTCGCTACAACGCCTTGCAGAGCGGGCAGTTGCAGATCGCGATGAACCTGCCGCCCAACAACATCTCCGCGGCGCAGAAGTCCGGCAAGTTCCAGCAGCTGCTGGTGCCTTCCATCGGTACGCCGCTGGGGATGCCGATCAACGTGACCAAACCGCCGACCGACGACCCGCTGGTGCGGCAGGCGATCATGTACGCCGTCGACCAGGACACGCTCGTGAAGGACGTCCTGTACGACGTCTACAAGCCCGCGCACAACGTGCTCACTCCGATCACGCCGGGTTTCAGCGAGGCGGCGAGCAAGACCTACTCCTACGACCCGGACAAGGCCGGCCAGCTGCTCGACCAGGCCGGCTGGACGGTCGGCGACGGCGGGACCCGGACCAAGAACGGCAAGAAGCTGAACCTCGAGATCATCCTGTTCGCCGGTGGCGGTCTGGAGTTGCCGACGCAGTTCGTCGTGTCGGAGCTGCAGAAAGTGGGGTTCAGCGCGAACACTGGCGTCCAACCGTTCGCGGCGGCGCAGGCGAGCTTCAACTCTGGTGCGCACAACCTGGGCTCGTTCGGCTACTACGGCGCGGACCCCTACCTGCTCAACATCTGGGTCAACTCGAACGCGATCAAGTCCGGCTTCAACTGGTCGCACTACGCGAACCCGGCGGTGGACAAGCTGATCGCCACAGCGAACGCGACCGCCGCCGACGCCACTCGCAACGGCCTGTACGAACAGGTCGGCGCGAAGCTGATGCAGGACTCCATGTACCTGCCGCTGTGGGATGTGGCCGGGGCGTTCACGCTGTCGCCGAAGGTGCAGAACCTGCACCAGACCCTCAACGGCTACCTGGCGTTCCACAGCGCCACGGTCGGCTGATGACGCTGTTCGTGGCGCGCCGGCTGGGCGCGGCGATTCCGGTCGTCATCGGCATCACCCTGATCGCGTTCGTCCTGGTGCACGTCGTACCGGGTGATCCGGCCAAAGTGATCCTCTACGGCGCGAACGCGTCACCGGAGCAGATCGCGACGCTGCGACAACAACTCGGACTGGACGATCCGTTGTGGCGGCAGTACGCCGACTTCGCGATCAACCTGGTGCACGGCAACCTGGGTACGTCGTTCCTGACCCAGACCCCGGTCAGCCACGAGTTGCTGTCCCGGGCTCCGAGCACGCTGATCCTGACGGCGGCCTCGATGCTCGTGGCGGTGCTGGTCGGCGTACCGCTGGGACTGGTCGCGGGGATGCGTCCCGGCTCGATCTTGGACACTGTGGCGCGGTGGATCTCGTTCGCCGGCGTCGCGGTGCCGTACTTCTTCCTCGCCCTGCTCCTCGTTCTCGTCTTCAGCGTCAGGCTGCACCTGCTGTCCGCGATCGATGACGGTACGGCGAAGAGCCTCATACTGCCCGCGGTCTCACTGGGCTGGGGCTACGCGGCGATCCTGACCAGACTCGTCCGCGGCCGGGTGATCGACGAGCTGCGCAGCGACTACGTGAAGTCCGCCCGGGCGCGCGGCAGTGGTGAGTTGCGGGTGCTCCTGCGGCACGTCCTGCGGAACTCCTCGGTGCCGGCGGTTACCACGATCGGCCTTCAGTTCGGCAACATCCTGACCGGTGCCGCGATCACCGAGGTGATCTTCGGCCGGGCCGGGCTGGGGAGCTTCCTGGCCACCTCGATCACCAGCAAGAACATCCCGGTCGTCCAGGGCGCCGTGGTCGTGATCGGCATCGCGTACGTCGTCATCAATCTCGGCGTGGACCTGATCGTCGGCGCCATCGACCCGCGGACCCGGCAGGAGGCTGCCGCATGAGCCGGCTCAAATGGGCAGCGCTGAGCGTCGCCGTACTGCTGGTGCTCCTGCTGCTGGTCGCGCCCGGCGCGCTGGCTCACGTCGATCCGGTTGCGACGAGCGACGCGCACCTCGAGGGACCCAGCGGCAGCCATCTGTTCGGCACGGATCTGCTCGGCCGCGATGTCTACAGCCGCACGGTGTACGGCGCGCGCCCGGTGCTCATCGCGAGTTTCCTGGGAGTGCTTGTCGCCACCGCGGCGGGTGTCGCGATCGGCGTACTGGGCGGCGTGGCTCCGCGCTGGCTCAACGCCGTGGTGATGCGGCTGGTGGACGTGTTCCTCGCCCTGCCGGTACTGCTGATCGCGTTGATCCTGATCGCTACCGCCGGATCGGGTGTCCGCAGCATCGTGCTGGCGATCGGGATCGCGTTCACCCCCGGCTTCGCCCGGGTGGTCGAGTCCTCGGTCCGCCGGCTCCGCAAGGTCGAATACGTCGAGGCGGCCCGGGTGTTCGGCTCGACCACGCTGCGCACCTCGTGGCGGCACCTGCTGCCCAACCTGCTGACCGAGGTGGTCGTGCTCGGCAGCAGCGCGATCGGCTGGGGCATCCTGACCGCCACCACCCTGAGTTTCCTCGGTCTCGGTGTCCGGCTGCCGGCGCCGGACTGGGGGAGTGACCTGGCCGCGGGTGCGACCAATCTGGCCGACGCCTGGTGGCTGTCGACGTTTCCCGGCCTCGCGATCATGGCAACGATCCTGCTCGCGAACTTCTCCGGCGATCACCTGATGCGGGTGCTGGATCCGCGGGTCGGGATCAGGTTCGGGCGAAGCTTCCGCCGGCTCTCCATCCGGCTGTCCCGTCACGGAGGTGACATCGCACATGAGTCTGCTTGAGGTGACCGGGCTGCGGACCGAGATCGACACCGCACGAGGCCGGATCCGCCCTGTCGACGGGGTGAGTTTCGCCGTCCGCGCCGGGGAAACCCTTGGTGTCGTGGGGGAGTCGGGTTCCGGCAAGACGATGACCGGGATGTCGATCATGAGGCTGCTGCCGCCCGGTGGGTCGATCGCCGGCGGCTCGATCCGGCTGGACGGCCGCGAGCTGACCGAACTGGACGAGCCGGCCATGCGCAAGGTGCGCGGCAGCGAGCTGGCGATGATCTTCCAGGACCCGATGACCTCGCTGAACCCGGTCCGGACGATCGGCAGTCAGTTGCGGGAGGCCTACCGGATCCACGTCGACGGCAGCCGTGCCGCGGCGACGGCTCGGGCGACGGAGGTACTTGGACTGGTGGGGATGCCGCGGCCGCGCGAGCGGCTCGACGACTACCCGCACCAGCTGTCCGGCGGGATGCGGCAGCGGGTAATGATCGCGCTCGGACTGATGTGCGATCCGAAGCTGCTGATCGCCGACGAGCCGACGACCGCGCTGGATGTCTCGATCCAGGCCCAGATCCTGACCCTGATCGACGACCTGAAGGCACAGCTGTCGATGGGTGTTCTGCTGATCACCCACGACATGGGGGTGATCGCCGAGTACGCCGATCGGGTCGCCGTCATGTACGGCGGACAGGTGGTCGAGCAGAGCGGCGTACGGGAGTTGTTCGAGACGCCGCGCCATCGGTACACCGAGGCGTTGCTCGCGGCGATGCCGACCTTGGAGCTCGACCGGAACGCGGAGCTGGCCACGATTCCCGGCAGCCCGCCGAACTTGCTCGACCTGGCCCCGGGGTGCCGGTTCGCCCCGCGGTGTGCGTTCGCGCAGGACGACTGCCGCCGTACCGATCCGTCGTCGACCGGCGGGGATCACCTGCACGCCTGCTTTCATCCGGCCGATGGACGTACCTCGCCTGCTGCGGCGGTGGCCGGCGCCCGGGAGGCCGGGGAGCCGCGCGGCACCGCCTCGCTGGTGCAGCTGTTCGACGTGCACAAGCGGTTCGGGGTGCGGTCGAAGCGGCCGTTCTCCGGGGCGCGGGCGGTAAAGGCGGTCTCCGGTGTGACGCTGACGATCGCGGCCGGGGAGACCTTGGGCATCGTCGGGGAGTCGGGCTGCGGCAAGACCACCCTCGGGCGGATGCTGGTCGGGTTGGAACGGCCGACCAGTGGATCCGTCAGCTTCGACGGCCGGGATCTGTCGGCGCAGAGCCGGACCGGATTCCGCAAGCGCCGGCGTGATCTGCAGATGATGTTCCAGGACTCGGCTGCCGCGCTCGATCCGCGGATGACCGTTGCCGCACTGATCGCGGAGCCGCTGGTGGCTCAGGGAATCGGCACCCGGCGCGAGCGACGCCGTACCGTGGCCGAACTGCTGGCGGCGGTCGGACTGCCACGCGAGGCGGCGGAGCGGTACCCGCACGAGTTCTCGGGTGGCCAGCGGCAGCGGATCGCGATGGCCCGGGCGTTGGCCCTCCGGCCGAAGGTGATCGTCGCGGACGAGCCGGTGTCCGCGCTGGACGTCTCGGTCCAGGCGCAGATCCTGAACCTGATGCGGTCGCTGCAGGAGCGGTACGGCCAGACGTACGTCGTCATCTCGCACGACCTGTCGCTGCTGAAGTACCTGGCCGACCGGATCGGCGTGATGTACCTCGGCCGGCTCGTCGAGCTCGGAGCCGGTGAGGACGTCTACAGCGCACCGCGCCACCCGTACACGGCCGGGCTGATCAAGGCGATCCCGGTGCCGGACGCGGCGAAGAACCGGGAGGCCATTGCCCGTTCGGCCGGTCTCGGTGGAGAGTTGCCGTCGGCGATCGATCCACCGAGCGGCTGCCATTTCCGGACCCGGTGCCCGCTTGCGACCGACCGCTGTGCCACGGAGGTTCCGGTACTGAAACCCTCTGACGGACTGCATGCCGTCGCCTGCCACCACCCCCTGACCACGCACGTCCTGACGCCCGCGAGGTAGACGATGGACCACAAGCTCGACGCAACCCCCCAGACCACCGTCGACGTGTTCAGCGCCGAACTGCCGCCGGTGCTGACGATCGACCCCGGCGATACGCTGACCGTCCATTCGCTGGATGCTTCGGGCTACCTGTCACCCCAGACCACACCTGGTGAGCAGCAGCCGAAGATGATCGACGAGGCTCGCGGCCACTGCCTGACCGGGCCGATCGCGGTCCGCGGCGCACAGCCTGGTGACGTGCTCGCGATCCACTTGGTCTCCCTCACTCCCGACCCTTGGGGCTGGACCGTCGCCGGCGCCCTGAAGTCGCCGGTCACCGAACGGCTGGGTGTCACCGATCAACCGGCCTGGCTGCTTTGGGATCTCGATCCTGATGCTGGAACCGGCCGCTGCAACGGCGGCTTCACCCGTGATCTCGCGCCGTTCCTCGGCGTCATCGGCGTGGCTCCCGAGGCCAGCGGCGAGCACTCGACGATCCCGCCGCGAGCCGTCGGTGGCGGCAACATCGACTGCAAGTCCCTGGTCGCGGGATCGACGCTCTACCTGCCGGTCGCGGTCGCCGATGCGATGCTCAGCCTCGGCGACGGTCACGCCGCCCAAGGCGATGGTGAGGTGGGCGGTACGGCGATCGAGTGCCCGATGACCACGACGCTGACCGTCGACCTGGTCCGGGAGCCGCGTCCGATCGAGTCGATCCACGCGGAGACCCCGGCCGGCCGGATCACGTTCGGGTTCGACGTCGACCTGAATGTCGCGACCGGCGACGCGTTGGACGCGATGGTGCGCTGGATGCAGGCGATCCTCGACGTCGGCAAGAGCACCGCCCTGGCGCTTGCCAGTACCGCCGTCGATCTCCGCGTCACCCAGGTCGCGAACCAGACCTGGGGAGTCCACGCTCTGCTCCCGGCCGGCGTCCTGGCATGAGAACCGGCAGCTTCGAACTCGGCGACCTCAAGCTCGAGAAGGGCGGTGTCATCCGCAACGCCAAGCTCTCCTGGCAGACCCACGGCACGCTCTCCCCGGCGCGCGACAACGTGATCGTCTACCCGTGCAGTTACGGCGCGACGCACGAGACGCAGGAGTGGCTGATCGGGTCCGATGGTGTGCTGGACCCCGAGCGGTGGTTCGTCGTCATCCCGGACATGTTCAGCAACGGGCTCTCGTCGAGCGCGTCGACGGACCCGGAGTTCCCGTCGCTCGTCACGATGGCGGACAACGTGCATGCGCAGTACCGGCTGCTCACCGAACTGTTCGGGATCGATCGACTCGCCGCGGCGTACGGGTTCTCGATGGGCGCCGGCCAGGCGTACCACTGGGCGGCGCTCTATCCCGGCTTCGTCGAGCGCGCGATCGTCGTCTGTGGGAGCGCGCGGACCTCGCCACACAACCGGGTCTTCCTGTCCGGCCTGCTGCGGATCCTCGAGGCCGCTCCCGAGTACGCCGGCAACGGGCGGTTCACGGCTGAGCCGGTCGCCGCCAAGCGCGCTTTCGCGCACGTGTACGCGGGGTGGGGGTTGAGCCAGGACTTCTACCGGGCGCGGTTGTTCGAGTCCGTGCTGGGAGCGCCGGACCTCGACTCGTTCCTGCAGACCGACTGGGTGGATCGCTTCGCCGAGGGCGCCGCCGCGGACCAGTACGCACAGGCGCTCACGTGGCTGGAGGCCGACATCAGTACGTCGTACGACGGCGACCTGGACGCTGCGCTCGGCGCGATCACGGCTCGCGTACTGCTGATGCCGTCGGCCACCGACCTCTACTTCCGGACCGCGGACAACGAACTGGAGCTCGCCTCGCTGCGGAAGGCGGAACTGGTGGAGATCCCCAGTATCTGGGGCCATCGCGCGGGCTCACCCCGCGACATCCCCGCCGACCTCGACTTCCTCCGCCGGCACGTGCGGGACTGGCTGGATGCGTGAAAGGACACTGTGATGAGCATCGCCGAGTCGTACGAGATCCTGCCGCCGAGCCGTGAAGGCCGAGTGCCGTTCTCGGCCGGCGAGACCTGGTATCGGATCACCGGGGACCTGGGCAGCGGAGTCTGGGGCAGTCGTGGGGCGGCGTTCGCGTCGATCGAGGACGACCCGACCGTCTATCACACGATGAACGGGCCGAGTGAGTTCCACGTCGTCGGGAGCCTGAAGGACTGGACGATCGTCGATCGGCTGCCGCGGATCGCCGTACCGACGCTGGTCGTCTCCGGCGCGTACGACGAGGCCCAGCCGGTGTGCGTGGCGCCGTACGCGGAGCTGATCCCGGATGCGCGCTGGGAGGTGTTCGCAGAGTCGAGCCACTTGCCGAACGTCGAGGAGCCGGAGCGGTACGGCGCGGTCGTGGAGTCGTTCCTGCGGGGGGACTAGGCTCGAATCGTGTCGATCGTCGTTCCGGTGGAGTTGCTGCCGCACCTGCGGCGTGCCCGGGATGTTGCTGACCGCAACTATTCCGGGCCGCTGGACCTGGCTGGGCTGGCGGCGGCCGCCGGGGTGTCGAAGTACCACTTCCTGCGCTGTTTCGCGGCCGAGTACGGCGAGACGCCGATGCAGTACGTGAGTCGACGGCGAATCGAGCGCGCCACCGACCTGCTGCGAGCGACCAACCTGACCGTGACCGAGGTGTGCGGGCTGGTCGGGTACAGCAGCCTCGGGTCGTTTTCGCAGCGGTTCACCGAGCTGGTCGGGATGACACCGACCGAGTACCAGCGGACCCAGCCGGGTGCCCGGATCCCGGGCTGCTTCGTCTTCATGCTCGGGCTGAACTCCGCAATTCCGGAGAAGCAACCGGGTGCCGCTGCGGCCTACCGTCGTACTAACGACAACGACGAGGAGGAACCGTGATCACCAACGTCAGCCTGGTGACCGTCTATGTGAACGACATCGACGAGGCGAAGGCGTTCTACACCGAGAAGCTCGGGTTCGTGCTGGGGGAGGACATCACGCTCAGCGAGGACTTCCGCTGGTGCACGGTGCACCAGTCCGACCATCCCGAGCTCGAGCTGGCGCTGATGCTGCCCGGCCCGCCGATGGACGAGGAGTCGGCGGCCGCGATCCAGCGGATCATGGCGAAGGGTTTGATGCACGGGGTCGGTCTGGCCACCGACGACTGCCACAAGAGCTTCGCCGAACTCGTTGCCAAGGGCGTCGAGTACATCCAGGAACCGTCCGATCGCCCGTACGGCGTGGAGGCGGTGCTGCGGGACAACTCCGGCAACTGGCTGGTCCTGGTCGAGCAGAAGCCCTACACCGCGGCCGACTTCGACTGAGCTTGACTCCGAGTCTTTGTATCAATACGTTTGGCACAAAGACTCGGAGGGAGCTGGCCGGGATGATCATCTCGGTGGATCCGGCGGCCGCCAAACCGCCGTACGAGCAGGTGAAGGACCAGATCGACGGACTCATCCGGTCCGGAGAGCTGGCGCAGGGGACGCGTCTTCCCACAGTCCGCCAACTCGCCGGTGACCTCGGTCTGGCGGTCAACACCGTCGCTCGCGCCTACAAAGAACTAGAGGCCGAACGCCTCGTGGAGACCCGCGGCCGCAACGGCACCTTCGTACTGGCCTCCCGCAGCCGGGTAGACGACGAAGAGACCCGAGCCGCCGCCACCGTCTTCGCCCGAGCCGCCCGCCGAGCCAACCTCACCCTCGCCGAAGCCACCGAAATCCTCCACCGATCCTGGTAGAGGAACTGGGGTCGAGGTGTGCTGGGGGCCAGACCCACGTGCTACGCAGGCACTCCTGCGTCACACCTGCTCCGCGCGCTCCAACCACCCCGGCTTGTCGCCGGTGTGTTCCTCGCTGGGCTGTCGCCGGCGGTCGACCGGCAAGGGGTTGCGGAGCTGACACGTGGGGGCATATGCGCCGACAGCCTTCTCCACTACCTGGACGGCTCGGTCGGGCTAGGTCACCGATTCGATCTCTCCTGCTCGCCAGGTCTTGTCGAAGAAGGGCTGCAGCGGGCTGTACAAGCGCAGGATGATGAACCAGCCCTTCTCCGGGTCGGTCTGGACCCAGTTGCCGGAGGCAACACCGTCGGGTCGGGTCGGCGAGAAGTAGACGACGGTGCTGCCATCCGGTGTAGAACATCGAGGTGCGGGAGTCCAACTGGCGGGGAGCGCCTCTGCCGGCTCCATCTGCGGGCATCGCGGCCTCCTCCAGTTCGGTTGCGACGGGTCGAACGTAGGTTCGGCCTCCGTCATGGTCATCACTCCGACTGGGTGAAGCTCACGCTGCGCCGGACCGAGATCTGGCTTCCTGGATCGTTGTGCCAACTTCCTGATTGCGGCTCGCCCGGCGGCCGGCCCGGGGCGATTCACATCATGTGAGTGATGCGAGCGGTGACAGCTCCGCCGTTCAATGGGGTGTCCCGAACCGAGACTTGTCCGACGACGGGTCGGGCGTGCTGGCCGGAGAGGAAGCGTTTCCCTTGGACTACACCGCCGTCCTACGCCGCCTCTCCGTCCACGACGACCGGCTGGTCGCAGATGTCCGCGGCGGTGCGGACACCCAAGCCGCGGGGCTTGATCCGACTCTCGATCCGAGAACGCTGGCGCTGGTGCGGCTCGCGGCTCTGGTCGCGGTCGGCGGAGCGGTTCCGTCGTACGGCGCTCAGGCCGATGCCGCCGTCGACGCTGGGGCGACCACAGCCGAGATCGTCGAGGTGCTGGTAGCGGTCATTCCGGTCATCGGGCTGCCGCGCGTGGTTGCGGCGGCCCCGAAGCTGGCGCTGGCGCTGGGGCACGACGTCGACGACACCTTCGGGATGTTGCCTGGTGGGTGATCGCGGTCAGCTGCCGAGTAGACCGATCCGGGTGGCCTGTTGCACCGCGTCGTTGCGTGAGGAGACGCCGAGCTTGCGGTAGATCGAAGCGACTTCGGAGCTGACGGTGTTGCGGCTGACGAACAGCCGTTCTCCGATCGCGCCGATCGTCAGATGCGTCTGCAGGTAAGGCAGCAGCCGCAGCTCGGCGCCGGTCAGGGGGGCGCGGGTCGCTCCGATCTGGGCATTCGCTGCCACCGTCTGACGGACCTCTGATACCTGGTCGACGAGCGCGCCCAAGGCCGGCCGGTGCCGCAGGATCTCGTCGATCTCTCGCAGGAGATGGCGAGCGGTGGCCTGGTCGCCTCGTGTCGAATATGCCTTGGCGAGCTGCAGGCGGGCGCGCACTGCGAAGAAGGGCAGCACGTACGTGCACGACGGACGGGTCCGCATCGCCCGGGCGAGCTGTCGGTCCGCCTCCGCAAGGACAGCGGCCCCGCGACGATGATCGCCGTCATCGTGGTCTACAGCGTGATCAACTTCGTGATCCAGTCGGTCATCCAGCCACGCGTGGTGGGCGACGCCGTGGGACTCACGGCGATGCTGACCTTCCTGTCCCTGGTGTTCTGGACCTGGGTCATCGGGCCGCTCGGCGCGCTGCTCGCCGTACCCCTCACGCTGCTCACCAAGGCCCTACTGGTCGAATCCGACCCCCGCACACGGTGGGCCTTGCCCCTCATCGCCGGGACGCCGGCGCCGGACAAGCAGCCGCAGTCCACGGCAGCGCCCGAACCGCTCCAAGAGGAACCCTCGGCATGAGGTCGAGCTGGGATTCGTTCGCTCTGGGTGATGCCTCGCATCGATCGCAGGCGCAGGGTGGGCTGTGGCGCCGGACTCGCCGTCGCAGCAGACCTTCTGAGGAGAAGCCATGTCGGACCCCGCCGCATCGGAAACCCCCGTTCTCGACCTCCTGGAGCGCATGACCGTCGATTCCGTGGCCACGTCGAGCCTCGATGTGCAATCCATCGCGCTGGTCAGGCTTGCCGCCCTGGTGGCCAGCGGCGCGCCTGCCGCGTCCTACGCCCTGAACCTGGCCGTCGATGCCGAGGTCGGCCTCGACGCTGACGACGTACGCGGCGTCCTCGCCGCGATCGCACCCATTGTCGGAACCTCGCGCGTCGCCGCGGCGACAGGCCGCATCGCGCTGGCGCTCAAAGTCGCCATCGAGGTGGCCTCGGCAGAGCTGGAAGGCGACCTCGACACCAGTGAGTAAGCGCATTCACGATGCGTGACGCCGATGACTGACCAGCCGAACCTTTCGCGCGACGCTCGCCAGACCGACCTGGGATTGCGGCGGCTGGCCACCATTACGGTCGCGACAACGCTCATCGTGTGGTGGCCGGCCTTCACCCTTGGCGTGTACCGCGTGATCTTCTTCGAGCAGATCTTTGCACTGTGGGCGGCGGCCACAGCGGCGTTCGTCGTCGCCGTGCTTCTGCTCGGACGGCGCGCGCAGCCCGCCATCTACTCACTTCTGCTCCCGTCGGTCTGGATCTTGTTGACCTTGCTGACCCCCGCCGACACCACCAGCCCTGGCCACGACGTCCTGTTCTGGCTCGGGGTGGTAGTGACACTCGCAGGGTTCCCCCGCGATGGTCGCGCTCGTCCTCGTCATAGTCGTTCCGGACGTGGAGTCTGTACGTCGCCCACGCGACAATGTCGTGGCGATCGGAGCGATCACGCTGGTCGTCGTCCTGTCCTTCACGCTGGGCACCCAGCACCCCCGCCTGCTGACCTGTGAAGACTTCAAGATCAGCGGCAACGACCAGCCCGCCAACTGCACTCAAGGCATCGGCGTCATCGCCCCCTTGACGGGATAACCATGTCCGGACTCGACGCCGCCGCAGACTCAACCCCTGCTCCCCGCCCACAAAGTAGGCCCAGTTCTGGTGTCGGTTTCCTAGATCGTGCGTGCCAGTGTCGAATCCTGCCGGGAGGACCCCGGGTTAGAGATTGGTCGCGGCCTTGAGTCTTCCTGCATCGACCGCCTCCGCGAGTTTCTTGTGGTCTCGGTCGTTGGTGTCGGCGTAGGTGACGGCGAAGTCTGCGATTGCGTGGTCGAAGGTGTCGGATTTTCCCAGGTAGCCCGCGATGGCGACCTCGTCACCTCCTCTGCCGTGTGCGCGAGCGAGAGTCCATCCGCACAGGGCGCCGTAGATTCCCAGGCCGCCGGGAGTGAGCTTCGCCGGGTCGATCTCGCCCTTCATGTCCCAGAGTTGACGTACGTAGTAGTCGTTTCCGCTCGGTGCTGTCGACCAGCCGAGAAACTCGTCCGACAATGCCTGGAGCAGACGCTGGCCGGCCACCACCCGACGCCCGTGATTCTGATAGCCGCTGCCCGTCAGGTACGGCTCGAGAACGGATTCCTCTGCCTGCTTGACCTGGAGGAACAGCACGTCGTCCTGGCTCTTGCCCCGCATGAGGACCACGAAACAGCGGGTGCCGACACTTCCGACGCCCACCACCTTCCGCGCCATGTCGACGATCTCGTACTGGTCGAGCAGCGCGCGCCGGTCGTCTCCAAGGCTCGCCCGGTACCTGTCGAAGGCCAGCTGAACGCCCGCGGCAACTCGATTCGCGTCGTCGGCGGCCCACAGTTGCCGGACTGGGACCAGCAGTGGTGGGCGGCTGGCCAGACGTACCGTCGTACCGTCGCTCCGGCAGAGCCTGGCCAAGGCGCCGAGGCTGTTGCGCGCCTTGGCCCTCGCGAAGATCTTCTCCAACCGGTCGGGAGCGAGCTTGGGTGCCTTGACCCCGAATTCCGCCTCCAGCCGCCTGGCAATGTCATTCAGCTGATCGGACGACATGTGCAGGTACCACAGCTCGATCGTCGCCAACCCGGCGAAGTCGAGCATGGCCTCTCGGTAACCGCGGACGGTCAGCCAAGCCGCAGCACGTTGCTGGTCGTGACCGAGGCCTTTCTGCCGGGCGGCGATCGCAACGCTCGCCGCCAGGCGCTTCACGTCCCACTCCCACGGCCCCGGCAGTGTCTCGTCGAAATCGTTCACATCGAAGACGAGGTCCCGCTCCGGCGAGGCGAACAGTCCGAAGTTGACCAGGTGCGCGTCACCGCACACCTGGACTGTGATGCCACTCGTGGGAGTCCCGGCGAGATCGTTCGCCATGATCGCCGGACCTCCGCGGAAGAAGGCGAACGGCGACGACAGCATCCGGCCGTAACGGATCGGGAGCAGATCCTTCTCGCGGGTCGCGGCCTGTTCCTCGAGGATGTCGACGGGGTCCGGCCGGTCGGGCGCCGGTTCCCACTCGGCATGAATCCGCCGCGGCTCCCGCTTCCGAGCCGCCTTCCCCACCGCCCACCGAGCCTGCGTACTCAGGTCACGCGGACCAGTCGCCCCCTCGCCCATAACCACAGGGTCGCAGCTCCGTTCGCCCGGCAACAGGCCAAGCGGGGCCGGCCGAGCGGTCGTTGGCGGTGCTAGGGGCGGTCGAGGAGGAAGGTTTGCATCGGGCCCTTTCCCTTGACCTCGATGGTGCCGCGTGGGCGTACGGCGAACTCCGGGCCGAGGGCGGCGGCGACCCGTCCGGTGACCTGGATCTGGCCGGGTGGTCCGTGGGACTCCATCCGGCTCGCGGTGTTCACGGTGTCGCCCCAGAGGTCGTAGATGAACTTGCGCCGGCCGATCACGCCGGCCACCACCGGTCCCGAGTCGATTCCTATCCGGACCTCGAGCCACTCCTGCCCGGGCAGGGCTGCGATCCGGGCGACCTCGTCGCGCAGCGCGAGCGCGGTACGGGCGACCGCTGCGAGGTGGTCCGCCCGTGGCTTCGGTAGGCCGCCGACGAGCATGTACGCATCGCCGATCGTCTTGATCTTCTCGACCCCCTCGGCGTCGGCGATCCGGTCGAACGCGGAGAACACCTGGTCCAGCAACTTCACGACGTCCGCGGCCGCCATCACTGCCGATCGCGCCGTGAAGCCGACGATGTCGGCGAAGAGCACGCTCACCGCGTCGTAGTGTTCCGCGATTACCCCTGGCTCGGTCTTGAGGCGCTCGGCGATTGGCTCCGGCAGCACGTTGAGCAGGAGCCGCTCCGAACGCTCCCGCTCGGCCTGGAGATCCCGATGGGCTCGCTCCCGTTGCTCCACGAAGTAGCCGAGCATCACGTACGCGCTCACCATGACGCCTGCGATGTTCAGCGCCAGGAACGTTTCCACGAAGCCGGGTGGCAGTGCCGACGGGGATTGGGCGAGTCGGGAGTCGATCAGGGCGAGCACGGCCAGCTCGACGAAGAACGCGACCAGCCACGCCACGGAGCGCCGGATACCGAGCAGCGCGAGCGCCGCCAGTGGTGTGAACACCGCCCAGAGGATCATCGCGCTCGAGGCCACGAAGCCGCCGAGCGAGACCTGCAGCAAGGCCGGTAGCACCAGGAACGCCAGCAGTTGCGTGGTGCGGAACGTGGCGAAACGCCGCGTCCGGGCCAGGACGGCCAGCCCGATCACGGTGATCACTTGGTAGAAAGCTGGGATCGCCGCCGAGACTGGGTCGCCGTAGGCGAGGTACGTCGTCACCCAGATCGTGGAGATCGCCGTGATCAGCAGCGACGAGAAGATGAGCGTGCCCTGCCGGAGCCGCTCGTCGTGGGTGTCCTCCGGCCGAGCCCCGAGATCGCCGAGCCGCTCCAACCGGCGGGCGACAGCCCTCCTCGGGCGACGCCCGTGGACGCCACCCTGGAGCCAGGACCCGGTCACCTGAGGATCGTATGGCCGCGTGGGAGGGACCGGTCCTTCGGAAACGATTCCAAAATACCTTGGTCAACGTTGTAACAAGGTCTGTACAGAGTGTCGTGGCGTTGCTAATCTCCCGGCTGATTTGACATCGATGTCAACCTCAGGGAGTGGTCACGATGGTTTCGAGACGGACGTTCCTGGCGGGCAGCGGTGCGGTGACGGTGGGCGGACTCGGGCTCAGCTCGGGTCTCGCAACCCAAGCGCAGGCTGCGGTTTCATCGACGTCCGGCAGCCTCGCTCGGCTGCTGCCGGTGTTCAACCGCCCGAAACACCTGGACTACGGCGACGTCAGCAAGCTCAGCGGTGGCGATCAGACCCTGCTGACAACGTTGCAAGGCGTGGTCAATCGCACTCAGCCCGAGCTCTACTTCAGCTACGACACCGGCACCATGAGTACGCCGGACGTCAAGTGGCTGACCGACATGCACCTGCCCACCACGACGTACGCGAACCCGCTGGATCTGGTCGCCAAGTACCGGAGCCGGATCCGCGGCGCGATCGTGCACGACCCCGCCGTATCGGATTCGCTCAACGTGGCCACGACTCTGGCCGGCCTGGAGAACGCGGTCGTCGCGGACGCGGACCAGGCCAAGGCGCACGGTCTGCGGATCGTGAAGGACCTGCGTGGGATGTTCGACGACGACCGGGTGAAGACCTACCGGTGGCAGCTCGACAACCTGTTCCCGCTGGTCACCCACAAGCTGCTCGCTGGCCTGCCGCCGACCCGGGTGGTCGCGGTCGAGAACGTGCAGTGGCAGGAGATCGCCCGCGAAACAAGGCAGATCCGGGACTCGTCGAACCGCGGCAACTACGACCTCGATGTCTCGGCCAAGCTCGGCCAGGAGGCGGTCTTCGTCCGGTTCCAGGACTCGTTCACCGACGACGGCTGGGGCCCTTCCGTCTCCGAGGTGACGGTCAAGGCGAACGGCACCCAGATCGCGCACTTCCTGCCGGGCACTCCGGAAGAGGAGCCCTACCTGTTCGACGGCGTCAACTCGTCGATCGGTGGAGAAGCCAACCGCTTCAGCGATGGCGGCGGTTACTACATCTACCGCTTCCAGCCACCCGCCGGTACGACGTCCCTCGTCGTCACCGTGACGATGTGGAACCAGTACCTGGTCACGGCGACCGACACCGCACCGACCCGGATCGAACCGTTCGCGTACTTCCGCGACTACGTGGTGGCCACCAAGGCCCTGGTGAGCTGGCTGCCGCCGGCCGGCGAGACGGGGGAGTTGCTGATCGAGCACTTCGCCAAATACCCGACGCTCGCGCCGTACATGGGCTGGTTCGCCAACGACGTCTCCGGCGAGTGGGACGGCGTCGACCTCGCCTCGCAGGGCGGTTCGCCAGTGGTCGCGGCGGACTTCTACATGAACGGGACCGTCCACGCCGGGTTCACCGCCCCGATCTCGGACACGCCCCGGCCGGTCCGGCGGATCACCAAGCCGAAGAACAAGGTCTACCTGACGCTGACCTTCGGCGAGGGCGACAACATCCAGTACTGCCAGCGCCGGCTGCGCGACATCTGGGACGACCCGAAGCGCGGCCAGGTGCCGACCAACTGGACCGTCAGCCCGTTGCTCGCCGAGACCGGACCAGGGTTGTACAGCCACTACCAGCGGACCGCGACCGCCAACGATCTCTTGGTCTGTGGTCCGTCCGGTGGCGGCTACACGTACCCCGCTTCGTGGCAGGCCGACCAGTTGACGCAATACCTGCAGATGACAGGTGGGTTCATGCGTCGGACCGGATTGGACGTGATCTACGCGTACAGCGGTCGGCAGGACAACAAGTGGATCCTGTTGTCCAAGGAGATCGCGGAAGGCTTCGCCAAGTACACGCCGGTGAAGGGCATCATGCAGACCTGGGACGGCGACCCGCTGACGACCCGTCAAGGTGGTCTGCCGATCACGGGTGGCTGGGGCGCACCCGGTAAGGCTGTCGAGTTCAAGGCCGCGCTGGACCAGCGGATCGCGAACTGGGACGGCGCGAGTCCACTGTTCATCTCGGGCCTGATCGGCGCGTGGTCATGGACGCCGTCGGACATGGCGGAGCTCGGAGCGCTGCTGACCGATCCGTACGAACTGATCCTCGCGAACTCCTTCTACGACCTGCTCAACCGGGTGCTGTAGCCCGAACGCACCGCGGTCGCCCCGGAGGAGGTCCCGGGCGACCCCTTGGGGGGGGCTTTACCAGTGGGCTTAACAGTGATGCGCGACGTCGAAGACGAGCCTGG
>NZ_JBEZYF010000041.1:0-76013 GCF_040638415.1 Kribbella sp. NPDC026596 | reverse complement strand
GACCACAGCCGTCACCAGCCCGGCCGGAATCTCCAACGGCGGAGCCAAACCCCGCCCGATCATGTCGGCGAACAACATCAACAACACCCCGAACAGCGCGGCGGCCGGGATCGACGCCAAGTGCTTACCGCCGAAGATGCGGCGGGCCATGTGCGGTGCGATCAGTCCGACGAAGCCGATCGTGCCGGCCACCGCGACCGCGGCCGCGGCCAACGCGACCGCGAACAACAGCAGCAGCCGCCGGGTCCGCTCGACCGGTTCACCAAGGCCCGCGGCCAGGTCGTCGCCAAGGCCCAGTACGTCGAGCTTGCGAGCCCAGATCACGATCAGCGGTACCAGCACGAGCACCCACGGCAGGATCTCCAGCACGGCACTCATCGACCGGCCGAAGAGGCTGCCGGTCAACCAGATCAGCGCCGCGCTCACATCGAGCGGGTTGCGCACCAGCAGGAACCGGATGCCGGCCTCGAAGGCCGCACTGACCGCGATACCCACCAGCGCGATCCGCACCGGCGTAGCCCCACGGCGATAGGCCAGCAGGTACACCAGGCCCGCGGCCGCGAGGCCGCCGATGAACGCCGCCGGTACGACGGCCACCACCGGAATGCCCGGGATCGCGAGCAGCAACAACATCCCCGCGAACCCGGCTCCCTTGGTAACACCGATGATGTCGGGAGCCGCCAGCGGGTTGCGGATCACGCCCTGCATCACCGCGCCGGACACCGCGAGCGCCGTACCGATCAGCCAGCACAGCAGGACGCGCGGCAACTGGAAGTCGATCACGATCGCCGCCGCCTGGTCGGACCTGTCGCCGACCAGCGCGTGCAGGACGTTGCCGAACGACACCTCGGTCGCCCCGATTTTCAGGCTGTAGACGCTCAGTACGAGCGCCAGGACGCCGAGCGATCCCATGAGCACGGCGGGATGCCGTTTGGCCAGCGACGTACGCCGTACGTGCTGCGCGACAATCGTCGTGCTGGTCATGAGGTCACCTTCTGTCGACGAGCCAGGTAGACGAAGATCGGTGCACCGATCAGGGCCGTGACCACACCGGCGGGGACTTCGAACGGCGGCTTGACGTAGCGCGACACGATGTCGGCATAGAGCACCAGCACACCGCCGCCCACCGCACACAACGGCAGCAACACTGTGTAGCTGGAACCGACCACGCGCCGCATGATGTGCGGCACGATCAGGCCGATGAAGGCGACCGGACCGGCCACCGACACCGCCGCACCGCACAGCACGATCACCAGTGCCGAACCCAGCATCCGGGTCCGTTCGACGTTCTGGCCGAGACCGCGAGCCATGTCGTCACCCAGCGCCAGCAGGTTCAGTGGCCCCGCCATCGCGAACGCACCGAGTAGACCCAGCACCAACCAGGGCAGCAGGTTGCGCACGTCCTGCCAGCCGGCGAAGTTGACGCCGCCGACCAGCCAGAACAACACGCTGTCGGTGGAGTTCTCGTCGAAGATGATCAGCACCTGGGTCAGCGAGATCAGCAGGCTGCTCGCGGTCACGCCGGCCAGCGCCAGTCGCACCGGACTGACCCGGCCTCGGCCCGAGCCCGCCAGCAGCATTACCGAGACACCCGCCGCGGCCGCGCCGCCGAAGGACAGCAGGATCGTCGGCGCACCCGACAGCGAAGGCACGATCGTGATCGCGAGTACGACGACGAACACCGCGCCGGCGTTGACACCCATGATCTCCGGTGCCGCCAACGGGTTCGCCGCGACGGCCTGCATCAGCGCGCCGGCTACCGCCAGGGCGGCGCCGACGCAGAGCGCCAGCACCACCCGCGGCATCCGAATGGACTGCAGGATCAACTCATCCGGCTCGTCCGCCTTGAAGATCGCACCGGGCAGCCGCGACAACGAGATGTGCTGACTGCCGATCGACAGGCCCCACACGACCCCGGCCACGACCAGCACCAGCAGCACCAGGGACACCCAGGTCACCCGCTGCTTGTTGGTGACGATCTTCGGACGCTTGTGGGCCGCGTCCTCAGTAGGTTTGGGCGCAGTGCCCACGGACAGGGTCATGGGGCCTCCCGGCCTGGACTGAGGAGCGCAGGGAGTGAAGCGACGAGGGAAGGCCGGGAGCCAAAGCCCCATGCCCCCGCCGGTGCCGAAGGCCCGGCCAAAAGCACTGTCATGTTACTTCCCGTAGAGCAGCTTGACGGCTTCCTGGGCGACCACCTCGGAGGCGATCAGGCCGCGCGACCGGGACCACTCGTTCGGGTCGACGTCGTAGCTCGCGTTGTTCTTCACGGCCGGAACCTCTTTCCACAACGGACTCTTCTGCCACTGGTCCCGCAGGGTCGGACCCTCGTTGGGGGCAATGAACATCACGTCCGGCTTGGTGGCGACCAGCGTCTCGAGGGTGAGCGAGACCGAGGCGTCGCTCGAGCTGTCCGGCAGCGCCGAGTTGATGCCGATGGCGGACAGGACGCCGGGCGTGTAGGCCTTCGGCGGGAACCCGGTGAAGCCCTTCTCCGACGCACGGACGAAGAGCGCCTTGCGGTTCTCGTCAGCGGGTGCCTTGGCTTTCAGATCGGCCATCATCGTGGCGTGCTCGGCCAGCCGGGTCTTCATCTGGTCGCACTTGTTCAGCGCGATGGCGGTGGACATCTCGCTGTCCAGCACCTGCTGGTAGTTGCCGTTCAGGCTCGGGTAGGCGATCGTCGGCGCGATCTTCGACAGCTGCGCGTAGATCGCCTTGTGCCGGCCGCTGTCGGCCACGATCAGGTCCGGCTTGAGTGCGGTGATCACCTGGATGTTCGGCGTCGCCCGCAGACCGACCGACTTGTACTCGCCGACCTTGTCGCGCAACGCGGGAATGATCCGCTTCGGCTGGTCGTCGTCGGCCACACCGACCGGCGACATCCCGACCGCGACGAGCGCGTCGACGAACGAGTACTCCAGCGCCACCACCCTGGTCGGGGTGCCGGTGATCGTGGTGGTGCCGAGGTCGTGCTTGACCGTGCGGCTGTCTTTACCGCACTGGTCCAGATTGACGTCCGGGCTGACGCCTTGGGCGGCGGCCGCACGGTCGGCGTTCGGAGCCGCACCGGTGGAGGGCGAGGAGGCGGAACCGCCGCAGCCGGACAGGGCGACCGCGGCGGCGGTCAGGGTGACGGCGACGGCGATGCGCCGCAACCTCGAGATTCGGTGGGACATGGCATTCGCTCCTGATGTCGACAATGCCTTGCAGGGGTGGGATTCAGCCGGCCACGGCGAGGGACAGCGCCGGGTCGTCGACGTCCGGGCGGTCGGAAAGACCGGGGCCGTCGTAGAGGTTCCAGGGCGCCTGCTGGTAGCTGTTGCTGCAGGGCAGGCCGGGAGTCAGCCGATAGATGCCAGTGGTCAGATCGACCAGGCTGGACACGATCGTGGCGTAGCGGTTGAGCTCGTGCCGGCGCGGATCGACGTGCTGGCAGACGGCGTTGGGATGACTGAAGTGGTCGCTCATCGTGGTCTGCACGATGGTCTCGACCGCCTTCTCGGTGGTGCCGTCGCGGCGGACCTGACGCAGGCCCTCCTCGACGCGCGGCACCCGGTAGAGCGAATCCACCGAGAACGGCCGGTAGGTGTCGTTGATCTGGGGCGGGACGAACGCCTGGAAGTGATTGCCGTGGACCAGCAGTCCGTCGGTCGGGTACATCCAGCCGTGCCGTCCGGGCGTGGTCTCGACATCGATGGCGAAACCGTCGCGGTGGGTGAGAAGCAGATTGCTCGACAGGTTCTGGCGGGCTCCGAAGACGACTTGCAGGGCGTCGTACATATCCCAGCTCTCCAGCACCATCCGGCGTACGAACGTGCCGGGGACGGCGAGTCCGCGGCCGAAGCCGGCGCCCAGTCCGTTCGCGTTCAGGGACAGACCCGCCGAGTTCGCGCCGTGCCGGGCGAGCTGGCCAGCCTCGACGTGGCCGATCACCGTCGGCTTGCCCGGCTGGGAGACCCGCAGCAGCACGATGGTGTCGGCCACCCCGGCCCACAGGTCCCAGTTCTGTCCGGACCAGACGTGGCCGAGCGGGTTGCTCTGCGGCAGCAGCGCGAACGAGGTGCAACCGTCGTCACGCTGTCCGGCCGGGCCGGATTCGGCGTCGTCGTCGGCGAACGGGTTGCCCCGGGTCAGCTCGCCGCGGCTGTTCAGCGCGAGGATCTCGGCGAAGGTACGACCGGAGCCCTCCGCGATGCCGCGGACCTCGTCCAGCAGTTCGGGGGCGTGCGGCTCGATCACGGGAACCCAGTGCGGCGCGCGCTCCAGCACCTCCGTCCAGGCCAGTCCAGTGGCGCGGGGCACGGACTCGGCGTAGAACGCCAGTGAGCGCTCGATCAGTTCCCGCGCGGCCTCGCCGTACTGGCGGCCGCGATCGCGGGCGTCGGCGCCGGAGATCTCGATGGTCGGAAGCTGGGACACGGAAGTCGCTCCAGGGAGTGGACGGAAACTGGACTCGCACCGTTCGTTGTGTTCACTACGAATATTCGTCTGACGGTAGTGATTGCTACAATCCCTGTCAACGGGTCGCGGCATCGTTTACCTGGCGGTGACAAAGCGGACCGGATGACATGATCTGCGTACTGGTAGGTACGACTGCGAGCCGGAGGAGCCGACGTGACCAAGACCAAGGCACCCACCCTGCCGGAGCGGGTGGCGAGCCGGATCGACTCGCTGACCGCGACCGAGCGGAAGATCGCCGAGTACCTGTCGGCGCATCCCCAGGAGGCCGCGTTCTCCTCCGCCGAGGAGCTCGGCAAGGCCACCGGCACCAGCGACGCCAGCGTGGTCCGCACCGCCAAGGCACTGGGCTTCGACGGCCTGCCGGGTCTGAAGCGTTCGCTACAGGGTGAGCTGCAGGCGCTGCTCAGCCCGGCGAACCGGCTCAGCAACAGCCTCGCGTCGTTCGAGGACGGCGCCGAGGGCATCCTCACCGCGACCCTGCGCGATCACATCGAGCGGCTCCAGCAGGCCGAACGATCCATCGACCCCCAGGCCTTCGAGCACGCGGTCGAGCTGATCGATCAGGCCCGGGAGACGGTCATCTGCGGCTTCGCCGGCCTGGACGGGATCTCGTCGTACACCGCGACCCACCTGAACCGGATCGGACGCCGGGCCCGCACCGCGTCCAGCACCGGCTACCAACTGGCCGACCGGCTGCTGATGCTCGGTCCGGAGGACGTGGTGATCGTGATCGCCCACAACCGGATCATCGTGGAGACCCGCGTCATCCTCGACCTCTGCGCCGAGGTCGGCGCCCGCGCGATCCTCATCACCGACACCCTCGGCGAGGCACTGCGCGACCAGGTCGACGCGGTGCTGTCGGCCCCGACGAGCCGTCCGGGGACGTTCACCAGCCAGGCGACCGTGCTGATCCTGCTCGAGGCCCTGGTGATCGCGGTGGCCGCGCGGAACCAGGACCGCTCGCTGGAGACGACCGATCGGATGAATCAGTTGCGGGAAGAGCTGATGGGCTTCTCCCGCGCCGACGAGGTGGCACTGAACCTGCCGGCCGCGAAGCGCCGCCGCAACCGCGCCACCCGGACCGAGAGCGCCTAGGCCAGCCACTGACACCCGGAGCGCCCGGCCTAGCTGTCAGACCGTGCCCTCGGTGCGTTCGTAGACGTCGGCCTCGAACTCCTCCAGCAGCCGTTCACAGTTGGCCACCTTGGTCCGTGCCAGGTCCTTGCCATCGGCATCCATCCAGTCCCGGCCCTCCACCTTGGCGAGCCAGCGTCGGAGCTTCTCCAGGTCCTGGCGGATCTCCTCGGCCTCCTCGAAGGTGTAGTTCTCCCGGAACCGCTCGAACTCGATCTCCTTGACGAACTTGGTGTCGCACTCCTCGACGATCTCGGCGTACTCCTTCGCGGACTGGCCGCGGAAGCCCTCCACGAACTGCTCCCGGGCGTCGTCGTCGACATCGGTCAGCGTGAGGAAGACGCTGGAGCCACCGAGCTCGGTGACCCGCTCCCGCACCTTCTCCATGCCGGCGCGCAACTCCGCGCGATCCGGTAGCACGCACACGGCCTGCTGCACGTAGAACCCGCCGAGGCGCTTGAGCTCCCGCCACACCGCCACCCGGGCCCGGGAGGACTCGCTGGGCACCTTGTAGATGAGCAGCAGCCAGCTCTCCTGGGTCTTGGTCTTGGTCCGTCGGGTCGCCATGGCGGACAGGTTATCCGCTGACACGACTGCGCAGCCCATCGACGAGGTACGGCATCACCTCCTGCCAGTCCGCGACGAGGCCGACATCGCAGTGCGCGAAGACCTCGGCCGCCGGGTCGGTGTTGATCGCCAGTACGGTCCCGGCCCGGCTCGCGCCGGCCAGGTGGTTCAGGTTGCCGGACAGCCCGACCGCGAAGTACATCCGCGGTGCGACGCTGCGACCAGTGATCCCGATCTGCCGGCCGTGCGGCAGCCAGCCCTCGTCGGTCACCTTGCGGGTGGCGGCCAGCTCGGCTCCGAGGAGCACGCGCATCGGCTCCAGTTCGGCATACTTCTCCGGCGGCACCCCGCGACCGACGCCAATCACTACCTCGGCCCGGTCCAGCGCATCACCTTCGTTGCCCGTACGACGTTCCGCCCGGCTGATCGCGGTATCCGCAGCCACGGACAGCACGTCCTCGTCGAGCGACCGCTCGTCCCGTGGTGTGCGGAGTGGGAGCAGGCCGGTCCGCAAGGTCGCGATCTGGGGAGAGCCGTGACTGATGATCTCTGCGAGAGTGCCGCCGCCGGACGGCTTCAGTCCGGCCAGGCGTGGCGTCGTACCCGGTCTCACACTGAGGCTGACCAGGTCGGACATCAGACCGGCACCGGATGCCACCGCCAGACGCGCAAGCACTTCGCGATCCCAGGGCAAGGCCGCGCCGAGGACGGCCCACGGCGAGCGTTCGGCCACCCAGGTCGCCAACGCAGCCGCGGTCGGGCGCGGCTCGTCGCCGCTGAGCGTCACGACGCGGTCGGCTCCCCAGCGCGCGAGGTCGTCATCGCTGGTGACTGTTCGTACTGCGGTGACCGTGCCGCCGATCTCGGTCGCGAGCGTGGCGGCGGCTCCCAACAAGGCGTGGATGCCTGCCACTGGCCCTGGACCGATCAGGGCGACGACCTCGGGGCCGGTAGCCGGCGGGGTGGGCACCGCCTCGGCCGACTGAACCGCGGGCGGCTCGAAGCAACCGCGGGCGAGGAGCTCGGCGATGGCTCGGGTCGCTTGGGTTTGGGGGCGGCCGCGGAAGATGATCGGGTCCCTTGTCAGGGGTGCGGGGTGGACCTGGGCGACCTTGGTCGGACTCCCGGGTAGACCCCATTGGCCGGCCGCGAGGTCGGCTGTGGTCACGCGCCGCACACCGTCGGCAGGTGGCCAGGACTCGAGCGGAACCTTGCACGGCGGGCACGAGCGTTCTGCTACCGCCACGACTGCGGGCAGATCGATCACCACAGACTCGGTGCCGGTGTCGTGCTGGACGGTCGTTCGCAGGCGGGTGTCGCCGGCCTCTGGTTCGAGCGAGAGCACCGGGCCGGTGAAGGGCAGGCCGAGGAGTTCGGCCAGCATCGCGCCGACCGCGCCCGTACTGCCGTCGACGGAACTGGCGCCGACCAGGATCAGGTCCGGCGGGTCATCCATCAGCGCGATCGTGGACGCGAGGGCGCGCGCGGTGACGAGACAGTCCGATCCGGCCAGCGCGGCATCCGTCAGGTGAAGAGCGTCGTCGACACCCCACGCGAGGGCTTCGCGCAGTACGTCGACAGCCGCGGGCGGTCCCATGGTGATCGCCGTACTGCGACCACCCGTCTCCCCCGCCAGCCGGACGGCCTGAGCCACGGCCCGGCGGCACCACGGGTTCATCTCGGCGACCGCGCCGGCCCGATCGAGCCGTCCGTCAGCGTCGAGACGTCCACTGTGGTCACCCTTCGGCACCTGCTTCACCAGGGTCGTGACCAGAAGGTTCATGACAACCCGGTCCCGACTGCCAGGCCGATCGCGAACGTGACCGCGGCCGACAGACCACCGAGGAGCAGTTGGCGGCCACCGCCGTACCAGAACGGGCGGGCGGTGATCTTGCCGACGATCCCGCCGGTGATGACCAGGCCGAGCGCGCTCAGCACCAGCGCCGGCAACACACTCGCGGCGCCGAAGAGGAACGGGATCAGGGGAACCAGCGCACCAATCGCGAAGGCGGCGAACGACGAGCCGGCCGCCAGCCACGGCGACGGAAGGTCGTTGGGGTCGACGCCGAGCTCCTCGCGCACGTGCACGTCGAGCGCGACGTCAGCGTTCACGGTCAGCTCACGGGCGACCTGGGCGGCCAACTCCGGGCGCAGGCCCTTCGCCTCGTACATCATCGCGAGCTCGCGCTCTTCTTCCTCGGGGTGGATCCGCAGCTCGCGCCGCTCGACCTCGATCTCGGCCTTCATCAGCTCGGTCTGCGACGACACCGAGGTGAACTCGCCCGACGCCATCGAGCAGGCACCGGCCACCAGGCCGGCCAAACCGGTCATGATCACGACCTTGCCGGTCGCACCGCCGCCGACCACACCGGCGACGAGGGCGAAGTTCGACACCAGGCCGTCCATCACGCCGAAGGTGGCCGGTCGCAGCCAGCCGCCGGTGACGTCTCGGTGGGAGTGGTGGATCTCGGACTGCTCCGCAACTTCCGCGGTCATCTGACTACTTCCTTCCGACTGAGGTGAGCGTAACCTTAGTTAAACTGCATCACCTGTTACATCAGTCTATTAGTTACTTTGCTGACGCGCCAACAGCTCCGCGGTCCGCGGCCGACAGGTGGGCCACCGTCACCCCCGTGGCCGTCATCGTCCGGGTCACCGCGCGGCCGCCGTAGACCCAGTAGATGGTCAGCTCGCCGTCGCCGCGGTTGATGAACTGGTGCGGCACCCCGGCCGGCACCCAGGTCGCGTCCCCGGCCTCGAGGTCGACCCGCTCGCCGTCGATCACCGCGGTCGCCCGGCCGGAGAAGATCAGCACCGACTCCTCCACGTTGTGCGAGTGCAGCGGGATCTGCGTGCCGGGCGCGAAGACCGTCGTACCGGTGGTGATCTTGTTCGACTCGTTGTTCCAGGCACCGACGTACGGAATCGTCCGTACGCCGCTGCCACGGTCGAAGACCTCGACCTCGTCCGGCCGGATCACCAGCCGGGGCGCCGGGTCGGCCGAGTGCACGGTCTTGAGGTTCATGAACTCGCGCATGCCGTACACACCGAGCTCGCGCCCGTAGCCGGACTGCTTGATCCCGCCGAACGGCAGCCGCGGATCCGAGGCCACCATCGCGTTCACGAACACCGCGCCGGCGTCGAGGCGCCGGATCAGCTCGGGAGCTCGATCCTGCGTGGTCCACAGCGAGGCAGCCAGCCCGAACTCGGTCTGGTTGGCGAGCCGGAGCGCCTCGTCGGCGTCGCGTACCCGGGTGATCGCGGCAACCGGCCCGAACGTCTCCTCGTCGAAGGCCGCCATCCCGGGTACGACGTGGTCGAGCACGGTCGGCTGGTAGTAGAAGCCGGCCCGGTCGGCCACCTCGCCGCCGCGCACGAGCGTCGCGCCGGCGTCGACGGTACGGCGTACTTGATCGTGCAAGGTGTCACGGAGACCGGCCCGGGCCAGCGGGCCGATCGTGGTGCCGGCGTCTACCGGATCACCGAGGACCAACCGGTCGACCGCAGCGGTGAACCGGGCGACGAACTCGTCGGCAACGGATTCCTCGACGATGAACCGCTTGGCATTGACGCAGCTCTGGCCGGTGTTGAGGAAGCGCGCGGTCACCGCGGTGGTCGCGGCAGCCTCCAGATCGGCATCGGCGAGGACAACGAACGGGTCCGAGCCACCGAGCTCGAGCACCTGCTTCTTCAGCGCCCGCCCGGCCTGCTCCCCGATGATCCGGCCGACCTCGGTCGACCCCGTGAAGGTCACCGCCGCGATCCGGTCGTCCGCGATCAGTCCGGCCACCTGGTCGCTCTCGACCAGGACCACGCCGACCAGACCGTCCGGCACCCCGGCGTCCCGCAGCACCGACTCGATCGCCAGCGCGCAGCGCGGAACCGAGTTGGCGTGCTTCAGGATCCCGCCGTTGCCGGCGGCCAGCGCCGGCGCGGCGAACCGGAAGAACTGCCAGAACGGGTAGTTCCACGGCATCACCGCGAGCACGACACCCAGCGGCTCGACCTCGATCCGGCCCTGCGCCGTGACGTGTTCCGCGGCGAGGAATCCCTCGGCGTTGGTCGCGTAGTACTCGCAGGTGACCGCACACTTCTCGATCTCGGCCGCCGCCTCGGCCAGCGGCTTGCCCATCTCGCTCGTGATCAGCGCGGCCAGCTCTGCCTTGCGGTCCCGGAGCGTCGCAGCCAGGGACTGCAGCAGCTCGGCGCGCTGCCGGACCCCCGACCACCGCCAGTTGCTCTGGGCAACCACTGCGGCCGTGACCAGGTGGTCGACGCGATCGGAGTCATAAGGGTCGAAGGTGGCGAGTTCCTCGCCGGTGGCGGGGTTGATCGAGCCGATCACTGAGTCTGCCCTTCGCTGAGGCGGTGCAGCACGTACGGCAGCACACCGCCATGCCGGTAGTAGTCGTGTTCGCGGGGGGTGTCGAGGCGGATCCGCAGCCGGTAGGTCTTCCCTGCGGAGCGCGCTGTGGCGAAGCCGTCGTCGCCCAGCTCGATGTCGATCGGCTCCTCGCCGGTGAGGTCATCGCCTTCTCCGGGCTGGAACTCCAGCGGCAGGATGCCGAGGCCGACCAGGTTGGACCGGTGGATGCGTTCGTACGACTGCGCGAGTACTGCACGCACACCGAGCAATGCCGGACCTTTGGCAGCCCAGTCCCGCGACGAACCGGTGCCGTACTCCTTGCCCGCCACCACGACGATTGGTACGCCTGCCGCCCGGTAGGCCTCGGCCGCGTCGTAGATCGAGGTGATCTCGCCGTCTGGTCCGCGGGTGACCGGACCTTCGATGCCGTGGGCAAGCTCGTTCCGCAGCCGGACGTTGCCGAAGGCACCACGCACCATCACCAGGTGATTGCCCCGGCGGGACGCATAGGTGTTCAGGTCGCGGCGGTCGACCCCTCGGTCGATCAGGTACTTGCCGGCCACGCTGTCCGGTGGGATCGCGCCCGCGGGTGAGATGTGGTCGGTGGTGATCGAGTCGCCGAGCCGCAGCAGGGCCCGCGCACCGATCAGGTCACTGGGTGGCTTCGACAGGAACTGCGGCTGCTGCAGGTACGTCGAGTCGCCCCAGGCGAACGTCTCACCGTCGGGTGCGTCGAGCTGCTGCCAGCGGTCGTCGCCCGCGAACAGGTCGTCGTACGCGTGCTCGAAGAGTTCTGGCGTCAGCGTCTGTCCGATCACCGCGTCGATGTCGGCCGGGTGCGGCCAGAGATCCGCGAGGTAGACCGGGTCGCCGGTGGAGTTGAGCGGCTCGGTGAGCAGGTCGATGTCGATCCGGCCCGCGAGCGCGTAGGCGATCACGAGTGGCGGCGACGCGAGGTAGTTCAGCTTGACGTCGGACTGGATCCGGCCTTCGAAGTTGCGGTTGCCCGACAGCACAGCCGCGACGGTCAGGTCCTTTGAGCGAACGGCCTCGGCGACGTCGTCGATCAGTGCACCGGACGCCCCGATACAGGTCATGCAGCCGAACCCGGCCAGGTAGAAGCCGAGCTTCTCCAGGTACGGCGTAAGTCCGGCGGCGCCGAGGTAGTCCATCACCACCCGTGATCCCGGCGACAGCGTGGTCTTCACCCACGGCTTGCTGACCAGGCCGCGCTCGACGGCGTTCTTCGCCAGCAGGCCGGCGGCGACCATCACCGCGGGGTTCGACGTGTTGGTGCAGGAGGTGATCGCCGCGACGACGACCGCGCCATGTCCCGGGCCGTCGGCTGTCCGGGGTCCAGAGGGAAGCTCGGCCTCGGCGGCCGCTTTCGCGGCAGCCAACGACACGCGCTGCTGCGGTCGACGAGGTCCCGCGATCGAGGGAACCACGGTGGCCAGGTCGATGTCGACGTACTCGTCGTACGTCAGCTGCACCGACGGGTCGTGCCACAGGCCCTGGGCTCGGGCGTAGGACTCGACCAGGGCGACCTTCTCGGGCGGGCGGCCGGTGAAGCGGAGGTAGTCGAGGGTGCGCGGGTCGATCGGGAAGTAGGCAGCGGTCGAGCCGAACTCGGGGCTCATGTTGGCGATCGTCGCGCGGTCGGGGACGCGCAGGTCGGCCAGCGCGGGTCCGGTGCACTCGACCAGCTTGCCGACCACTCCGTGCGTACGGAGGGTCTCGGTGATGGTGAGGACCAGGTCGGTCGCGGTCGTCCCGACGGGCAGTGCGCCGGTCAGCCGGACACCGACCACCGGTGGCAGCAGCATCGACACCGACTGCCCGAGCATGGCCGCCTCGGCCTCGATCCCCCCGATCCCCCAGCCGAGCACGCCCAGTCCGTTGACCATCGTGGTGTGCGAATCCGTGCCCAGGCAGAGATCCGGGAACACCCACCCGTCGCGCTCCTCGACCACCCGGGCCAGATTCTCGAGGTTGATCTGATGCATGATCCCGGATCCGGGCGGCACGACCCTCAACTGGCGGAACGTCTGCTGTCCCCAGCGCAGGAAGCGGTACCGCTCGGCGTTGCGCTCGTACTCGCGGACAACGTTCAACTGCAGCGCGTCCGGCCGGCCGAACACGTCCGCGATCACCGAGTGATCGACCACCAGCTCGGCCGGGATGACCGGATCGACCAGCCCCGGATCCTTGCCGCGCGCAACCATGGCGTCCCGCATCGCGGCCAGGTCCGCCAGCACCGGTACGCCGTTCGTGTCGTGCAGGAACACCCTGGACGGGTACACCTCCAGCTCACCGGCCGCGCCGGGCTCCCAGTTCCGCAGTACGTCGCTCGCCGTGCCGTGCCGGAGCGCGTTCTCCAGCAGGATCCGCAGAGTCCGGGGCAGGTGATCGGGGGCGATCCCCTGCAGCGACTGGAGACGGCTCATGTCAGGCCGTTGATCGACTCGACGACGGCCGCGGTGAACTCCGCCGTACCGGCCGTTCCGCCGAGGTCCGCCGTACGGACGCCTTGGGCCACCGTTGCGCGCAGACCGCGATCGACCAGGGCGGCGGCCGGTTGCAGGCCGAGCCAGTCGAGCAGCATCGCCCCGGAGGAGATCATCGCGGTCGGGTTGGCCAGGCCCCGGCCGGCGATGTCGGGCGCCGAGCCGTGAGCGGCCTGGGCCATCGCCCGGTCGTGCGAGGCGTTGATCGACGGCGCGATGCCGAGCGAGCCGGCCAGTTCACCGGTCAGGTCGGACAGGATGTCGCCGAACATGTTCTCGGTCACCAGGACGTCGAAGTCCGCACCGTGCCGGACCAGGTGGACGGTCATCGCGTCGATGTGGAAGTCGTCGACCTCGACGCCGGGATAGTCGGCGGCGATCTCGCGGCAGATCTCCAGGAAGAAGCCGGTCGTGGTCCGCAGCACGTTGGCCTTGTGCACGATCGTCAGGTGCCGGCGGCGGCCGAGCGCCAGCTCGAACGCCTGCCGGGCGACCCGCTCGATCGCCGGACGGGTGAAGATCCCCATCGCGATCGCCACGTCCTTGGTCGGCATGAACTCGCCGGTCCCGCGGTAGGTACTGCGATCTGCGTAGAAACCCTCGGTGTTCTCCCGCACCACGACCAGGTCGAGCCCTGGGACCATCGCCGGCGTCCCTTCGAAGGCCTTCGCCGGCCGGATGTTCGCGAACAGGTCGAAGTGCTTGCGCAGGAACCCGCTCGGGTTGAGCTGGGCCCGATGCACTTGCGGGTACGACGCGCTGTCGTGCGGACCGAGCAGCCAGCCGTCGAGCTTGTCCAGCGTCTCGACCGTGACGTCGGGAAGCGCACTGCCGTGGGTCTCGATCGCCGAGGCGCCCACCGGAAGCGGCACCCACTCGACGGGCGCCGCGCCGGTCGCGGCCAGCGCCGCGTCGAGCACCTGAACCGTGGCGGGCACGATCTCGGGCCCGATGCCGTCGCCGTCCAGTACGCCCAGTCGATAGTCATCAGCCATGCCAAGGAGTGTGAGTCGTTATAACGACTCACGTCAAGAGATGGCCAGATATCGTCTCAAGGCATGATCTCAAGGTATTCTCGGGCGATCGGTTGTTATAACTGTGCGGAGGATCCTGTGACCAAGGCCGAGAGCGCCTACGAACTGGTGCGTGAGCAGGTCCTGCGCGGCGACCTCGTGCCCGGAGCCGTCATCGCGCAGGCGACGCTGGCCCGAGAGCTCGGGATCAGCACGACCCCGCTGCGTGAGGCCCTGCGCCGGCTGATGACCGAAGGGCTCGTCGAGCTGGACGCGCACCGCGACGCGCGCGTCACCCGGCTGACCGCCGAGGAGGCCCGGGACCTGATCGAGATTCGCCGGTCGCTCGACCCACTGGCGGCCGGCCTCGCGGCGGAACGGCGTACCCGGGAGGACCTCGCGGAGATCCGGTCGACGGCCGCCGAACTGCTGCCGCTGCGGACCGACCCCGGGACGGCCGAGCTGCTCACCCATCGGCGATTCCATGCGGCGATCTACTCGGCCTCGCACAACCAGATGCTCGTCCAGACCCTGGACGGGCTGTGGGACAAAGCCGACCGGTACCGCAGGCTTGCTCTCGAGAACGGCCGGACCGAGGAGGACCTGGACCGCACCCACACCGAGCACGGGGCGCTGGTCGAGGCGATCGCGGCCGGGGACGCCGACACCGCCGCCGCGGTCATGCTCGCCCACGTCGACGCCAGTCTCGGTGCACGCGCGGTCGCCCGCCTCACGTCCGCCGCCGCACAACCCGTCGCCCGCTCACTCCGGGGCATCAGAGGAGGGCGATCATGAGCGACGCCTTGTGGACCGGCTTCCAGCACCAGGAGGTCGATGCGGACGGCTGGACGACGTTCTGGCGGCTCGATCCGCGCGGCCAGGATCTCCACCTGGCCGACTGGACCGGCTATTCGGACCGCGAGGGTCAACGACTGTGGGACCGCGCCGCGACGCCCGCCGGCGTGCGCGGAGCCTGGCGTACGGCGGCCACCTCAGTCGGGCTCGAGATCCGGGCGGCGCTCGGCATCTACAGCAAGATCGCGCCCGTCGACGTCCTGGTCGACGGCGAACTGCACCAGCGCTGTGTGGTGCTGGAGGGTGAGCAACGGCTGACCGTCGACCTGCCGGGCCGTCCGGTCGAGGTCGAGATCTGGCTACCGCAGGCCGGGATGATCGGGATCCGGGAGCTGACCTTCGACGGTGCTGCCGAGCCGGTCGCGCCGGCCGGGCCACGGTGGATCACCTACGGCAGCTCGATCACGCAAGCCGGCGGCGCGTACGGCCCGTCGGAGACCTGGCCGGCACTGGTCGCGCGGCAGCACGGGTGGAACTGTGTGTCCCTAGGGTTCGCCGGCGAATGCCACCTCGACCCGGTCGCGGCCCGCACCATCCGGGACGTCCCGGCCCGGTTGATCTCGTTGTGTCTCGGCGTCAACATCCACGGCAACGGGACCTTCAGCGGTCGTACGCTTCCCGGCCAGATCGAGGCCTTCGTCTCCACGGTCCGCGCAGGCCATCCCACGACCCCGATCGTCGTGATCACTCCCCTTCTCGCCCCGAACCGCGAAGGCAAACCGAACGCGGTCGGCCTCACGCTGGACGACGTACGGGCGTGTGTGGAGCTGGGCGCCCGCACCGACCCGGCTGTGCAGCTGATCGACGGTCGCACGATCCTCAGCGAGGACGAAGCTCGGGCCCTGTATGCAGATGATGTGCATCCAGGGCCCGATGGCTACCGGCTGATCGGCGAGCGCCTCGCCGGTCTGCTCACTCTGCCGGCGTAAGGCTCGTCCCGAGTGCCTGCCAGTCCAGGACCGGGGCAGCCAGTCCGCTGATCGTGGCCAGCAGGCCGAGGCGGGCAGCCCGCAGGTCCGGGTCCTCGGCCATCACCAGGATCTCGTCGAAGAACGTCGTGACCGGCTCGACCAGGACCGAGGCAGCACTGACGAAGTCGGCCAGCGCGGTCGGAGCCTGACCGACCTTCTGGACGGCCTCGTGCAGGACGACCTCGGCAGGCTCGGTCAGCTTGCTCGCGTCGTACGACGGCTCGGTCCCCTCCGGGACGATCCGGCGTACCCGCTGCAGGACCGCGACCAGCTCGGCGAAGTCGGGGTTGCCGACCAGCTCCTGCAGCGACTTCAGCGCCTCGTCCGCGACCGCCGGAGCCGTTGCCAGCGGCAACACCGCGGCGACCTGGAGGTGGTCGTCACCCCGGTCGATCAGCTGCTGCTCGTAGCGCCGGACGGTGAACTCGGCGACCTCGTCGAGCGAGTCCGCCGGTACGTCGATGCCCTGCGCGCCGATCTCCGCCGCGGCGGCCCGCAGACCGGTGTCGAGGGTGATCGCCCGCAGCTCCGGGTGCTCACGCAGGATCGCGACCACACCGGCGGCCGCGCGACGCAGCGCGAACGGGTCGGAACTACCGGTCGGCTTCGCGCCGATGCCGAACAGTCCGGCCAGCAGGTCGAACCGATCCGCCAGCGCCAGCAGCGCGCCCGGAGTCGTCGACGGGACCGGGTCACCGGCGGACCTGGGCAGCTCCATGTCGAACAGCGCCTGCGCGACCGCGTCCGTCTCACCGGCCCGGCGCGCGTACTCGCGAGCCATCGTGCCGGCCAGACTGGTCAGCTCGACCACCATCTGCGACCCGAGGTCGAACTTCGCCAGCTCCGCCGCCCGCTTCAGCGTGGTCAGCTCGTCGTCACTGAGCTCGACCTTCGACGCCAGGCTGACGGCGATCCGACCGATCCGACCGGCCCGGTCCGCCATCGAGCCGAGCCGCTCCTCGAAGGCCAGCTTGTCCAGCTCGCTCTTCATGTCCTCGAGCGAGGTCTCCAGGTCGGCCCGCCAGAAGAACGCCGCGTCCTCGTAGCGTGCCCGCAGCACCGCCTCGTTACCGCCGCGGACCACGTCCTCCTCGACCGAACCGTTGGCCACGGCAACGAAATGCGGCTGCAGCTTGCCGTCGGCGTCACGCACCGGAAGGTAGCGCTGGTGCTTGCGCATCACGGTGGTGAGGATCTCGCCCGGCAGGTCCAGGTAGTCGGCCTCGAAGCTGCCGAGGATCGCGGTCGGCTCCTCGACCAGGTTCACGATCTGGTCGACCAGTGCGGCCTCGCCCTCGACGTCGATCGTGCCGCCGGCCTCGGTGGCCAGTCGCTGCGCGGCCTCGACGATCTGCGCCCGCCGCTTGGCCGGGTCGGCCTCGATGCCGTGGATCCGGAGCAGGTCCAGGTACCCCTCGGCGGCGGCGATCTCGACCTGCGGCTGCGCTGCCGTCCGGTGGACGCGCGTCGTACGACCGGAGGCCAGGCTCGACACCGACACTGGGACGACCTGGTCGCCGAGCAGCGCGACCAGCCAGCGGATCGGCCGGGTGAACGACAGCTTGGCGTCGTTCCAGCGCATGTTCTTGTCCGACCGCAGCCCGGTGACGATCTCGCTCAGTACGCCGCTCAGCACCTCGGCAGCCCCGCGACCCGGGTCCGGCTTGGTCACCGCGACGTACTCGACACCGTCGACATCCAGGTCGTGCAGCTCGCTGACGTCGACACCCTGACCGCGGGCGAATCCGGCGGCGGCCTTCGTCACGTTGCCGTCGCCGTCGTACGCGGCCGACTTCCGCGGGCCACGTACCACGCGCTCGGCGTCCGGCTCACCGGCCTGCACGCTGGCGACGAACGCGACCACCCGGCGCGGCGTCGCGTACGTCGTGATGTCACCGTGCCCGAGGCGCGTCGCGGCCAGCTTCTCGGTGAGGGCGGTCTGCACCGCGGCGGCCGTCTTGGTGACCTCTGACGGCGGCATCTCCTCGGTACCGATCTCGAAGGTCAGCTGCCGGGTCCCGCTGACCGCCGGGAACTCGGTCGGCTCCGGCGCCGCCGCGGGCAGCTCGGCGATGCCCAGCGGGTGCTCGAGCTCGGTCCGGCGCTCGGCCCACAGGCGCGAGACCTCGCGGGCCAGGGTCCGCATCCGGCCGAAGGCCTTGGCGCGTTCCGTCGTACTCACGGCGCCGCGGGCGTCGAGCACGTTGAACGCGTGCGAGCAGCGCAGCACCATGATGTGCGCCGGCACCGGGAGACGGTCGTCGATCATCCGGCGGGCCTCGTTCGCGTACTCCTCGAACAGGCGCTTCTGACTCTCGACGTCGGCGTCGTCCAGGTAGTACCGGCTCATCTCGTACTCGGCCTGGCCGAACGCCTCGCCGTACGAGATCCCCGGGGCGTAGGCGATGTCCTTGAAGTGCGAGACGCCCTGCAGCGCCATCATGATCCGCTCGATGCCGTAGGTGATCTCCACCGACACCGGGTCCAGCGTCATGCCGCCGGCCTGCTGGAAGTAGGTGAACTGGGTGATCTCCAGGCCATCCAGCCAGACCTCCCAGCCCAGGCCCCAGGACCCGGTCGCCGGGTTGGCCCAGTTGTCCTCGACGAACCGGACGTCGTGGGCGTGGATGTCGACGCCGAGGGCCTCGAGGCTGGACAGGAACAGCTCCTGCGGGTTGCCCGGGTCCGGCTTGAGCACCACCTGGAACTGGGTGTGCGTCTGCAGCCGGTTCGGGTTCTCGCCGTAACGGCTGTCGTCGGGCCGGACACTCGGCTCGACGTACGCGACCCGCCACGGCTCGGGACCGAGCACCCGCAGGATGGTCGCCGGGTTCAGCGTCCCGGCCCCGACCTCGGTGTTGAACGGCTGCACGACCATGCAGCCCCGGTCGGTCCAGTACTTCGTGAGCGCGAGCAGCGCATCCTGCATGGTGAGCACAACAAACCTCGAGCGATCTTCCGGAGGGGCGTTCAGAGCGCAAAGTCTATTAGCCCCCGCCTGTCCATCCAGCCTTCGGTCGTTCGTGGAGGGGGTATGAACAAGACATTGGTGGTTCCTGAGGCGGAGTTGTACTACGAAGTGCGCGGGGCTGGGCCGTTGGTGGTCCTGGTCGGTGCACCGATGAATGCGGACTCGTTCGCGCCCCTGGCAGACTTGCTGGCGGGCGACTACACGGTGCTGACCACGGACCCGCGGGGCGTGAAGCGGAGCAAGCTACGGGACGGCGGTACGTCGACACCCGAGCAGCGGGCCGACGACCTGGCCCGGCTGATCCGGCACCTCGACGCGGGTCCCGCGATTGCGCTCGGGTCGAGCGGTGGAGCGGTCACCGTGCTGGCCTTGGCGCAGGCTCATCCCGAGTTGGTGAGCACGGTGATCGCTCACGAGCCGCCGCTGGACCGGCTGGTCGAGGACGGCGACGAGCTGCTCGCGGCGTCCGAGCGGATGATGGCCGACTACCTGGCCGGGGACGTGATCGGCGCCTGGAAGCAGTTCTTCGCGATCGCGAACATCCAGGTGCCGGACGGCGTGATCGAGGCGATGTTCGGCGGCGAGCGGGATCCGCAGCAGGTCGCCGACGAGCGGTTCTGGTTCGCCCACGAGCTGTGGGAGACGGTCACATGGGTCCCGGACGTGGGCACCCTGCGCGACAGCGGCGTACGAATCGTCGTCGGCATCGGCGAGGAGTCGACGGGTCAACTCTGCGACCGCACCTCGACCGCCCTGGCGAAGCGCCTCGGCATCAACCCCACCCAGTTCCCCGGCGACCACACCGGCTTCGCCGACCAACCGGACGCGTTCGCCAAGGCGCTACGCGGTGAGCTGGTCCAGGTGCGTCTCGACCCAGGTCCGCAGCGCGGCGAGCGGCTTGGAGACGCTGTGGCCGAGGTCGGTGAGTGAGTACTCCACGTGCAATGGCACGGCAGGGTAGATCTCCCGATGCAGGAAGCCGTTCTCCTCGAGCCGACGCAGCGTCTGGGTCAGCACCTTCGGGCTGATGCCCTGCAGTCGCCGCTGCAACTCGCCGAACCGCAGTGGGCCGTCCTCCAGCGCCCCGATCGCGAGGGCGGCCCACTTGTTCGCGAGCAGGTCGAGAACGTCCCGGCACGGACACTGCGCGGCGTACACGTCGTGCTTGTCGTGCATCCCGGTCGCACACTTCGTCGCCATGCCGGTACTTCCCTTTAGATAGTAATGCTCCTTGCGGGATACTACCCTCCCAGAGATAGCTTGCGGGCCATGAGAGCTATCAGTCAAGACACCTTCGGCGGTCCCGAGGTACTCCGCCTGGTCGACACCGAGCAGCCGCAGCCATTGCCGACCGAGGTACTGATCCGCGTCCGCGCGGCCGGCGTGAACCCGGTCGACGCCAAGACCCGCGCGGGACAGGGTGTGGCCGGCATCCTCGGGGAGCCGCCGTTCATCCTCGGCTGGGACGTGTCCGGCGTCGTCGAGGAGATCGGCCACGGCGTGCACACGCTCGCGGTCGGCGACGAGGTCTACGGGATGCCGTGGTTCCCGCGGGCCGCTTCGGCGTACGCGGAGTATGTGACCGCGCCGTCGCGGCACTTCGCCCGCAAGCCGGCCAACCTCAGCCACACCGAGGCGTCCGCGGTCCCGCTGGCCGGGCTCACGGCGTACCAGATCCTCACCACACTGGCCGGCGTGCAGAAGGACCAGCGCGTGCTGATCCACGCGGCCGCGGGTGGGGTCGGGCACCTGGCCGTGCAGTTCGCCAAGGAGCTCGGAGCGTACGTCGTCGGTACTGCGAGCGCCGGTAAGCACGAGTGGTTGCGCGGGCTCGGCGCTGACGAGGTGATCGACTACCACTCGGCGGATGTGGCCGCGGTGACCGCAGACATCGACGTCGTGGTGGATCTCATCGGCAGCGAGACCACACTGGCGCAATCCATAGCCGTGACCAGGCGGGGTGGCCTGGTGGTCGCCGTACCGTCCGGGACCTCGCCCGAGCTGCTCGCGCGGGCCGCCGGGTCCGGCGTCCGGGTGGCGTCGTACCTGGTCGAGCCCGACGGTCACGCGCTCGGCGAGATCGCCGCGCTGATCGAGAGCGGAGCGGTCCAGGCCGAGGTCGAGGAGGTCTTCGCGCTGGCGGACGCAGCCGCGGCGCACCGGCGGCTGGAGGACGGGCGGACCCGCGGGAAGCTGGTGCTCGAGGTCGAATGAGACTCCCCCGTGGATCGCGCGGAGGAGTATGTGAAGCTGGGGGTGTCCGGTGCGTGCGCGTGTGTCAAAGCGGTCGCATCGGGCACCGGTCGGAGGTGCCGCCTGGCCCGTTCCACAGCGTGGCGTCTTGACCTCAACCGTGGTTGAAGTTTCAAGCTGGTGCCGCTGACACAGGACATCGGAGATATCGGCCCGGTCCGGGCCCCGACGAAGGAGCAGAGTTGACCACGTACACGCTTCCCGACCTCCCCTACGACTACAGCGCGCTGGCGCCGAGCATCGCCGGTGAGATCATGGAGCTGCACCACGACAAGCACCATGCGACCTACGTGAAGGGTCTGAACGACACCCTGGACAAGCTGGCCGAGGCCCGCGACAAGGGTGACTTCGGCTCGATCGTCGGGCTGGAGAAGACGCTCGCCTTCAACCTCGGCGGGCACGTGAACCACTCGATCTTCTGGAAGAACCTGTCCCCGGACGGCGGCGACAAGCCCGACGGTGAGCTGGGTGCCGCGATCGACGAGTACTTCGGCTCGTTCGACGGCTTCCAGGCCAACTTCACCGCCAGTGCCACCACGATCCAGGGCTCCGGCTGGGCGATCCTCGGCTGGGACGCGCTCGCCGGCCAGCTGCTCGTGCACCAGCTGTACGACCAGCAGGGCAACCTGCCGGCCGGCCAGATCCCGATCGTGATGCTGGACATGTGGGAGCACGCGTTCTACCTGCAGTACAAGAACGTGAAGCCGGACTACGTGAAGGCCTGGTGGAACGTGGTGAACTGGGCCGACGCGCAGGCTCGCTTCGACGCGGCCCGCAGCGCTTCCGGTCTGATCGCCGGGGCCTGACAGCCTTCCGGGGTCCGGCGAGCCATCGGTTGGCCGGACCCCGCGTGCTCAGCTCGTGAAGAACCCGGTCAGAACCGGGGCGATCGCGGTCGCCTTGATCAGGTGGTTCTGACCGGGGACCTCGCGGTGCTCCGCACCCGTACGGCGCCGGCGAGCGCGCGGACCGAGGTCTTCATCCAGGCCGGGCTCTTGCCGCCGTTGACCACCAGTGCCGGGATCTCGATCGCCGCCCACTGGGAAGCGTCCAGCGGCTTGCCGGCCACATTGCCGCCGACCACCCGGGCGTCGTACGGCAGCGTCGGGGCCATCGCCTTCAGGTGCTTCCAGGCCGGCATCAGCCTCATCATCGCGACGACCGGACCGGGCAGGCCGATCACCTTCGTCATGAAGTACTTCACCGCATCCGCCGGATCGCGGGCCTCGAGGTCCTCGACCCAGGTCGCCGGAATCGGCGTACGGCTGTCGTCCACCACGAACGGCGGCTCGAACGCGACCACCTTCTCGATCGGCACCCCCGCCGCCGCGGCCCGCAGCGCGAGCGCCGCACCGGACGACGAGCCATAGACGTACGCCGAACCACCCGCGGCCTCGATCACGGCGGCCAGATCCTCGATCTCGCGATCCACCTCATAGGCGTCCGTGTCGCCGGAACCACCCCGGCCGCGCCGGTCGTAGTTGTAGACGGTGAAGCTCGACGCGAGGGTCTCGGCAAGGTCGGGCATAGGTCCTTGGACTCGCCCGCACAGGGCGCCGTCGACCAGGACCACCGCGGGTCCGGCGCCACGCTTGTCGTACGCGATCGTCGTACCGTCCTTGGAATCCACTGTGTTCATCCGAAGAACTCCTTCACGAACGGCGCCAAAGCTGCCGGGTCCACATTGTGCTGCTGGTCGGGGACAACGCGGGCGGTGGCGTTCGGGATCGCCTCCACCACGGCCTCGTTGCCGACCTTCATCCACTCCTCCGACGCGCCGCCGGTGAACACCCTGGTCGGCACGGTCACCGATCCGGTCGCGGCCGGGATCGAGTAGTCGCCCATCACGGTCGCGTCGTACGCGAGCGTGTGCGCGATCGCCTCCTGCGCCGGCCACCACGGCGACTCCTTCGCCATCGCGACGAAGTCGGCTGGCAGCCCGACCACCTCGGCCATGAAGTACTCAGCCGCCTGGTCCCGGCGGCCCTCGGCGACGAACGCGCGGTAGATCGACGCGGTGTCGGCCGGAGGCCGCTTCCGGGTGCCTTCGAGGATGTACGGCGGCTCCCAGAGCGCAAGCTTGGTCACCGGGCGACCGGCGGCGGTCGCCAGCAGCGCGAGGGCGGCACCGGACGACGTCCCATACAGGTGGGCCGCGCCACCGACCGCCGCGAAGATCGCGTCCAGGTCCTCGAACTCGCGCTCGATCGCGTACTCGGCGCCGTCGCCGGAGTCGCCGCGGCCACGACGGTCGTAGTTGTAGACGGTGTAGTCCTGCGCCAGCAGCGCAGCCAGCGGGGCGTTGGACATCCGATCCACCGAGCCGCCACAGACGAGGACCACCGCAGGCCCTTCGCCGAGCCGGTCGTACGCAATGGCGGTGCCGTCCGCCGAAGTGATCTTCTCCATGATCTTCCTCCTGAATTGAGCTCTCACCCACGGCGTCGTACGACGGCACTCACGATCGACCCCGTGTGACGCAGATCACTGGACGGTTCTCGTCGTACCGGGGTGGTTGCGTAGCGGCCGCGCTCGGTGTCTGTGCCGTTGTCTGGAAGATCAGCGGGAACAAGGTGCGTCAGCAGGCGGCCGCGCGCTCCAGCAGCAGAGTGCGCTCGCGTTCGTTGCGGGTGAGGGCGGCGGCCTTCTCGAACTCAATCCTGGCCTCGTCGAGGCGGCCGAGTTTGAAGAGGAGGTCGCCGCGAACACTCGGGAGCAGGTGGTAGTCCTTCAGGGACGGGTCGTCGGCGAGGACGTCGACGGCGTCCAGGCCGCGCTGCGGGCCGAACGCCATCGAGATCGCGACCGCCTGGTTCAGCTCGACGACCGGTGACGGCGTGACCTGCGCGAGGATGGCGTACAGCCCGGCAATGCGGGCCCAATCCGTGTCCTCGGCGTCGGCGGCGCGGGCGTGACAGGCGGCGATCGCGGCTTGGAGCAGATACGGGCCGGGCGGTTTCTCCAGGGTCCACGCGCGGTCGAGGCCTTCGAGGCCGCGGCTGATCAGCAGGCGGTCCCAGCGGCGGCGGTTCTGCTCGAGGAGCAGGACCGGTTCGCCTTCGGGGCCGATGCGTGCGTTCGCGCGCGACGATTGCAGCTCCATCAGGGCGAGCAGGCCGAGGACCTCGGGTTCGTCGGGCATGAGCTCGGCGAGCAGCCGGCCGAGGCGCATCGCCTCGTTGCAGAGCGCCGGACGCATCCAGTCGTCCCCGGCGGTCGCGGAGTACCCCTCGTTGTAGATCAGGTAGACAACCTCGAGTACGGACGACAGCCGCTCGAGCAACTCGTCCCCGGCCGGCACCTCGAACTGCACGTTCGCCTTCGCGAGGTTGCGCTTGGCCCGGACGATCCGCTGCGCGATCGTCGCCTCCGGGGCGAGGAACGCCCGGGCGATCTCATCGGTCTTCAGGCCGCCGAGCAGCCGGAGTGTCAGCGTGACCCGCGCGTCCATCGTGAGTACCGGATGGCAGGCGGTGAACACCAGCCGGAGCAGATCGTCCTCGATGTGGTCCTCGAGGATCGCCTCCACGTCGTCCTCGACGCTGTCACCGTCGATCTCCAGCTCGTGACCCATCTCGGCGAGCTTGCGCTGGTAGGTCTCCTTACGCCGGATCAGGTCGATCGCGCGCCGCTTGGCGATCGCCATCAGCCAGGCGCCCGGGTTGTTCGGTACGCCGGACTCCGGCCACTGCTCCAACGCCGCCACCAGCGCGTCCTGGGCCAGCTCCTCGGCCAGCCCCACATCCCGCACGATCCGGGCGACACCCGCGATGATCCGGGCCGACTCGATCCGCCAGACCGCGTCGACCGCCCCCGCCGCCTCCGTAACTGTCACCCGCCGATAGAACAACACCCCCGCCCCAACATCAACCCACCCCACCCCCCGCAGCCGCGCGCACAACCCTCCAACTCACCGGGCAGCCCCCTCGTACACAACCCTCCACCTCAGCGGGCAGCCCCCTCGTACACAACCCTCCACCTCAGCGGGCAGCCCCCTCGTACACAACCCTCCACCTCAGCGGGCAGCCCCCTCGTACACAACCCTCCACCTCAGCGGGCAGCCCCCTCGCGCACAACCCTCCAACTCAGTGGGCAGCCCCCGAGCTGGAGGGTTGCCCACTGAGAATCTGAGGGGGCAACCCTCCAGCTGAGGGGGCAAGGTCAGCCCAGGTAGAGGTCGGAGTTCGGGTCGAAGTCGGCTTCCTCGACTACTCGGCGGACCTCGACCTCGTTGCCGAGGGCCTCGGCCAGGCGGGCGGCCCACTCGACGGCCTCGTCGCGGTTGCGGACCTCGACGACGATCACGCCGCCGATCAGCTCCTTGGTCTCGGCGAACGGGCCGTCGGTGACCGTGCGCCTGCCGTCCTCGACCTTCACCCGAGCGCCCAGCGAGCTGCGGTGCACACCCTCCGCGAACAGTAGGACACCGGCCTTCGCCAGGTCCTCGACGACCTTGCCGACGCCCTCGGCCACCTCCGGCGCCGGGAACTTCCCGGCCTCGCTGTCGGCGTCCGCCTTGTTGATGATCATGTAGCGCATCGCACCCGCTCCTCGTCATGTCGGTCGATCCTTACTCTCACGTCGATCGCCCCACCACCAGATCGACACCCAACTTCAGACCAATTGCGCGGCGAGAACGCCGCCGAGATCCGCGCGACCGTCCGCAGCGGCTGCGGCAGGTGATTGGTCCCGCTCTTCGTGTACGGCGGTGGCAGGTCGGCCCGCACGAACACCGCCTCTCCAGGCAGTACGGCGGCATCGCGCAAGAACTGCTCACCCCGCGCCGCCGTGCTGCCAAGTCCGCCCTGTTCACCGAGGCGATGGCTGGGTCGACGGCTCCCGTCGTACGCCGGACGGGCCGGTGGAGGAGCTACCGGCGAGGCTGTTGCACCAATTGGTGTTCGGGGCCTGGCTGCTCGGGATCGGCATCCTGCGGACCGCCGTGGGTACGCCGACGTTGTCCAAGGCAACGGAAGCAGAGCTCAGGCCGCACCTGGCCGCGGTTGCCGAGGCGCTGTTCGGCCGCCCGATCCCTACATCTCCCCCGGGGTCTCCGGTTCCTGTCCAAGGCCCCGACAACCTGTTCAACCGCCCGACCCCCGGGACTCCGCAGCTGTCGGCCGCGGTGGGTTCGGAGAGTCACCGGTGGCCGTGAACAAGCAATAACCTGTTCAAGGCCCCGGGTCCCCGTCACAGGTCCCCGGTTCCCGCCCATGGTCCCCGGTTCCCGCCCGAGGCCCCGGTTCCGGCCCAAGGCTCCCGCGTCCTGTCCAAGGTCCCCGGTTCCCGCCCAAGGCCCCGGGTCCCCGTCACAGGTCCCTGGTTCCTGTCCAAGGTCCCCGGTTCCCGCCCAAGGCCCCGGGTCCCCGTCACAGGTCCCTGGTTCCTGTCCAAGGTCCCCGGTTCTCGCCAGAGACCCGGTTCCTGTCCGAGGTCCCGAGGTCCCGCCCAAGGCTCCGGTTCCTGTCCAAGGCACCCAGTTCCTGGGCGCGGGCCCGGCGTCGGTCGTTAGTTCGGCTGGTCGCCGTTTGGGTGGTAGGCGCAGGCGTCTACGAGGTTCTGGGTGGGGCCTGGGGGCGTGGCCGGCGGGGTGACGGGATTGCGGGTTGTCTTCGTGGAGGGCGTCGTGGGCGGGGTGGCTGGGGCCGGGTCGGATTCGAGGGCGGTCTCGACGGTGTCGCGCAAGGCGTCGTAGTCGGGGTGCAGGTACTTGAGCCGCAGCTTCGCCACGTCGAGGGTGACGTTGGAGACGGTCCCCGACTTCACCTTCAGCGCGAGCTCGACCAGCGCGGGCAGGAGCTCCTGCGGGATGTCGGTGCGCAGCAGGTGCTGACCGGCCTTGGCGATCGCCTTGTACTTCGTCACCAGCGTCTGCGGGTTCGCCGCGTCGACGATGCCCTTGATCGCGCACCGCTGCCGGATCTGCCGCTGATCGTCGTCGGCGCCGTACCGGCCGCGGGCGAACCACAGTGCGTGCCGGCCGTCCAGGTGCTGGTCCGGTCCCGGCTCGATCCACTCCGACGGCGGGATGTGCGAGCTGCTGATCCCGCCCATCGCGACCCGCTCATTGACGTTCACGTTGATCCCGCCGATCGCGTCGACGAGCTCCGGGAAGCCCTGCAGGTTGACCTGCAGGTAGTAGTCGAGCTTCAGCCCGGTCGCCTCACCGACCGACTGCTTCAGGACATCGGCGCCCTCGTTGTCGGACGGACCGAGGATGCCGGGATGCGCGTCCGGGACGTTCTGGTACATCGCTGTCAGCATCCACTCCAGCCGGTCTTCGAGACCGAGGCCCTCCTTGCCGAAGCCGTTCGGGTAGTACTTGGACAGCGGCGAGTCCTTCGGGAACGGCATGAAGGTGAGGTTCCGCGGCAGCGAGATCAGCGCGGTGTTGCCGGTCCGGGTGTCGATACTCGCGACGATCACGGTGTCGGTCCGGACGCCTTCCCGGCTCGGCGCGTCGTCGCCGCCGAGCAGCAGCAGGTTCAGCCGCGGCTTGTCCTCCCACGGGTCCTCGACGTTGACCGTCGACGGCCGGGTCGCGCTCTTGCCCTCCGCCTGCGCCTGGAACACGTCCTGCACGAGGGTGCGCTGTGCGAGCGCGCTCTGTACGCCGATCGCCGCCGGCGCCGCGATCGCGAAGCACAGAACCCCGACGAACATCGCCCCGACCACGCGGCCGCCGACCCCACCTGTTGCCGGTCGCAACGACCGGTGCGAGGCGACGATCACCACGATCCAGTGGAATCCGAGGACCCCGATCGCCACCGAGGTCATCAACAGCCGGCTCGGTACGACGGCCGCCGCGAGGACCTCGTCCCGCCGGGTCAGAGCGACGTACACACCCAGGCCGACCAGGCCCAGGCTGAGGGTGAGGATGAACGCACCGATCCGCCGGCGACCGCCGGCGATCAGGCCGAGTCCGGGCAACAGTGCGCCGAGTAGCGTCAGACTCAGCAGGTTCGGCATCGACCGTGGTCGCTTGCCTGCCTCGTGCGCACGTCTCCCCATGGCTCCCCTGTCGCCGTCCCCAGATCCAGTGTGCGTCAAGTACCCGCACCTGTACCTCCTCAGACGTGTTACAGGGCCAATCGGTTGTCAAACGGTCAGATGAGCACCAGCGAATCCGTCGACCTCGACCAGGGTCCGGATGACGGTGGCGATCCGGGCCGGCGGGGTCCATTTGGTGGTGTCGGCCTTCGGCCGCGCGGCCCGGTTGGCGGGGGTGTCGATGGTGCCGGGGATGATGGTGTTCACCCGGATGCCCTCGTGCGCGTACTCAGCGTGCAGCGCGTCGGCGAATGCGATCACGCCGGCCTTCGCGGTGATGTACCCGGCCGCCCCGGAGAACGGGCGCTGCGCCGCGCCACTCGACGTACACACGATCGCTCCGCCGCCGGCCGCGAGCAGGTGCGGGAGCACCCCCTGAGTGATCAGGTACGTCGGGCGCAGGTTGAGCCGGAGTTGTTCCTCGAAGTCCTCGATCGGGGTCTCGTGCACTCGCGCGCCGGAGGCGAACCCACCGACCAGGTTGACCAGCGCGGTCAGTGGCGCGGCCTCGTCGGAGGCGGCCAGCGCGACGACAGCCGCCGTATTGGCTGGGTCGAACGGATCGGCGAGCACTGGGTTCAGCGCCGGGTCCGTGCCGAGCCGGGCCAGGGAGTCCTCGGTCCGGCCGGGTACGACGACGCGCCAGCCGGATCGCAGGAACTCCGCGGTCACCGCGACGCCCAGTGCCCCGGTGCCGCCAGCAACCACCACGGTGTTCGTCATGGTCGGAGCTTAATCGGGTGCGGCAGGAATCTAGCGAGAGATAGGTTGGGCGGTTGTGCGGATTCTGATGCTGGGCGGGAACGGATTTGTCGGGCGGGCGGCCATCGCCGACGCGCTGGCACATGGCGCGGAGGTTGCGTCTTTCAGTCGGGGCAAGAGCGGAACCGACCTGCCGCCAGAGGTGACGCAGCTCGTCGGGGACCGGGACACCGGCGACTACGAGGCACTGCGGACCGGTGAGTGGGATGCCGTTGTCGATCTGAGCGGCTACCAGAGCAAGCAGGTCGACGAGACGATGGACGTGCTCGGCGATCGGGTCGGGCGGTACCTGTTCGTTTCGAGCCACGCGGTCTACGTGCGCGACCTCCCGGCGGGCACCGACGAGACCGCACTCCGGCGCCCGCCGATGCGCTCGGCCGACGTCCTCACCAACGAAACCTACGGCCCGTGCAAGGTCGCCTGCGAGGACGACGTGCTCGAGCGGTACGGCGATCGCGCGACGATCGTCCGGCCTGGTCGGGTGACCGGTCCCGGTGACACGGCGAGCACGGTCCTCTACTGGGTACGACGTGGCGCGCGGGGCGGCCGGGTTGCGTTGCCGACGAAGCCGGAGCAACCGCTGCAGCTGACGGACAGCCGCGACCTCGGGCGACTCATCGTGCAGCTGATCACGGACCAGCGGTCCGGTGCATTCAACGCGGTCGGTCCGTTCACCACGATCGCCGAGCTGATCGAACTCTCGGCCGACCTGGCCGGCACCACCGTCGAGCTGGTCCAGGTCCCGACGGACGCCGTACCTCCGCGCTTCCCGTTGGTGGAACCCGAGACCGAGTGGGGCGAGCGCCGGCGCAACCCAGCCAAGGCCCGAGCCGCCGGCATGCCGGTCACGCCAGTCCGCCAAACCATCGCCGATCTCCGCACCTGGGACCAAGCCCGCGGCGAACCCGACCTCGGCTTCGGCCTGTCCCCCGAGGACGAAGCCAACCTCCTCGCCGGCAGGTAAACACCCTCCAGCCCGGCAGGGCCGGTCCACCCAAACCCCCGCCCTGCCCGGCCCGGAGGGCCGGCTGCTACTCCGGGAGGGCTAGGGTGCGGCCGGCGTCTCGGGCGGCGTTGATGGTTCTGGTGAGGGTGTCCTTGAGGGCGGTGGCTTCGTCGGTGAAGCCCTGGACGACTGATGTGTCGCCGGCCGGTTCGGTGCGGGCGAGGAGCTCGATGTAGCGGTCGCCGTCCTCCAACGCCGCCTCGGCGCGGAGGGCCGCGTCGGCGGACCGGACTCGGTCGGCATACCTGTCGAGCAGGTCGACCTTGCGCTTGATCGCCTCCACGGACAGGGCAAGCGCGCGACGCTGCGGCCCGAGCACGGCCTCCAGTTCGGCGGTCTCCATCCCGCGCGCCACCTCGCGCTGCCGGGCCCGCAACGCGGTCTGCTCCCGCAGCACCTGCGCGATGTCCCAGAGCTGTTCGGGCAGCACCAGCTCGTTCTTCACGTCATCGAGCAGCCCGCGCCGGGTAACTGTTGCCTCAAGCACCGTTTTCACCGCGCGCTGCGCCCGCCCGAGCAACCGCCCCGCAGCCTCGTCGAAGTCCACCGGCAGCAGGTACTTGCTGTGCTGCAGCCGGACCGACTTGTGCCCGCCGTCCTCGAGCATCGTCTTCACCACGACCCCGCCGGTCGCCACCACCGCGATCCCCGCCAGCGCCAGCGCGGACCAGGCGGCGACCTCCGCCGGCAGTGTCGACGCCATGACGATCAGCGCCAGGATCCACCCACCGACGCACACCGCGATCCACACCAGCAACGTGCCGAACGTGTTCGCCGGCGCGACCGACCACGAGGTCTCCCGCTTCGGCCGCGGCGCGTCCGCCGGGACGAACAGCTCGGGCCGGCGCTCGTACAACCGCCGTACGCCGGCCGGCACGTCAGGCGCGAACACGGGCTCCATCGCCACCTCCGCCTCGGTCGAATCCCTCGACACTCAGCGTAGCCGGGTGAAGCGTCTCTCCAGGCCGTCCAGGATGAGTTCGAGACCGAACTCGAACAGTCGGTCCAGGTCGTACTCGAAGTCGAAGTCGTCCGCGAGCAGTTCGCGGAACCCGGTCAGGTTCCCCGCGGTGACGAGCGCGGCCAGCTGATCGCCCTGGCGGTCGACCCACTCGTCCGCCGTCAGCCCCGTGTCCTGCTCGGCGTACGCCTCGGACTCCACCGCCAGCGCGACCCCGCGGACGTACGCGAACAGACTGATCGCGGCGTACAGCGCGTCCGTCTTGTCGACCCGGCCGAGCGCGCGCAGGACGGCATCGGTGTGCGGGAGCAGGTTCGGCAGCAGTTGCGGCCGGCCGAGGCTGATCGCACTCGCCAGCCAGAGATGCCGCCGGTACGCCGCCCACTGTGCCCGCGCGACCGCGGCGACCCCATCCCGCCAGCCGGTCGGCTGCTTGCGCGGCAGCGGGTACTCCGCGATCGCGGTGTCGACCATTTGCAGCACCAGCGCGTCCTTGCCGCCGACGTACCGGTACAGCGCCATCGTCGACACCCCGAGCTCGGCTGCGATCCGCCGCATCGACAACGCGCCAAGCCCCTCGGCGTCCGCAATCGCGATGCCCATCCGGACAACCTCGGCCCGATGGAGATCCAGGCCGCCGCCGTCCAGCTGCACCGCGCGTTGGGGGGCAGCACCTGGCCGGTTCGCGCGTGGAGGTGGACCGACCACCGTCCCGACTCCCGGACTCGGATGCACGAGCCGCTCCTGCTGCAGCGCCTGCAACGCCTTCGTCGCGGTCGCCATCGCCACCCCGAAGTCGCGGACCAGCGCCCGCGTCGACGGCACCCGATCCCCCGGCCGCAGCTCCCCCGCCTCGATCCGCCGCCGGATCTCCGCCGCGATCAGCTGGTACGGCGCCTCGCCCATCAACCCTCCCGAGCTAGTACGCATACATCGTACGCGCACTAGCCGAGAGCCCTGCGCCTGACATCTCAGGTTAGGTAAGGCTATCCTCCTCCACATGCACGAAACGGTGGGGCTGACGGGCGACGACCTGCGGCTCGGTTATCACGGCCACCTCGTGGTCGACGGCGCCTCGTTGCACATCGAGGCGGCCAGTGTGACCGCACTGGTCGGACCCAACGGCAGCGGCAAGTCGACGCTGCTGCGTGCGCTCGCCCGCCTCCATCAGCCCGACGCCGGCCGGATCAGCCTCCCCGACGGCGGCAACGCCCTCGACCTGTCGGCGAAGGAGTTCGCGCGCAAGGTCACCCTGCTCTCCCAGTCGCGACCGACGCCCAACGGGGTCAGCGTCCGCGACGTCGTCGGGTACGGGCGGCACCCGCATCGCAGCCGCTGGCGCAACGACGACGCGGACGGCCCACGGGCGATCGAACACGCGATGGCCGTCACCGGCGTCACCTCGATGGCCGAGCGGGCCATCGACGAACTGTCCGGCGGCGAACTGCAGCGCGTGTGGCTCGCGACCTGCCTCGCTCAGGACACCGGCGTCGTGTTGCTCGACGAGCCGACCACATTCCTCGACCTGCGGTACCAGATCGAGATCCTCGATCTGATGCGCGACCTCGCGGACGAGCACGGGGTCGCGGTCGGCGTCGTACTGCACGACCTGAACCAGGCCGCCGCGGTGGCGGATCGGATCGCACTACTCGATCAGGGGCGAGTACGTGCGACCGGGACGCCGGAGGAGGTCCTGCGCGCCGACGCACTGACCGAGACGTACGGCATCCCCATCGAGGTCGGCACCGACCCGGCCACCGGCCTGGTCACCACCCGCCCCATCGGCAAACACCTGTCCCGCGCCACGACTATCTGAGGTCAACTGATGAGACGAACCACTGCCCTGATCGCTGCTGCCCTGTTCGTGCTGACGGCGTGCGGGACCAGCGAGCCCGCCGCGTCGAGCGACACCAGTGAGGCCGCCGCCCAACCGGTGTCGCTGACCGACGCGCGCAACAAGAAGCTCGACCTCAAGGCGCCGGCGACCAAGGTCGTCGCGCTCGAGTGGGGCGCGGCCGAGAATCTGGTCAGCCTCGGAGTGATGCCGGTCGGCGTCGCCGACACCAAGGGCTACACGAACTGGGTCACCGCGGCCAAGCTCGACCCGTCGGTCAAGGACGTCGGCACCCGGGGCGAGGCCAGCGTCGACGCGATCGTCGCCCTCAACCCCGACCTGGTCATCACCACCACCGACGAGGCCGCGAACACGATCGCCCAGATCGAGAAGGCCGCACCGGTGCTGGTGATCCGCGGCGCCGACGCGGCCAACGCGATCCCGCAGATGAAGACCAACCTCGAGCTGATCGGCTCGGCGATCGGCAAGGCGGACCAGGCCAAGCAGGTCAACGCCGACTTCGACAAGGCGCTTGCCGACGGCAAGCAGAAGATCGCGGACGCGGGCAAGGCCGGCGAGGGCTTCACGATGGCCGACGGTTACAAACAGGGCAGCACGATCTCGATCCGGATGTACACCACCGGCTCGCTGCTCGGCGCGGTCACCACCGAACTGGGGCTGAAGAACGGCTGGGCCGGGGCCGGCGACAAGGACTACGGGCTCGCGCAGACCGACCTCGAGGGGCTGACCAAGCTCAAGGACGGCAGCTTCCTCTACATCGCCAACAAGAACGACGGTGGTGACGTGTTCGGCGGCGATCTGGCCGGGAACGCGATCTGGAAGAACCTTCCGTTCGTGAAGAGCGGCAGCGTGCACCGCCTGCCGGACGGCATCTGGATGTTCGGCGGCCCGAAGTCCACCGAGCAGTACATCGACGCCGCAGTCCAGGCAGTCACCTCTTGACCCAGGTCACCACCGCCCCGGCTGCTGTCGTACAACAGCCTGTACGGCGGGTTCGTGTTGCTGGGGTGTTCTTGCTTGCGGCGATCGCGATCGTCGTACTGGCCGGGGTTCATCTCACGCAGGGCACGTCGTCGGTGAATGCCGGCGACCTGCTCCGGCTGCTGGTCGGGCGTGGGTCCGACAACGCGGCCAACGTACTGGTCGCATCCCGGCTGCCCCGACTGCTGGCCGGCGTACTCGTCGGTGTGGCGCTCGGGGTGGCCGGCGCAGGTCTGCAGTCGCTGGCCCGCAACCCGCTCGCCTCGCCCGACACGTTGGGGGTCAATGCAGGGGCGTACCTGGCGGTCGTGGTGGTGGCCGCGTTCGGGATCTCGTTGCCCGTGCTTCCGGCCGGCGGAGTCGCCTTCGCCGGCGGGCTGGCGGCTGCTGTTCTGGTACTGGCGTTGTCCGCGGGCGGCTCGTCCGGACCGACTCGGCTGATCCTGGCCGGGTCGGCAGTCGCGATGGCGCTGGCCGGCGTGACCACGCTGCTGCTGTTGCTGTACCGCGAGGAGACGATCGGCACGTTCGCCTGGGGTGCGGGCACCCTGGTCCAGACCGACCTGAACGCGGTCACCCAGATGGCACCCGTCGTTGCCGTTGGCATCATCGCGTCGTTGCTGCTGGCCTCGAAGCTCGACATCCTTGCCTTGGGCGACGACACCGCGTCGGTGCTCGGCGTGAACGTACGACGGGTCCAAGTACTGATCACTCTGGTCACGGTGCTGCTGTCCGCGGCCGCGGTCACGGTCGCCGGCCCGGTCGGCTTCGTCGGTCTGGTCGCGCCGGTGCTCGTGCGGCTGATCGCTCCCCTGGTTCCAGGGCTGCTGCGACACCGGGTCCTCCTGCCGCTGTCCGGGCTGGCCGGCGTGCTGATCGTCCTCGCGTCCGACGTCGTTCTGCGGGCGGCCTTCGGCGGTCAGGCCGGCGTCGAGATCCCGACCGGGATCATGACGATGGTGGTCGGCGCGGTCGTCCTGATCTGGCTGGCTCGACGGTTCCGCGACTCCGGACCGAGCCGCTCCCCCGGCGGCGCGGGCTCGGGGCTGCGCAGCCGCCGTACGTTCTGGATCGTCACGGGTGCTCTCGTCGTACTGCTGGCCGTCGCCGCCGTCGGAGCAATGCTGGCCGGTGACGCGTTGCTGCGCACCGGTGACATCGTCAACTGGGTCAACGGACGCTCCGGGCGCGCGATCACCTACGTCCTCGACCAGCGCTTCCCGCGGGTCGTGTCGGCCGTCCTGTGCGGCGCCGCGCTCGCGATCGCCGGTACGACGGTGCAGGCGGTGTGCCGGAATCCGCTCGCCGAGCCGGGCATCCTGGGCATCACCGGCGGCGCCGGGGTCGGCGCGATCGCCACGCTCATTCTTTTGCCGTCGGCAAGCATCTGGTTGCTGTCCGGCATGGCCGCGCTCGCCGCGCTGGTCACCTTCGCCCTGGTCTATCTCGTGTCCTGGCGTGGCGGGCTGAGCTCGGACCGGCTGGTCCTGATCGGCGTCGGCGTCTCGTCCGCGGCGACCGCGATCGTCACACTGCTGATCGTCGCGACCGACCCATGGAACCTCAGCCTGGCGATGACCTGGCTGTCCGGGAGCACGTACGGGCGAACGCTGCCGCAGGTCGCCCCGGTCGCGATCGCGCTGCTCGTCCTCACCCCGTTGATCGTCCATGCCCGGCGCGAACTCGATCTGCTCGCGCTCGACGACGACGTACCGCGGATCCTCGGCGTACGCCTCGAACGGACTCGCTTGGCCGCCTTGGTCTGTGCCGCGTTGCTGACCGCGGCCGCTGTCTCGGCAATCGGGGTGGTCGGCTTCGTCGGACTGGTCGCACCGCATGCGGCCCGCGCGCTGGTCGGCGGGCGGCATGCCCGGATCCTGCCGGTCGCGGCACTGCTCGGCGCGATCCTGGTCAGCCTCGCGGACAGCCTCGGCCGGACCCTGCTGGCCCCGGCCCAGATCCCGGCCGGACTCCTCACCGCCCTGATCGGAGCGCCGTACTTCGTCTATTTGTTGTGGCGGACCCGGGTTCCGGCCCGCTGACTCGTGTCAAGATGGGCGCCATGCTGCGCGAACTACACCTCACCGGCAACCCGGACGCCGACAAGTTGCTCAACGACGACCCGTTCGCTCTGCTCGTCGGGATGCTCCTGGACCAGCAGTACCCGATGGAGCACGCGTTCTCGGGTCCGCTGAAGATCGCCAACCGGATGGACGGCTTCGACCTGCACAAGATCGCCGCCACCGACCTCGACACCTTCGTCGAACTCTGTGTGACCCCACCGGCCATCCACCGGTACGGCGGATCCATGGCCCGGCGGGTCCATGCACTCGCCCAGCACATCATCGAGAACTACGACGGCGACACTGCGGGGATCTGGACCGCCGGCCGCCCCAACCCCGACGGGCCCGAGGTGCTGAAGCGACTGAAGGCGCTCCCGGGGTTCGGTGAGCAGAAGGCCAAGATCTTCCTGGCACTGCTCGGCAAGCAGCGAGGGATCCAGCCCAAGGGCTGGCGCGAAGCGGCCGGCAGCTACGGCGACCGCGGCTCCCGCCGCTCGATCGCCGACGTCACCGACGCCGCCTCCCTCGGCGAGGTCCGCTCCTTCAAGAAGGCCGCGAAAGCTGCGGCCGCCGGGACGGCCTGACACCGCGCGGGTTGTCCCTTGTGCTCACCCGGGTTCCTGCCGAATCAGCTGCGAGCAGCCTATGCTCGCTGAGGCGGCAGGCGGGTTACGGGAGGAGCGCGGATGGACATCCGGGATCTGGATCGGCGGGCCGGCGCGGTGCTCGGCGAGGTGGTCATGCAGGTACGGCCCGAGCACATGTGGTTCCCCACGCCGTGCCCGGACTGGACCGTCCGTGGTCTGCTCCGCCACATCGTCAGTGAGAACGAGGGCTTCGCGGCCGCGGCGGTGAATGGCACGGCGCCCACCCAGACCTGGAACGGCGGCCGGCTCGGGGACAACCCGGCCGGGGCCTACCGGCGGTCGAACGTGGGGGTCGCGGACGCGTTCGCCGACGGTGGCGCGCTGGACCGGCTGATGGAGGTCCGCGAGTTCGGCTCGTTTCCGCGCCGGATCGCGCTGACCTTCCACCAGCTCGACTGCGTCGTGCACGCCTGGGACCTGGCCAAGGCCATCGACGTCTCGTACGACGCGCCGCCGGACATGGTCGAGATGGCGCTCGATCTGGCCCGCCGGATTCCGGACACCGACTCCACCCGCGGCCCGGGCGCGGCCTTCGAGCGCAGCGTCAAGGTGCCCGGCGACGCCTCCGACTTCGACCAGCTACTCGGCCTGCTCGGCCGCACTCCGGACTGGGTCTCCCCGCTCGATTGAGTAATCCGGCAGTTCGATGGCGTCCGGCTGACCGATCGCCATTTTCGCGAGTAGACCGGCGAACGGGCGGGACGTCATCAGCCGGGTCGAGGTGTCGCGCAGCCGGATACCCAGTGCGCTCAGCGGCATCGCCATCTTGACCCCACCGGGCGGCAGTTCCATCCGCTGCTCGACGTACGCCTGCATCCGGGCCTGGTACGCCGGGAACGCGCGGACGTGATCGCCGTCCGCGGCAGCCAGCTCGCCCGCGAGGACATACGCCCCGACGAGCGACAGCGCCGTACCGTGTCCTGCCAGCGGTGAGCCGCAGTACCCGGCGTCCCCGACCAGCGCGATCCGGCCGCGCGACCACTCCGGTACGACGACGCGGCTGATGCTGTCGAGGTAGAAGTCGTCCGCGTCGCGGAGGTCGGCGAGGATGCGTTCGGTGTGCCAGCCGAGTCCCTTGAACCGCTCGACCAGCAAGGCCTTCTGCGCGGCGATGTCGTGCCGGTCGTAGCTGATGACCGGTGAGCGGAAGCTCAGCAGGGCCTTCGCGGAGCGCGGATCGTGATCGGGCCGCAGCCCGACCCAGCGGCCGCCGGGCGCGGAGTGGATCTTCATCCAGTGGTTCAGCGACTCCGGGGCCTCGACAGTGAAGTACGACGTGTAGCCGCCGAGATGCCGGACGAACTGCTCCTCCGGTCCGAAGGCGAGCCGGCGGGTCCGCGAGTGCACGCCGCCGGCCCCGACCACCAGGTCGAATCGCCTCCGGGTCCCGCTCGCGAACGTCGCCTGCACGCCGCTCGGATCCTGGTCCAGCTCGGTGATCGAGTCGCCGTACAGATATTCGACGTCGGTCGTCGCATCGGCCAGGATCGCGGCCAGGTCGCCGCGGAGGATCTCGATCTCGGCGACCGGGCCGGCGCCGTCGAGCAACTCGGCCGGCATCGCGGCGGCCCGGCGCCCGTTCGCCCGGACGTACTCGAGACCGCGTTCGTGCAACTGCCGCTCGGCCACCGCGGGCAGCAGACCCATCCGGTCGGCCACGACCCGGGAGATCCCGCGAAGGTCCACGGTCTGCCCACCGGGTCGCGGTGCGGGCGCGATCTCGACGATCGTCGGCGTGAACCCGTGCCGCCGCAACCAGAACGCCAGCGCCGGCCCGGCGATCCCGGCCCCGGAGATCAGAACAGTCTTCATGGTCCACCTCTCATCAGACTAGTGCGCGTACGCCGTACACGGTGCACTGCACTGCCCGCCTGAGGCCAGCGCGTACTAGAGCACTACGGTCCGGTGCTCTAGTACGCGTTCGGTCAGAGGGTAAGAGCTAGGCGGGTGGCCTGGTCGATGGCTCGTTTGGCGTCGAGCTCGGCGGCAATATCGGCGCCGCCGATGAGATGGACGGGCCGCCCGCTCGCTCGGAGCGCGTCAGCGAGATCGCGGACCGGTTCCTGGCCGGCGCAGACCACGATCGTGTCGACGGCGAGGACGCGCGGCTTCTCGCGCTGCGGCCCGAAGCTCAAGTGCAGGCCTTCGTCGTCGATGCGTTCGTAGTTGACGCCGCGGAGTTGCTCGACCTGCTTGTTCTTCAGCGCGGCGCGATGCACCCACCCGGTGGTCTTGCCCAGACCGGCACCGATCTTCCCGGGCTTGCGCTGCAGCAGATACACCTTCCGCGGCGAGGGCTCCGGTTGCGGCTTGGTCAGTCCGCCAACCGCGATCGTCGGATCCGCGACACCCCATTCGGCCTTCCATGCGGTCAGGTCGAGCGCGGGTGACGCCTCGGTGGTCAGGAACTCGCTGACATCCACACCGATCCCGCCGGCGCCGATCACGGCAACCGTGGCCCCGACGGGCTTGCGCTCGCGGACGACCTCGACGTACGACAGCACCTTCGGGTGGTCGATGCCGGGAATGGCTGGGACCCGCGGTACGACGCCGGTCGCGAGCACGACCTCGTCGAAGCCGGCCAGCTCCTCGGCGGTGGCGCGGCGGCCGAGATGCAGTTTCACGCCTGTCAGTTCGAGCCGGCGCCCGTAGTACCGGATCGTCTCGGCGAACTCCTCCTTGCCGGGGATCTGCTGAGCGATCCCGAACTGGCCGCCGATCTCGTCAACGGCCTCGAACAGCTCGACCCGGTGCCCCCGCTCGGCGGCCGTCACCGCCGCCGCCAGGCCGGCCGGTCCGGCACCCACTACCGCAATGTCCTTGGTACGCCGAGTCGGCAGCAACTGGAGCTCGGTCTCGCGAGCGGCGCGCGGGTTGACCATGCAGCTGGCTTTCCGCTTGGCGAACACGTGATCCAGGCAGGCCTGGTTGCAGGCGATGCAGACGTTGATCTCGTCGGCCCGGTCAGTCGTTGCCTTCAGCACCCACTCCGGATCGGCCAGGAACGGGCGCGCCATGCTGACCAGGTCGGCGTCGCCGCGGGCCAGCACCTCCTCGGCGACCTGCGGCAGGTTGATCCGGTTCGACGTGACCACCGGGATGCTGACGTGCGGTTTGAACGCGGCGGTCACGCTCGTGAACGCCGCACGCGGCACGGACGTCACGATCGTCGGCACCCGGGCCTCGTGCCAGCCGATACCGGTGTTGATGATCGATGCGCCGGCCGCCTCGATCTCCTTGCCCAGCGCAACCACGTCGTCCCAGGGCTGGCCGCCTTCGACCAGGTCGGCCATCGAGAGCCGGTAGATGATCAGGAAGTCGTCGCCGACGCGCTCGCGGGTCTGACGGACGATCTCGACGGCGAGGCGGCGACGGTTCTCCGGGCTGCCGCCCCAGCGGTCGGTGCGCTTGTTGGTGCGCTCGGACAGGAACTGGTTGATGAAGTACCCCTCGGAGCCCATGATCTCGACACCGTCGTACCCGGCTTCACGGGCGAGCGCCGCGCAGTCGACGTACGCCTTGATCTGTTGGCGCACCCCGCGGTCGGAGAGGGCTCGGGGCTTGAACGGGTTGATCGGAGCTTTGAGGGCTGAGGCGGAGACGCTGAAGGGGTGGTATGAGTAGCGGCCGGCGTGCAGGATCTGCAACGCGATGCGGCCGCCCTCGGCGTGGACGGCGTCGGTGAGCAGGCGATGCTTGCGGGCTTGGCGACGGCTGGTCAGCTTGGACCCGAAGGGCGTGAGCCAGCCGGTGCGATTCGGGGCGTAGCCGCCGGTCACCATCAGGCTGGCGCCACCGCGCGCCCGCTCCGCGAAGTACGCCGCCAGCTTGGGCAGATCCTTCAGCCGGTCCTCGAGACCGGTATGCATCGAGCCCATGATCACCCGGTTGGGCAGAACAACGTGACCAAGGTCCAACGGTTCAAGCAAGTGCGGGTACGCGGTCATGGGGCCTCCCGGCCTGGACTGAGGAGTGGAGGGAGCGAAGCGACTGGAGCGACGAGGGAAGGCCGGGAGCCAAGGCCCCATGACCCCGCCGGCGCCGAAGGCCCGGCCAAAAGCACTGTCATCGGTGGTCCTTCCGGAGGGCTTCGATCACTTCGTCACACCAGTCCACGAACGACTCCTCGGCCCGGATCCCGCCGCGGAGTACGAGGTACTGATGCAGGTCGCGGTCCTGCAGCTTGGCCGGCTTCGGGAAGTCCCGACGCTGGATCCCCCGGTACACCTCGAGCCGCGTCGCATGCTCCGCCCGGTGCCGCTCGACCTCCTTCAGTACGACGCCTGGGTCGCCGAGCGACGCACCACGGAGCTTCACCCCGAGCCCATCCCGCAGTACGGCGGGATCGGCCGGCTCGGCCAGCCAGCGGGAGAGCTCGTCCCGACCCGCCGCGGACACTCGATAGACCTTCTTGTCCGGGCGGCCCTCCTGGGCGATCTCCGTGTGCTTGACCCAGCCGGCTTCGTCCATCCGGCGCAGCACCCGGTAGATCTGCTGGTGCGTGGCCGGCCAGAAGTAGCCGATCGACCGGTCGAACCGCCGGGCCAACTCGTACCCGGACCCGGCCCGCTCACTCAACGCGACCAGGATCGCGTGCTCCAACGCCATACCCGGCACTGTACCTATGCAACTCGTTGCAGTGCACCTGAGTGCATGACAAGTCACAGCAACCCACTGGTGGACCGGGGAAGGGTGCCAGATCACATCCAGCGACCGGACCCGCTGTTCGGAGTTTGAGAGAATGGTTGCAGACGCCAGCTATCGCGGATCGAGGAATCATGGACCAGCAGGCCCACCCGACCAAGACGACGTTGCCCGGGATCGGTACCCGGTACGACCTGATCACCGACGGCGGCAAGCACGTCTCGGTGGTGGTGCACAACGACGGCCGGCGCTTCCTCGGCTTCCACGATCCCGATGACGACGACAACTGCAAGGACTCGGTCCCGCTCGGCTCCGCGGAGGCAGCCGCGCTCGCTCAGCTGCTGATCCCCACGCCGCTCGACCCGGTGCGCGGCGAGATCGAGATCGACCTGGTCACCGAACACATCCCGATCACCGCCAAGTCGCCGTACTCGGGGCGCACCCTCGGGGACACCCAGGCCCGCAGCCGGACCGGTGCGTCGATCGTCGCGGTGCTGCGGCGGACCGGCGCAACCCCGTCGCCGACGCCGGACTTCCGGTTCGCGACCGGTGACACGCTCGTCGTGGTCGGCACCCGCGAGGGCGTGGACGCCGTTGCCGATCTGATCGCGGGTGGGTGACCGATGCATGAGAACATCACCGCCCTGCTGATCGAGCTCGGCGCGGTCATCCTTGCCCTCGGCGTCCTCGGGCGGATCGCCGGGCGCCTCGGCTTCTCCCCCATTCCGCTCTACCTGCTCGCCGGCCTCGCCTTCGGGCACGGTGGGTTGTTGCCGTTGGCAGCCAGTGAGGAGTTCGTTGCCACCGGCGCCGAGATCGGCGTGATCCTGCTGCTGTTGCTGCTCGGACTGGAGTACACCGCGTCGGATCTGGTCGGCACGCTGAAGACGCAGTACGTGTCCGGTGCGGTCGACTTCGTGCTGAACGCCGTACCCGGTGCCGCCGTCGCGTTGCTGCTTGGCTGGGGTCCGGTCGCCGCGGTCGCGCTGGCCGGAGTCACCTGGATCTCGTCGTCCGGTGTGATCGCGAAGGTGGTCGGCGATCTCGGCCGGCTCGGCAACCGCGAAACCCCAGTGGTGCTGGGGATCCTGGTCCTCGAGGATCTGTCGATGGCGGTCTACCTGCCGATCCTGACCGCGCTGCTCGCCGGTGCGGGGCTGGCCGGTGGCAGCATGACGCTGTTGATCTCGCTCGGCACGGTCAGCGTCGTTCTGTTCGTTGCCTTGCGCTACGGACGCGTGATCAGCCGGGCGGTGTCCTCGGACAACCCGGAGATGTTGCTGCTCGTCGTCCTCGGGCTGACGCTGCTCGTGGCCGGGATCGCGCAGCACCTGCAGGTGTCGGCGGCGGTCGGCGCGTTCCTGGTCGGGATCGCGTTGTCGGGCGAGGTCGCGCACGGTGCGCGGAACCTGCTCAGCCCGCTCCGCGACCTGTTCGCCGCGGTCTTCTTCGTGTTCTTCGGGTTGAGCACCGACCCTGCCAAGATCCCGCCGGTGCTGGCAATCGCTCTCGGCCTCGCTGTACTCACCGGCCTCACCAAGATCACCACCGGCTGGTACGCCGCCCGCCGGGCCGGCGTGGGCACAGCCGGCCGCTGGCGAGCCGGCGGGACCCTCGTCGCCCGCGGCGAGTTCTCCATCGTCATCGCCGGCCTCGCCGTGGGGGTCGAACCCAAGCTGGGCCCGCTCGCAACGGCGTACGTCCTCATCCTCGTCATCCTCGGCCCCATAGCCGCCCGCTACACCGAGCCGATCGCCCGCCGCCTGACCAACCGCAAGACACCAGGCACGGACGCACCAGCCACCGAACGCCTGGACACCACCGCCAACACCCCCACCTGACAACTACCCGGGCGCCCGCCGCCGAGCAGCTCCACAACCCAGCGTCCCCACCTGACCCCATCCTGCTCACGCCACCTGTCGGGGCCTGACCCGCGCGCCCGGGCCCTTGAACAGGTTATTTCCTGTGCCAGGCCCCCAGTTCCTGTTCAAGCCCCCGGCGAGTGGCGGGGTGGCGGGACGCGGGTGGTGGGCGGGTTAGTGGGGCTGGTTGGCGCGGTGGTTGTGGGCGGCTTGGGTGACTGTTTGGTTGATGCGGCCGGCTCGGGTTTCCGGGCGTTTGGCGAGGGTTATCCACTCGAGGATTGTGCGGCGGGCTGAGGGCGGGAAGGCTTGGAAGTGCTTGTCTGCCAGGGGGTTCTCCGCCAGGGCGGCGGCTAGGTCGGCGGGGACGATCAGGTTCTGGGCGTCGGCGAGGAGGTCCCAGGTGCCGGTACGGCGGGCGTGGTCGATCAACTCCTGGCCGGGTGCTTCCATCAGACCGGCGGCAGTTAGGCGCTCGACGCGTTCGCGGTTGACTTTGCTCCAGGTGCTGCGTGGGTTCCGTGGTGTGAAGCACTGGTACGTCGTACGGTCGTCGCGCTTCACCGTCTTGCTGTCGATCCACCCGAAACACAACGCATGCTCGACCGCGGTCGCGAGGTCCACCCCGGTCTCGTCACGCCGGACGATCAGCCAGACCGACCGCTCGCTCCGCCCGTTCGCCGCCAGCCAGTCTCGCCATTCGTCCGCTGAGCCGCAGTCCAGTGCCACCGTGTCGTCGATCATGGCTCCAGCATGCGCCGGAAAAGTGCTCACCGAGTGAGCACTTAAACAGAGCACTTAAAACAGGGCGTCGCCGCGTTCGTGGTCGAGGAGGGCCTGCTTGCGTTCGAGGCCGCCGCCGTACCCGGTCAGGCTGCCGGTCGAGCCGACGACGCGATGACACGGCACGATGATGCTGATCGGGTTCTTGCCGTTGGCCAGTCCGACCGCCCGGGACGCACCCGGCACGAGGCCGAGGGTTCGGGCGAGTTCGCCGTACGTCGTGGTCTCGCCGTACGGGATGTCCTGGAGTGCCGTCCAGACCTGCTGCTGGAACGGCGTGCCGGCCAGGTGCAGTGGTACGTCGAACGTCGTCCGGTCGTGCTCGAAGTACTCGGTGAGTTGCTCGGCGACCGCGGGCAGGACGGAGTCGTCGCGGTGGCCGAACGTCTCCATCGCCGGACGATGCCGGTGCTCGACCATGTAGAGCCCGGCTAGCTCGTCGGCGTCAGTCGCCACCAGCGTGAGCGGGCCGAGTGGGCTGTCCATCACGGCGTACGTCACTGCGTCGTCTCCCACTGCGCACGGCTGATCCGGTAGAGGACGTGCCGCTGCAACCGGTGGCCGGCCGGCAGGCGGACGTGGTCGAAGTCGCCGGCCTCGTCGTGCGTCATCCCGATCCGCTGCATCACCCGCTGCGACGGCAGGTTGGTGGTCGCGGTGAACGAGACGATCGCGTTCAGCCCGGCCGGTCCGAAGCCGTGCGCCAATGCCGCCCGGGCCGCCTCGGTGGCATAACCGTTGCCCCAGGCCCCTTTCGCCAACCGCCAGCCGATCTCGACCGCCGGCATGAAGTGCGCCTCGAAGCTCGGCACCGACATCCCGGTGAAGCCGATGAACTCACCGGTGTCGCGCACCTCCAGCGCCCACAGACCCCAGCCACGCCCGTCGATCTCGGGAATGTTCCGGTCGATCAGCGCATCGCTCTGCTCACGCGTCTGCAGCGCCGGGAAGTGCTCCATCACCGCCGGGTCCGCGTTCAGGGCCGCGAACGGCTCCCGGTCGGACTCCCGCCACTGGCGCAGCAGGAGACGGTCGGTGGAAAGCTCACTCATGCTCACTCCGGGATCTTGTTGATGGGGTGGTCACCGGTGGCCCACAGGTACTGAACGGCGTACGCACGCCAGGGCCGCCACGCGCGTGCGTGGTCGGTCAATGGTTTGGGGGCCTCCGGCAAGCCTAGGTCACGCGCGGCGTACCGGACACCTAAATCACTGGCCACGAAGGCATCCGGATCACCGAGCGCTCGCATCGCGATCGACTCCACCGTCCACGGCCCGATCCCCGGCAGTGCGGCCAGTTGCTCGCGCGCCTTGTCCCAGTCCGCACCGGCACCGAGGTCGATCTCCCCGGCCGCCAGCGTGGCGATCAACGTCGTCAGCGTCGTACGCCGGGACTTCGGGAACGCCAGCGTCTCCGGATCGAGCCCGGCCAGCGCCTGCATCGTCGGGAACAGGTGCGTCAGCCCACCGGCCGCGTCCTCGATCGGCTCGCCGTGCTGCAGCACCAGCCGATGCGCGTGCGTCCGCGCCGCGGCCGTCGACACCTGCTGCCCGAGCACAGCCCGTACGGCGAACTCCTCGCCGTCGACCGTGTGCGGAACCCGGCGCCCCGGGGCCTTCGCGATCAGCGGCGCGAGCACCGGATCCGTGCTGAGCAGATCGTCGACCGCGACCGGGTCGGCGTCGAGGTCGAGCATCCGGCGGCAGCGGGTGATCGCGATCGCCAGGTCGCGCTGGTCGGTGAGCGAGAGTTGGCAGGCGATGTGGTCCGGCATCGGCCGCAACGCGACCACGCCATGACCGTGCGGGAGCCGGAGCGTGCGCCGGTAGTGGCCGTCGCGCCACTCCTCCACGCCCGGCACGCCGGTCGCGATCAGGTGGCCGAACAGGTTGTCCGGGGTGAGCGGAGCACGGAACGGCAGGCGCAGCGAGATCGTGCCCGGCGCGGAGGTCGCCGTACCTCGTCTGGCCCGGCGACGTAGCTCGGTCGGCTTGAGTGCGAAGACCTCCTGCACGGTCTCGTTGAAGGTCCGCACGCTGGAGAAGCCCGCGGCGAACGCGACGTCGGCCATCTGCAGATCGCTGGTCTCGATCAGCAGCCGAGCGGTCTGTGCGCGCTGCGCCCGTGCAAGGGCGAGCGGTCCGGCGCCGAGCTCGGCCTGCAGCTGGCGTTGCACCTGGCGGACGCTGTAACCGAGCTGTCCGGCCAGTCCTGGCACGCCGTCGCGGTCGACCACACCGTCCGCGATCAGGCGCATCGACCGGGCGACCAGGTCGGCACGGTCGTTCCACTCCGGCGAGCCCGGGCTCGCGTCGGGACGGCAGCGCTTGCAGGCGCGGAATCCGGCCTGTTGCGCGGCCGCGGCGCTCGGGTAGAACCGCATGTTCTCGACCTTCGGCGGCACCACCGGACAGCTCGGCCGGCAGTAGATCTTCGTCGTCAGCACCGCGGTGAAGAACCAGCCGTCGAACCGCGCGTCCTTCGACTGGACCGCCCGGATGCATCGCTCCCTGCACTCGTACATGTGCTCCAGCATCCCTGCCGCCACCGACAGTCTCTAGCGATTTTGCGCCATCGAGGCATCGCGAGAATACGACGCGAGGATCTGCGGTCGGATTTCCGCCAGCTTCGCCGCCCGCACCCCGGTGGACTTGAACACATGAACGAACTACAGGACCTGAAGGCACTGGTCACCGGCGGCAGCCGCGGGATCGGGGCAGCCACGGCGATCGCATTGGCGGAGCGCGGCGCGGATGTGGCGCTCACCTACAACAACTCAGCGGATGCTGCCGCGAAGGCAGTGAAGGAGATCGAGGCGCTCGGGCGGCGAGCGTTCGCCCTCGAGGTCGATGCAGCGGACGCAGTAGCGGTCGCGGACGGCGTTCAGCGGGCTGCAGACCAGCTCGGCGGGCTGGACATCCTGGTGAACAACGCCGGCGTCGGCGCGATCGGCCCGATCACCGAGCTCACACTGGCCGACCTCGATCGCGTGCTCGCGGTCAACGTCCGCGGGGTGTACGCCGCCACGCAGGCCGCCGTACCGCTGCTGTCAGACGGCGGACGGGTGATCCACCTCGGGAGCTGTGCTGCAGGCAGGGTGACCAGTCCGGGGATGACGCTGTACGCGATGAGCAAGGCCGCGCTGGTCGGGCTCAGCAAGGGACTGGCCCGTGAACTCGGATCGCGTGGCATCACCTCGAACGTCGTCCAGCCCGGTCCGATCGACACCGACATGAACCCGGCCGATGGCCCGTTCGCGGCGGCTCAGATCGGCGACCTCGCCCTCGACCGCTTCGGCAAGCCCGCCGAGGTCGCCGCAGCGATCGCCTTCCTGGCCGGTCCGCACGGCGCCTACATGACCGGCACGGAGCTGACGATCGACGGCGGCCACACCGCCTGATTGTCGGTGCCCGCCGTTAGCGTCACCGGCATGAAGTTCTCGGTGACGGTTGGCGCGGTGGGAGCGGGACGTGACCCGCGCGGGCTCGCCGAGCTCGCGCGGGCCGTCGAGGACTGCGGCTGGGACGCGCTGTTCCTGGAGGACTATCTCGTCTACCAGGGCGACGCGTCCGAGCCGACGTACGACCCGTGGATCTGCCTCGCTGCGATGGCTGTGGCCACGTCGCGGATCAGGATCGGTACGACGGTGACCCCACTGCCTCGGCGACATCCCTGGAAGGTCGCGGCCGAGGCGGTGGCGCTGGATCACCTGTCCGACGGAAGAATCATCCTCGGGGTGGGCATCGGTGATCCTGGTGATCCGTTCCTGCCGGCGCAGCCGCCTAAGGTGCTGGCGGAGATGCTCGATGAGGGGCTCGACGTGATCGACCGGCTGTGGACCGGGCAGCAGGTCAGTTTTGCCGGCGAGCACTACCAGCTCGACGGAGCTCAGCTGACCGCTCGACCGGTGCAGAGGCCGCGGATCCCGATCTGGGTGGGCGGGAACCTGTTGGTCCCGGCGGTGCGACGCCGGATCCTTCGGTGGGACGGTTCGTGCGCCGACAAGGGCAGTACTGACGCACCACAGCAGCTCCTCCCGGACGACGTACGAGGACTGCTCGCCGAGCGGGGTGACTTCACCGTCAAGGTCAGTGGCGGCGACCCAGCCGCGTTCGCCGCCGCCGATGCCGCCTGGTGGGGTCGCTGGATTCCTCCGCTTCCGGCGGACGAGACGCTGGCGATCGTCAGGCAGGGACCGCCGACACTCTGAGCCGTTGACACGGCGCAGGTCGCAAGAGAGACTGCCGGTGTTTTTAACGTTCAAACACCTGTGGGAGGTCGCGTGGCCACGTTGAAGCAGGTCGCCGCCCACGCCGAGGTGTCGGTGCAGACGGTGTCGAACGCGTTGAACGCGCCGCACCGGCTCCGGCCGGACACGCTCCAGCGGGTCAACCGCTCGATCGAACTGCTCAACTACCGGCCCAATCGTAACGCCCGCAGCCTGCGCACCAGCGCGGTCGAACTGATCGGGTACTGCGTCCCCGACTGGCCGAACCAGACCCACCTGGTGATGGACCAGTTCCTGCACGCCCTGTGCGCGGCGGCCGAGCGTACCGGCCGCCACATCCTGCTGTTCACCGCACCGCCCGGCGTCGGCGGCATGCCTGTGTACGACGACCTGCACGCGCGCCGCCTGGTCGACGGGTTCGTCCTCTCGCAGACCGAGACCCACGATCCACGGCACGCCTGGCTGAAGGACGAGAAGATCCCGTTCGTCTCGTTCGGCCGGGTCTGGAAGGAGACCACCCAGCCCGGTCCGTGGGTCGACGTCGACGGTGCGGCCGGATCCGCGCTCGCGGTCCGGCACCTGCACGAGACCGGCCGCCGGCGGATCGCCTTCCTCGGCTGGCCGAAGTCATCCGGCCTGGGCGAGGACCGCCTCGGTGGCTGGCGCGCGCAGTGCAATGAGCTCGGACTGCCCGTCACCGGCCTGTCCGTGCGCTGCCACGAGGACAGCATCGAGGAAGGCGCGCGGGTCACCGCGGAGTTGCTCGACTCCGGCAAGGCGCCGGACGGAATCGTTGCCCTGAGCGACATTCTCGCCCTGGGCGCGCTCCGCGAGCTGAGCCGCCGCGGCCTCACCCCCGGCCGCGACGTCAGCGTGACCGGCTTCGACGACTCACCCCTCGCCGACGTCGTCTCCCCCGGCCTGACCAGCCTCAAGCAACCGATGGACCGGATCGCCGCCGAGCTGATCGCGATCCTGACCGACCCGGCCGGCCTGGCCGACCCGTCGACCGAACGCCTGCTGCAACCCGAGCTCGTGATCAGGGGCAGCTCAGCCCCTGGCTGATCCGGCGCATCCCCCGAGCGCCGCGAGAAGGAGGAACCGCCAATGACTCCCTATCCCACCGTCCGACGCAGCACCGCTCCACCACGCCGATCCAGACCAGGACGCCGTACGGTCGGCATCGCCTTGCTGGCCACGGCCACCGTCCTGGCCGGCTCGGCCTCCGCGATCGCCGGCCCCATCACCGCCGGCTCGGCCACCGCCGGCTCGACCTCTACCGGTGCGGCCACCGCCGCTCAGGCCGCCGGATCATCCGAGCTGTCCGAGACCACCCGCCTGGCTGACCGGCGGTCGCTCGTCGTCGGTGATCGCGCCTACGCGATGGGCGACGAGAGCGGGCTCTACCCCGCCTCCGGCTGGCACATCCGCGGTGAGATGGGCGGCTTCTGGACCCAGCCGATCAAGCTGCTCGACGGTCTGTGGTTCGGCCTCGACGGCAACTGGCTCGGCAAGGACGTCGCAGCCGCGAAGTACACGAGCGGCCACGGCTACAGCCGGATCGACTACTCCGGTTCCGTCAACGTCCGCCGTACCGACTTCGTCCCCGACGGCATCCGCGCAACGCTCGTCGGCCTGACGCTCAGCTCGAGTACGACGAAGACGGTGAAGCTCGCCGTGGACGCGCACTCCGAACTGATGCAGTCGTACCCGTGGGGCTGGACCACTCCTGGCGCGGCCGACGCCAACCTGCCGGACACCGGCGCCTACGCCAACGGTGCATTGGGGTTCCGCGAGCAAGGTACGCCGTCGTACCCGAACGCGACCGCTCACGACTACGCCGCGTTCGTCGGATCGTCCCTGCGTCCGACGAGCCACGCGCTCGGCCCGAACCACCGCGGCCCGCAGGACCCAGCGGTGATCTGCCCGGCCGACGGTACGACGCCGGCACGCTGTGACGACTCGCTCGTCGGCAAGGGCACGGGCGGACAGCTCACGTACGACGTCAACCTCGCACCGGGTCAGGCGAAGACCATCTGGTTCGCCGTGGCCGGATCGGACCAGGGCACGTCGGCCGCACAACGCGAGTACGGCAAGGCCCTGAGCAACCCGGACAAGTTGCTGAAGGCAAAGAGCGCCGAACGCAAGCAGATCGACGAGCAGTCCGCAGTGGACCTTCCTGGTGATCGTCTGCTGCAGCAGAGCGTCGAATGGAGCAAGCAGAACCTAGCCGACTCCGTCCAAGAGGCGCACAACCTGAAGATCCGGGACGTCAACGAGGGCAAGGACTACCCGGCCCCGGTTGGCACGGTCGACACCGCACGCTGGTTCGGCGCCGGCTTCCCGGACTACCCGTGGCTGTTCGCGACCGACGGTGAGTACACGGCGTACGCCGCTGTCGCCGCCGGCCAGTTCGACACGGTGAAGGAGCACCTCCGCGCACTGCGCGATGTCAGCGACATCCTGAACAACCGCAGCGGCAAGGTCGCCCACGAAGTGACACCGACCGGTGACGTGTACTTCGGCTCCAACCAGAGTGCGGGGAACACGGACGAGACAGTGAAGTTCCCGAGCACCGTCGCGCTGCTGTGGCGGTGGACCGGTGACGACAGGTTCCGCGACGAGATGTACGACTTCAGCGTCCGCAACCTGCAGTACGTCTACCGCGAACTGGACAAGGACGGCGACGGCTGGCCGGAAGGCCTCGCGAACGTCGAACGCGCCGGGATGGGCGTGGAGAAACTCGACAGCACCGTCTACCTCGCCCGTGGGCTGCGCGACCTGGCCGACCTGGCCGCGTCCAAGCACGACACCACCGTCCAGCAGTGGGCGACCGCCCGCGCGACCGACCTCGAGTCCCGCTTCGAGGCGCAGTGGTGGGTACCGCAGGCCATGGGGTACGCCGACTCCGTCGACAACGCGGCGGACCCGGCGAACGACAACACGCCGATCTTCCAGCGGCACTGGATCGGTGTCACACCGATGGAGGCAGTCCTGGTCCGGCCGGGTCAGCCGAACTCGCCGCTCGCGTCCGCCGAGCACGCGAAGACCGCTCTCGACCAGCGCGAAAAGCCTTGCTACACAGGAGAATTCGGCCTTTACCACACGGGCACCGGCCCGACCTCGGACCCGGCCGGCAACCCCGGTCCGTCCTGTGATCCGGTCGTGTCCCAGGTGAAGAGCGAGCGCGCCATCTTCGGCCTGAACACCTCGATCATGGCGGTTGCTGAAGGCAACTTCGGGCGGCTGGGCACGAACCAGCAGCAGGTCTACACGACCGGCAACGCCCGGATCCAGCTCGACCCGACCGTGTGGGAGACGCCGGGCGCGATGCCGGAGATCGCTCCGTCACCCGACTCACCGGCGAACATCGGCCGGCCGTTCTACGACCGTTCGATGGCGCTGCAGGCGTGGGGCGCGTACGGCATCCTCTGGCCGGTGATTCACCAGCAGCTCGGCGTCGACCCGGATCTCGGGCACGGTCGGGTCACGGTGGTCCCGCAGCTCCCGCAAGGCCAGCAGAAGGTGGCCGGGAGCAACATCCGGGTCGGTCGCGGATCGGTCGATGTCTCCGCACGCCTTGCAGGTAACGAATTGCGGACCGATGTCACCGTGAAGGGTGTCGGGGCAACAATCACGATCGGTGCTGTTCTGCCGACCGGCGCGAAGGTGAACAGTGTCACCCTCGACGGCCGGGCGACGGCGTACAAGCTCGTCACGACGACACGCGGAGTGGAGGTGCGGGTGCCGGCGCACGGCGCGTCCTCGGCACTGAAGATCACTCTCGCCTGAGACCCCGGGGTCGTGGCCGGTACGGCACGGCCCCGGATCGCCGGTCGGTGCACATCCGTTCTGTGCGCCGGCCGGCTTTCTGTTGCCCGATCTCGCCGTTTGCCGGATCTTTCCGTTTGCCGGATCTTTCCGTTGCCCGGACGCGCTGTTATCGATACCTGCACGTGTCGTTAGAGGACACAAGTGCCGGGTGCCGACGTGAGGCGGGCCCCTCCGAGTATGAGTCGGAGGGGCCCGCACTAGCTGAAGGAAGGTGACGTCTCCAGCTTCCCGAAACGAGTCCGTAGGCGCCGGCAGACCCCGTCACCGGTCTACCTCGGTGGGGATCCCCACCGCTAGGGGCCTCGGTATCCGTTCGACCCGCCCTCCCTTTTTCAGAAGTAGCGTGTCGATATTTCTACCGCCGAGGGCCACAGTCGCACAAGCCCTTCCTGCCAACAGTTTCCGCCACTTCGCGACCTCGCGCGCGTCGTCCACAGTGACCGCGCAACCATCCACAGAAATGGCCTGACTTATACACACCCCCTGTGCATAAGTCAGCCCGTTGTCAGTTCAGTCAAGCGTTCATCCTTTGGCTGGTTTCAGTGCCATCGGTCGCAGTACGAGATAGCCGGCGTACAGACCGAGAGCGCTGACCACGAGAACGGAAGGCACGGCGACGGCCAGTGGTGGACGGTGGTAGCCGAGGCCGGTCAGGACGTCGGCGAGCCACTGCGCGACGAGCAGGAACTCGGCCGCGACGGCCGGCATCACGGACAGCGGCAGCAGCAGCACGCCACGCCAGAATCCGAACCGGACGAACGTGATGCCGAGCAACCAGCCGGCCACCTCGTGCGACAGGATCAGCAGGAAGAACTCCGCGAAGATCAGACCCACCTGCGAGGTCTTGGTGAACAGGTGCGGGTTGGCGAACGTCTGTGTCCAGCCCTGCCAGCTGTAGATCACATTCTCGACCTGGTAGACCAGCACCCACAGCAGCGCGGTCGCCGCCGCCGCGCCGGTCAGATAGATGCTCGCGGCAACGGACGTCATCCGCCGGGTGATGCCCTGGGCGACCAGCAGGGAGAGGAATGCCGGAGTGACCGTGATGCCGATCGCCATCGAGAAGTACTTCGGTGACTGGGTGCCGTAATCCCATGTGCTGTGGTCGATCCCGCCGGTCACAGCCTTCACCGCGATGCCGACGACGAGGAACCCGACCAGCATCACGAGCCAATAGCCGACCAGCATCGGCCGCAGGCCGATCACCATCGCAAGCACGATCCGCCGCAGCCGCTGTCCGGACGTCACGCCACGCGGCAAGGTCGCCGAAGCGCTCGCCCGCGACACCTGCTCGGTCCTCTCGTCAACAGCGGTGCTCATCCACGTCCTCGCTTCGCTCCGGCCGCGGATGAGACACGATGCGCGCTGTGCCTTCTGATGAACTCGCTGCGCTCGTTCATGAGCGAGCTCCCTTCGTCGGGGCGGTCAGGTGGACGAAGAGCTCCTGCAGGCCGACCGGGCCGACCTCGAGGCCGGCTGCCGCTGCCTCGGCGAGCAGCGCGGGATCGAGATCGCCGAGGACGGTGGTGGACTTGGTTCCACCGAGCCGCTCCTGCGCGAGGACCGTGAAGCGGCCGGTGAACTCGTCCACCGCCGCGGCCGGGCCGACGATCGAGGCACCGCGGCCGCGCAGCGCGTCCACCGGGGACTGGGTGACCAGGCGTCCGTTGTCGAGGATGACGACCTCCTCGAGCAGCGTGCTGACCTCGCTGACCAGGTGGGTGGACAACACGATCGTGCGCGGCACCTCGGTGTAGTCGGCGAGCAGCGCGTCGTAGAAGAGATTGCGGGACGGGACGTCCATACCCAGGTAGCTCTCGTCGAAGATCGTCAACGGCGCCCGGCTGGCGAGCCCGAGCACGACCCCGAGCGCGGATTTCTTACCACGAGACAGCTTCTGGATCTTCTTGTTCAGCGGGATCTCGAAGCGGTCCAGCAGATCACCGGCCACGTCCTCGCCCCAGTACGGGCGCAGGCTCGCGGCGAGACCGACAGCCTGCCGGACCGAGGCCTGTTCGACCAGGTCACCGGACTCGCGGATCAGGCAGACCCGGCTCGTCACAACCGCGTTCTCGTACGGCTCCTGCGCCGTACCGAGGTCGCCACCCTCGATCAGTACCCGACCCTCGTCCGGCCGCCGAAAGCCCGCCAGAACCGCCGCCAGGGTGCTCTTACCGGATCCGTTGCGGCCGAGCAGGCCGTGGATCTTGCCCGGCGCCAGCCGCAGGTCGAGCCGGTCGAGCGCCGGCACCCCCGCGAACCGGACCGACAGGCTCTCTGTCCGCACCGTCAGGGCGAGGTCTTCGATGGTGTCCGTGGTCATCACGCTTCTCCATAGCTGCGGATGTGCTGGATGACATCCTTGAGGGGTACGCCGATCGCCTTGGCCTCCCGGATCATCGGGTCGACCACATCGGCGATGAACGAGTCCCGCCGGCCGGTGCGGAGCAGGTCACGGGCGTTCGGGCTGACGAACATCCCGATCCCGCGCTTCTTGTACAGCACGCCCTCGTCGACCAGTTGCGCGAACCCCTTGGCCGCGGTCGCCGGGTTGATCCGGTAGAAGGCGGCGTACTGGTTCGTCGACATGACCTGCTCATCCTCGGCGAGCGCGCCGGTGACGATGTCGTTCTTGATCTGCTCCGCGATCTGCAGGTAGATCGGACTGCGGTCGTCGAACACCACGCCACCCCCTCACCGGTTCCTTGGTTAGTTACTTGAGTAACGAACCATAGCACCCGGCAGTGTCAGGCCGTCTAGCCGCCGGCGGAGTACTGGGACTGCTGGAGGGACTTCTTCAGCGCGGGCACGGTCGGCCCGACGCGGACGGCGAGTTGGGCCAGCCGGTCCTTGTGGCGGGTGCGCTGATCCTTGGTGACGACCGTGCGGAGATCCGCGGTGGACGCGAGTACGACGACCGCCGCGTCGCGCAGGTCCACCCGGGAGACCAGCCGGGACGGCCGGAGAGTGTCACGTGCGCTCTGCAGGATCTGGCGCCGTACGAGCGGTTGCCGCAGGGTGATGCGGTCGGCGGGGATCAGGCCGAGGATCCGGTGCGGCTCGACCCTGATCAGGTGCGCGCGCTCGAGGTCGTCGCGGACCGCGCGGATGATCGCGCGCGGCCGCCGATCGATCCAGCGCCGCCACTTCCGCGGACCGACGGCGCGGATGTCCTCGAGGACACCGGCCAGCACCGGATCGTACGGCGCGGGCGCCATCGTCAGCCGGGCCCGGCCGTTGTCATCGGCAAGGTTTCCGGTCAGCTGCAGGTCGGTCAGCGCCGCGGCCCGCAGGACTTTCCCAAGATTCGAGCGGGCCGTCAGCCGGCCGCGCTGCGGATCGTAGGCGAGCAGGAAAAGCCTTGCAGGCAAGGCGTCCGGGGCCTTCGCGTTGCCGAGCGCAACAGCCTTCCGGCGTCGGGGCGCCGACGGCCTCCGGAGCGGGGTCACCACTGTCTTACTCATCGTCTTCCTCCTTGGCCGGTCGGCCCGGGCGACGCATCTTACCGACTCCGGTGGGCAGCCGGCCCGCCTCGGCCAGCGCCCGCCGGAGCAGGAACTCGATCTGAGCGTTGGTGCTGCGCAGGTCGTCGGCCGCCCACCGGGCCAGCGCGTCGTGCACCACGGGATCCAGCCGGAGCAGGATCTTCTTGCGTTCGACGGCCACGACAGCCGCTCACTGATAGAGGGAGCCGGCGTTGACCACCGGCTGGGCATCTCGATCGCCGCACAGCACGACCATCAGGTTGCTCACCATGGTCGCCTTGCGCTCCTCGTCGAGCTCGACGACCTCGTGCTCGGACAGCCGGTCCAGCGCGAGCTCGACCATGCCGACCGCACCCTCGACGATCCGCTGCCGGGCCGCCACCACCGCACCGGCCTGCTGACGACGCAGCATCGCCTGGGCGATCTCAGGGGCGTAGGCGAGGTGCGTGATGCGCGACTCGATCACGTGCACGCCGGCCGCCTGCACCCGGGCCGCGATCTCGGCGGACAAGGTCTCGGTGATCTCGTCGGTGCTGTCCCGTAGCGACAGGCCGCCGTCGTCGGTGTGGACGTCGTACGGATAGCTGTTCGCGATGTGCCGGACCGCGGTCTCGGTCTGGATCGCCACGAACTCGACGAAGTCGTCGACCTCGAACATCGCCTGCGCGGTGTCCTCGACCTGCCAGACCACCACCGCGGCGATCTCGATCGGGTTGCCGTCGGCATCGTTGACCTTGGCAACGGCCGTCTCGTGGTTGCGGATCCGGGTCGAGACTTCCCGGCGGGTGGAGATCGGGTTGACCCAGCGAAGACCGTCGGTCCGGATCGTTCCGGCGTACCGACCGAGGATCTGCAACACCCGCGCCCGCCCCGGCGAGACCGGAGTCAGCCCGGCCGCGACGATCACCCCGACGACGAACAGGACGCTCCCCAACGCGATCATCCCGCCCTCCCCGTGCGCGGCGCCGACGCTGAACTGCACCACGCCCGCCACCAGCAGCACGAACGCCACCAGCGCCACTGGCCACCCGTTGACCTGCCAAGCCACCCGCTCAGTCACCTTCGGCTTAGGCATCTCCACCGCAACATCCATCTCCACCATCACCACTCCCTTTCGCTATCCCCAAGCTCGCAAACTGATATCACTTTAACAACCCAGGCCTGCACGCACGCGGCTGAGTCAAGCGGCGTACGGCGCACGCCGGCCTGACCGACCGCCATGAGCGGACGACCGCCGCGAGCGCGTGAGCGGACGACCGCCGCCGGGAGCGCGGGCAGGGCGAGAGCCCCGGGAGCCATTTGAGGGGCGGGAGCGACCCCGCTGGGCCGCGCGTATGGGCGGGGCCCGGCTGGGGACGCTGGGTCGGGGTGTGTGGGCGGGGCTCTTAGAGGGGGCGGGCCAGGGAATCCAGGTGGGATTGCCAGGGGGTGGAGTGGGAGTTGGGGAGGGGGTCTATGGGGGAGTCGGACCAGGCGTGGATGGGGCGGATGCCGTGGAGGGCGTTGACGAGCCAGGCTTCGGTGGTGGATTGGAGGTCGGTGGGGGTGATGGGGTGCTCGACGACGGATACGCCCTGGGTGGTGGCGATGCGGCGGAGGAGTTGAGCGGTGACGGACGGGAGGAGGGGGCGGTCGGAGGGCGGGAAGCAGAGGGTGTCGTCTTCCCACCAGGCGAGAGCGGAGTACGCCGCCTCGAGCACGGAGCCGTCGTGGTCGAGGAGGAGGATCTCGTCGGCCCGATGGGGAGCGGATTCCTTCAGCTTGCCGAGGAGCTCGAGATCGGGGCCTTTCACCCGCGGCGCCGTCCGCGGATCCGGGCCGTCATGTACGGCGACGCGGACGCGCCCGCCGATCGGAGGCGCCGGCCGGAGCTGGACCGCCAGCTCGCCGGACATCCGCAGCTCGAACCGCGGGAACCATCGGCCGAACCCGGGCAACCGCCCGGCCTGCTCGTCCCAGAACGCCTCGGCGGACACCCCGACTGCCGCACACGACCGTACGAACCGTTCCCGGTGCAGCTCGATCCCACGGACCTTCCCGCCTGCCACGAGGAACGAATCCGCCACCTGCAAATCACTCATTTCCCCCACCCTTCGGCCGCGGCGGTTGCGCCTACGGCTGCTGTTGCCTTTAGCACCATTTCTTCGTACTCCGCGACCGGCTCGGAGTCGAGCACGATCGCACCCCCCGCTCCGATCATGGTCTCGTCCGGCGTGAGCACCGCCGTCCGGATCACCACGCTGAGATCCGCGCGCCCGTCCACGGTCAGGTAGCCGAGAGCACCCGAGTAGACCCCGCGCGCGCTCCACTCGAGCGAGTCGAGGATCTCCATCGTGCGGATCTTCGGCGCGCCCGTCATCGACCCCGGCGGGAAGCACGCGCGGACCGCGTCGACCGCGGACACCCCGGACCGCAGCCGGCCGCGCACGGTCGTGACCAGCTGATGCACGGTCCGGTAGGTCTCGACCTCCATCAGCTGCGGCACGTGCACAGTCCCCGGTTCGCTCACCCGGCCGAGGTCATTGCGGATCAGGTCGACGATCATCAGGTTCTCGGCCCGGGTCTTCTCGTCCTCGGCCAGCGCCTTCGCGGCGAGCTGGTCCTGCGCCGGGTCCGACTCGCGCGGCGCGGTTCCCTTGATCGGCCGGCACTCGGCCCACCCGTCCCCGTCAACGGTGAGGAACCGCTCCGGCGACGAGCTCGCCACCGCGAGATCGCCGTACCGCAGGAAGGCGGCGTACGGCGCTGGGTTCGTGGCCCGCTGCCAGCGGAAGAACTCGAACGGGTCGGGCACCGCCGGCAGCCGGACCCGGTTCGTCAGGCAGACCTCGTACGTCTCGCCCGCCTCGAGCTCGGCCATGCACGCGGCGATGCCGGCCAGATACGTCGCGCGGTCCTGCTCGAGATGCGCCTCGAGATCAAGATGAGCGATCGCCGGAATCTCGACGCTGCCCATCCACCAGTCGGACGCGGCCAGCTCGGCGCGCTCGAGCCAGTCCTCACCCGCGCCGGGTTCGTCCACCGCGACGAGGTAGGTGAGGTCGTTGTCGTGATCGATGACGACGAACCGGTTCGCCCAGATCCACAGCGCGTCCGGCGCCGGCGACTCGTGGGCCGCCACTCCCCCGGTCAACGCCTTCAACTCGTACCCGAAGTACCCGACATAGCCACCGCTGAACAGCCCGTCCAGCTCAGCCGGTACGTCGGCCACCCGCGCACCCAGCAACCCGTTCAACTCGGCGAACACGTCACCGTCGGAGACCTCCCGTACGACGACCTCCGCCTGCGGACCCAGCGTCGTACCGAGGACGGAGACGCGGCGGATCGCCCGGTCCGTCAGGCTGCCGTCGAGCCAGAACGCGACCGGTTCACCGGCCAGCAACTCGCGGTAGACCGTCTCACCGTCGAGCGCCCGGTCGACCCTCCGGACGGACCAGCTCAGCGCACCCACAGGCACACGGTACAGACCGTGGAGGCTGGTGCCACCCAGTGATCAGGAACCAGTCAGAGCGAGCTTGGTGCGCATCGCGGTGATCCGGCGGATCGGGATCGCGACCTCGAGGCCGTCCTTGGACTCGGCCCGGTCCGCGAGCCACCCGGCGGCGGTGTTCCGGCGGACGTCCGGCGTACCGGGAAGGTAGAGCGCGTTGACCAGCCGGCAGGCGTCGTCGCGGCTGTGGATCGTGTACACGTACCGCTCCCGCTGGCTCTCCATCACGTCGAAACCGGCGTGATGGAGCTGGTCCTTGAGCTCGGTGATCTCGCCACCGGCCGGGAACTGCGGGGTCGACCGCAACCGCGTGGTCAGCCCGCTCAGCGTGCGGATGTCACCGCGTCGCAGCGGTCGCACGGCCGGCACGATCGCAGCCAGTACGCCGCCCCGCCGCAGCACCCTGGCTGCCTCAGCCAGCACCTCGGGCAGCGGCTGCAGCACCATCAGGCCCATCGAGCAGGTGACGACGTCGAAGACCTCGTTGGCGAACGGCAGGTGCAGCGCGTCCGCCTGAACCTTCGGCCCCGGCGCACCGGCCAGCTGAGCCTGGTTGTTGTCGACACCCACGACCCACCGGCCGTGCAGCTCGCGGGAGACCGGGCCGTTGCCGCATGCGAGGTCGAGGACCCGGCGGGCCTCCCCCGAGACAGCACGGGTCAGCCAGCGGTACGGCGTATGGTCGCCTGCCACCGCCCTGGACAGCAGGGCTTCGGTGCTGCCCGGAGCCGCGGTGTGGAACTCCCGCAGATACTCCGGCCAGTCGATCGCGTTCTCAGACATTGCGGTCAGACGCTACCTGGTGCACACACGCCGTACAGCATCGAGCGCTCTCCGTACGAGGTCTTAATGGAAGCTTGAACGTCAGACCCGGCTCACGAAGATGTGCCCGGCCGTCTCGTCACTGATCACGCCGCCGGCCTCGCGGCTACCCACCAGCACACCCTCGGCGTCCAGCGTCGAGTCGACCTCGCGGCCCGGAAGCGCGCCGGCCTTGCGCAGCACCGCCATCGCGCCGTCGTCGCTCTGCACCGGCTCGGCGATCCGGCGGACCAGCACCCGGACGCTGTCCCCGGTGGCCTGGTCGAGCACCTGGTCCAGCGCCTCGACGCCGATCCGGAAGTCCTCGGTCGCACTCGCGTGGCCGTCGTTCTGCAGTTCCTCCAGACCCGGGATCGGGTTTCCGTACGGCGACTCGGTCGGGTTGCCGAGGATCTTGAGCAGCCGCAGCTCGACGGCGTCACTCATCACGTGCTCCCAGCGGCAGGCCTCCGCGTGCACGTCCTCCCACTCCAGCCCGATCACGTCGACCAGCAGCCGCTCGGCCAGCCGGTGCTTGCGCATCACCCGGGTCGCCTGTTTGCGGCCGACATCGGTGAGCTCGAGGTGCCGGTCGCCTTCCACCTTGATCAAGCCGTCGCGTTCCATCCGGGCGACCGTCTGGCTGACCGTCGGCCCGGACTGGTGCAGCCGCTCGGCAATGCGCGCGCGCAGCGGGAGGATGCCTTCTTCTTCCAGCTCGTACACGGTCCGCAAGTACATCTCGGTGGTATCGATCAGCTCGCTCACGACAACCATTCTCACCTATGCAGGCAAGCCTTACCCAATCGCCGTGGGTACAGGCGGAGGATGCGACCCGTGACAGCGATGATGTGGTTTCGACGGGATCTCCGACTGGCCGACAACCCAGCGCTGCTCGACGCGGTGGCTGCGGGTGACGGGCGGGTGCTCGGGGTCTTCGTGCTGGACCCGTTGTTATGGGACCGATCCGGCGATCCACGTCGCGAGCACCTCGCCGCCTCGCTGCACCGCTTGTCCAGGTCCATGGGCGGCAAGCTCGTCGTACGGCGGGGTGATCCGGCGGACGTGATCCCGGCCGTCGCCGAGGAGGTCGGAGCGAGCAGCGTGCATGTCAGCGCTGATCACGGTCCCTATGGGCAGCGGCGCGACGGAGAAGTTGAAGCTTCATTGAAGTGTCCGCTGGTGGCGACGGGCTCGCCGTACGCGATCGCGCCCGGGCGGATCCTCAACCAGCAAGGCCGGCCCTATCAGGTGTTCACGCCGTACTTCCGGGCGTGGCTCGAGCACGGCTGGCGGAAGCCCGTCGACGCACCGGCCGAGGTGGACTGGACCAAGGCCGACAGCGAGGACCTGCCGGAGGGCAGCGCGGACGGCGCCGGTGAGCAGGCTGCGCTCGAGCACTGGCGCGCGTACCTCGACGACGTCGCCGGGTACGGCGATGAGCGGGATCGACCCGATCTCGACAGCACGTCGCGGATGTCGATTCCACTCAAGTACGGCGAGATCCACCCGCGGACGATGCTGGCCGACCTGGCTCGCAAGCGGAGCGCCGGCGCGGAGGCCTATCGCCGCGAGCTGGCCTGGCGGGAGTTCTGCGCGGATCTGCTCGCGCGCAACCCGCATGCGGCCTGGAAGCCGCTGCGACCGGAGTTCGAGCGGATGCGGTACGACGAACCCGGCGAACTGTTCGACGCCTGGTGCGAGGGCCGGACCGGGTTCCCGCTGGTCGATGCCGGGATGCGACAGCTTGCCGAGACTGGCTTCATGCACAACCGGGTGCGGATGGTGGTGGCGTCGTTCCTGGTCAAGGACCTTCATGTGCACTGGAAGTTCGGCGCGCGCTGGTTCATGCAGTCCCTACGTGACGGCGACCTGGCCTCGAACTCGCTGAACTGGCAGTGGGTGGCCGGCTGCGGCGCGGACGCCTCGCCGTACTTCCGGATCTTCAACCCGGTCGGGCAGGGCGTGAAGTTCGACCCCGACGGTACGTACGTCCGCCGGTGGGTGCCGGAGCTGCGGCACCTCGACAGCAAGGCCGCCCACGAACCTTGGAAACACGGCGGCGCCGACGACTACCCGGATCCGGTGGTCGACCACGCCGAAGCCCGCCGCGAGGCGCTCCGCCGGTACGACGCGATCCGCTGATCCATCGCGGCTCTTGACCCGGCCTTGGCCCATACCCCTATAGTGCTAGGTAACTAGATGAATGGGGTTACGGATGATCGAGTTTCATCTGGACGGGCGGTCGGGGGTCTCGCCGTACCAGCAGATCGTTCAGCAGGTCCGGAACGCGTTGCGGCTCGGTCTGCTCCGGGAGGGAGACCAGCTGCCGACGGTGAAGGACGTCGTCGCCGCGCTGGCGATCAACCCGAACACGGTGCTCAAGGCGTATCGCGAGCTCGAGCACGAAGGCCTGGTGCAGGCCCGGCCGGGGCGCGGCACGTTCGTCACCCGCACCCTCACCGACAACTCGCTGGCCGCGCACGGCCCCCTGCGGCAGGACCTCCGCCGCTGGCTGGCCAAGGCCCGCAAAGCCGGCCTCGACGACGAGAGCATCGAGGCGTTGTTCCTGACAACCTTTCGGACCGCCGCTCAGGAGGACATAGCTTGACGTCCTCCCCGCCCACCAGGACAGGGATTTCAACCCATCTACGCGGAGGTAGTCAGTTGAGGTTCGCGCTTCAATGCCGACAGACTTGCAACGGCTCCACGCGCAGTCACGGCACGCCCTGCCGCGATGTTGATGGCTGCATTCACTTCGGCGTTCGCGGTGTAGCCGCAGGACCGGCACAGGAAGACGGCTTGGCTCTCGCGCGCCTCTTTGTCCGTTGTCCCGCAGCGCGAACACGTCCGCGAGGTGTTGGCCGCCGGCACCTTCTCGACCCGACCGGCAGCCTTGTCCTTCAGTCGCTGGACCAGTCGCCCCCAGCCGCTGGCGAGAATGCCGCGGTTGAGCCCGGCCTTCTGCCGAACATTCCTCCCCGGGACGGCAGTCGTCCCCTTCGCCGAGCGAGTCATGTTCCGGATCTTCAGGTCCTCGACTCGGATCACGTCGAACCGACGCGCAAGCGCGGTGGAGGTCTGCTCGACCCAATCCTTGCGCCGATCCGTTTCCCGGGCCTTCAGCTTGGCGATCGCCGTCCTGATCCTGACGCGCCGGTTCGATCCGCGTTGAGCACGTGCGAAACCGCGCTGCAACCGGAGCAAACGGGTCTTCTCACCGGGGGTGAGTCCGGGGCACGACAGGAACTCCCCCGTCGACAAGGCAGCCGACACGACCACGCCTCGATCCACGCCGACAATCTCCCCGGTGCCGGGCGGCGGGATCGGCTCCGGGGCCACAGCGAACGCGAGATGCCACCTGCCTGCGCTGTCGCGGGTCACCCGGTACGACTTCGCCTCGGGCAACTGGCGGGACAGCCGGAACTTGATCCAGCCGACCTTCGGAACGAGGACCTGTCCCCACTTCCGCGACAATCGTTCGACCCGAGACGCCTGACGACCGACGATCCGGAACCCTTCGTGTCGACCGGCCTTGCGCCAGGTCGGCCGCCGGTGAGTGCCGGCGAAGAACCCGGTCACGGCTTGATCGAAATCCCGCAACGCCTGCTGCTGCACCGTCTGCGACCCAGCGCGCAACCAACCGTTGTCCTCGCGGGCTCCGGTGAGCTGCCGTGCCTGCTCGACGAACCGGGGAGGCTGCGAACGGCGGCCGGGCCGCCACATCGACCACTGCTCGAGCGCAAGGTTCCACACGAACCTGGCGTGCCCGCAATGCTCCAGCAACGCCGCGACTTGAGCAGGCGTTGGAGCGAGGCGGTAACGGGACACGCACAGAAGCCAATCAGACAACACCGACACTTTCCGAAGGGAGGGAGATGGCGTTTCCTCCTCGCTCCGAAGGGCGAGGTTTCCACGCCATCAATCCGATGACCGCGGTGCTGCAAGCCCAGGGGTTGGGGAAGAAATATGGTCGGCGCTGGGCGTTGACTGACTGCGATTTAGAGGTTCCGGCCGGGCATGTTGTGGGGCTGGTGGGGCCTAACGGGGCCGGTAAGAGCACGTTGCTCAATATGGCTGTTGGGATGCTGACGCCGACGACGGGGTCGGTCAGTGTGCTGGGGGCTCCGGCCGGGACTCAGCAGGCCAAGGTCGGGTACGTCGCTCAGGACACGCCGACGTACCAGCGGTTGAGCGTCGCCGATCACCTGAAACTCGGCGCGCGACTCAACCCGGGGTGGGACGAATCCCTTGCTCAGCAACGGATTCAGCACCTGCAGCTCGACCCTAAGCAGCGGGCCGGCAAGTTGTCCGGCGGACAGCGGGCGCAGCTCGCGCTCACCCTCGGCCTGGCCAAACGTCCCGACCTGCTGGTCCTCGACGAACCGGTCGCCCCGCTCGATCCGCTGGCCCGCCGGGAGTTCCTGCAGGACCTCATGGCGGCGGTCGCCGAGCAAGAGTTGAGCGTCATCCTGTCGTCGCATCTTGTCTCGGACGTCGAGCGCTCCTGCGACTACCTGATCGTGCTGGTCGGTTCGCGCGTCCAGGTGAGCGGGGAGATCGACACGTTGCTCGCGACGCACTTCCGGCTGATCGGACCGCGGCGCGATCAGAAGGACCTGCCACAGGACCAGCACGTGGTGACCGCGAGCCACACCGACCGGCAGTCGACGTACCTGATCCGGACGGACCGGCCGATCCTCGATCCGGCCTGGAACGTCACCCAACTCACGCTCGAGGACCTGGTGCTGGCCTACATGGGCCGCGACGTCCAGCCCGAGCGTCCGGTCCTGGAGGTGCAGCGATGATCTGGCTGACCTGGCGGCAGTTCCGTGTGCAGTTCCTGGTGGTCGCGGGGGTGATCCTCGCCACCGCGATCGTCCTCGCGGCGACCGGCCCGAACCTGCTCGACGACTACCACCGCCTCACCGACAACTTCATCCGGAACCTCGGCTTCGAACGCCTCAACCCGACGCTGTACATCGTCGGCCAGGTTCTGCTGTACGCCGTTCCGCCGGTGATCGGAGCGTTCTGGGGCGCACCGCTGATCTCCCGCGAACTGGAGACCGGCACCCACCGGTTGGTCTGGAGCCAGAGCGTCTCGCGCCGGCGCTGGCTCGCCACCAAGATCGGGGTCACCGGGCTGGCCGCGATCGCGATCACCGGCGTGCTGAGCCTCGCGGTGACCTGGTGGGCAGACCCGATCGACGACGCGATCAACGCCGGCCAGAACTCGAACACCTACCTGCCCCGGATGTTCCCACCGGTCTTCAGCGCCCGCGGCCTGGTTCCGATCGGGTACGCCGCCTTCGCGTTCGCCCTCGGGGTCGCGCTGGGGCTCGTGATCCGCCGCACCCTGGTCGCGCTCGCGGTCACACTGGCCGCGGTGATCCTGATCCAGGTCCTCACACCGTCGCTCATCCGGCCGCACCTGCTCGCGCAAACCGACCAGTACATCGTCGCGTCCGCGGACAACATCCGGGGCTTCATGCTGAGCGGCGACACCCAGCCGCCCGAGGTGAAGGCGATCGAGGTGGCGAGCGGATCCGTCGGCGCGTGGAAGCTGTTCGACAAGACCGTGGACAAGAACGGCAAGGTGCTGAGCACGCTGCCGAGCTGGGCGATCGAGTGTGAGCCGGAACCTCCGCCAGGTATGTCACAGCAGCGCGAGACGTCGCCGAAGTCCGCCGCATGCTTCCAGCGGCTGGCCGACGAAGGCTACCGCCAGCACGTCAAGTACTTCACCGCGGACCGGTTCTGGGCGCTGCAGTGGCGGGAGTTCGGGTTGTTCATGCTGCTGGCGTTCGCGCTGACCGGGTTCAGCTTCTGGCGGATCCGCCGCGACCTGTCCTGACCGCTCGTACGATCAGGGCCAGCGCAAGGAGTACGGCGGCCACCACCGCGGAGGTCCACGGGAGGGTGACCGCGAGGACGACGCAGCCGATCAGGCCGATCACGTTGATGGCGCGAGGCCATCGACGTTGATCGGCCGGTTGCGTGAACGCGGCCGCGTTCGCGATCGCGTAGTACAGCAGAACGCCGAACGACGAGAACCCGATCACTCCTCGCAGGTCGGTGGTCAGCACCAGCACGCCAACGACCACGGCGAGCGCAACCTCAGCGTGGTGCGGCACCTGGAACCGGGGATGTACGGCGGCCAGCCACGCAGGGAGATCGTGGTTGCGCGCCATCGCGAGGGCTGTACGGCCGATGCCCGCGATCAGGGCGAGGAGGGCGCCGAGGCTGGCGAGGGCCGCACCCACCCGCACGACCGGTGACGCCCAGGCAGCGCCGACGGCGTCGACCGCATCAGCCAGTGGTGCGGTGCTGGTCGCCGGGTCGAGGACCCGGAGGAGCCCAAGGCCAACGGCAAGATAGATGCCGATGGCAACGACCACGGAGATGCTGATCGCCCGCGGAATGGTCCGGGCGGGGTCGCGGACCTCCTCGCCCATCGTCGCGATCCGTGCGTACCCAGCGAACGCGAAGAACAAGAGCCCAGCCGCCTGCAGAACGCCGTACGGCGAGGTGCCCGCGAGGGTCGGCAGGTCACGGTGCGGCCCACCGGTGAACAGCACCACCAGCACCAGGGCAAGCACTGTCAGGGTGCAGGCGACGATGATCCTGGTCAGCCGGGCGGTCCTGGTCACGCCGCGGTAGTTGACCGCGGCAAGGCCGACAACCGCTGCCAACGCGACCAGCCTCTGCTGCCATTCGGCTCCCGGCACCGCGTACGTCGCGAACGTCAACGCCATCGCCGCACACGACGCTGTCTTGCCCACCACGAAAGACCAGCCGGCGGCGAACCCCCACCACTCTCCCAGCCGCTCACGCCCGTACACATACGTCCCGCCCGAGACGGGATAGACAGCAGCCAACTGCGCCGACGAGACCGCGTTGCAGTAGGCAACCACTGCCGCGATCACCAGCCCGATCAACAACCCGGAACCGGCGGCCTGCGCGGCCGGCACCCACACCGCGAACACCCCGGCACCGACCATCGACCCCAGCCCGATCACCACCGCATCGCCGACACCGAGCCGGCGGGCCAACTGAGGTGAGGTCATGGGGCCTCCCGGCCTGGACTGAGGAGCGTAGGGAGCGAAGCGACTGAAGCGACGAGGGAAGGCCGGGAGGCAAAGCCCCATGACCACGCCGGTGCCGAAGGCCCGGCCATAAGCTCAGTCGTCCGCCGCCATCGCCGCAGCGATCTTCCGCTCGGCATCGGCCACGACCTCCTCGGGCGCCTCGGGCAGCAGGTCCGCCCACAGCGGCAGCATCTCCCGCCTGGCCTCGAGCATGCCCAGCGGGCGGGGGAAGAACCACACGTGGAAGTGGGCCGAACCGTCGCCCCAACGATAGACGTGCACCCGCGCGATGTCGCCGAGGGCCAGGATCGCCCGCTCGACCCGGGCGACGACCGGACCGTAGCTCGCGGCGACCTGGTCGGGCAGATCGGCGAAGGAGTCGTGATGGCCCCGGCTGGCCAGCCAGACCACCCCGGGAATCGTGACGCCGGTGGCCCGGCACAGTGCCCAGTTCTCGTCGACCCAGAGCGGCGGCTGGTGCTCGGACTGCTCGTAGCTCGCCAGCCAGTCACACAGTCCGCATGGATCGCCGCCGGGTTCCCCGACCCGCGGCGGCTCGGGGATCACTCGCGGCTGCGGCTCGAGCCGGGTCAACGGTTCGGCGTAGGGAAGAGTCATGGCGGTCCCTCCAGAGACGTGGTTTCCGCCAGTGAAACATGGCCGTTGCAGAAAATGCAACGGTTATGTTGCATCAGAAGGTGACGACGCCCCGCAGCACGAGGTCGAGGGTGAGCCGGCGCACCCGGGACCGGGACCAGTGGTGCCGCCCGCGCATGTGCACGTAAGTGAAGGCAGCCGAGACCATCACCACCTCGGCGACGTCGCTGATCCGGCCGTGCGGATGCAGCGTGCCGTCCGCCTCGCCCTCCCGCAGGAACCGCTCGAACGGATCGATGAACGACACCGGGCCGTTGCGCGCCTGCTCCTGGTGGAACACCAGGTCGGACGACAGCATCAGCGGCAGGTGCCGGTCGATCACGTCGAACAGCGCCTCCAGCGTCCGGACCAGGCCCTCGCGACCGGTGCCGGAACCGGACAGCACGGGCCACATCGTGTTCCGGTAGTCCTCGGCCAGGGCGTCCAGCAGAGAGTCCAGCAGGGTCTCGACGGTCAGACCCTGGCGCCACAACGTGACCCGGGACCGGCCGACCTTCTCGGCGACCCGCTCCAGCGTCACGCCGGACCAGCCGTGCTCGGAGAGAACGGCGATGGTCGCCGCACGCAGCGTTTCGTCCACCGCCACCGTCATCGCGATCGACTCCTCACGCGCGAGTCTTGTGCAACATGATCGTTGCACTGCACGATGACTGTATCAAGCGCCGAGGAGGACATCGCGTGGACGCCAGGACCGAGATCTCGCTGCGGTTCACCCCGCAGGAGCAGGCCGGACTGACCGCGCTCGCGGCCGGGCTGCGTGCAGTGGTCGAGTCCGACCTCACCGAGGAGGACGCCGTGGTCGCGGCGATGGAGTTCGCGCTGACCCGGCTGATCGACGACTTCGAGGTGCCCGACCCGACGGCACGCGACCAGGTCCAGCAGGCGCGGGACGAGCTGCGCGCCCACTGGATCCGCGGCAACGCCTCGTTGATGTAGCCGCGGAACCTCAGACCGCCTTGAGAACGCCGAGCAGGCGGGCGACCTCGGCAGCTACCGCGTCGCGAGCCGGCCCCAGGTACTTGCGGGTGTCGACCAGCTTCGGGTTCTCGGCCAGGACTGCGCGGACCCGCTCGGTGAACACGTTGTTGAGGTGGGTCGCGATGTTGACCTTGGTCATCCCGGACTCGACCGCGCGGGTCAGGTCGGGATCGGCCACGCCGGACGAGCCGTGCAGGACGAGCGGTACGGCGACCGCCGCGTGGAGTTCCGCGATGAGGTCGAAGTCGAGGGTGGCGGTGCGTTCGGTCATCGCGTGCGACGAGCCGACCGCGACGGCGAGTGCGTCGACGCCGGTGGCCTCCGCGAAGGCGACCGCCTCATCCGGACGGGTCCGGGCACCGGGTGCGTGGACGCCGTCCTTGCCGCCGACCTCACCGATCTCGGCCTCGACGAAGACGCCGTGGTCGTGGCAGAACGCCGTCACTTCGCTCGTGGCCGCGACGTTGTCGGCGTACTCGAGTTTGGAGGCGTCGTACATCACCGAGGTGAAGCCGAGCGTGACCGCCTCGGTGACCAGGTCGCGGTCCATCGCGTGATCGAGGTGCACGACCACCGGAACCGACGCGGCGGCCGCGGCGGCCAGCGTGGCGACGCCGATCGGCTTGAGCGCGCCGTGGTACTTCACCGCGTTCTCGCTGATCTGCAGGATGACCGGTGCGCCGGCCCGCTCGGCACCGGCGATCAGCGCGGTCGCGTGCTCCAGCTGGATCACGTTGAACGCACCGACCCCCCGCCGGGCCTTGGCCGCAGCCAGCACCACCTCGGCCCCAGAAACCAACGGCATGGATCCTCCTTAGTTGACCGCGACCTGCGGTTGCCAGCGCCGGTAGGCGGCCAGATCGATGTCGCCGGCCACCGGTGTCAGCACGGCCGCGGCCGACGCGGCGACAGCAGACTTGAGTACGACGGACCAGTCGGGCTCCGGCGATTCCGCGACGGCCGCCGCGACCACCGCCGTACAGGCATCGCCCGCACCGGTCGGGTTCCCGCTCACCGTCTCGACCGGGAGCGCCCGCCAGACGCCCTTGGTGCTAGCAGCAACCATCCCGCGGGAGCCGTCGGTGATCACGGCCGCGGTCGCGCCGAGCTCGACCAGTTGCCGGGCGCCGTCCTCGACCGTCGTGTCACCGAGCGCGTCCCGCAGCTCGGCCGCGTTGGACCGCACCACCGCACCGGCCTTCGCGGCCGCGGTCAGCCTGTCACCACCCGCGTCGATCACGGTCAGTACGTCGTGATGCCGTGCGCGGACCGCGAGTTCGGCGTACGCGTCGGCCGGCAGCCCCGGTGGGAGGCTGCCCGAGCAGGCCAGCACACCCAGCCGGCTCCACGGCATCCGATCGCCGAACGCGCGCCACTCGTCCGCGCTCACGGTCGGCCCGGCCTCGTTGAAGATCGTCGCGTCCCCGTCGGCACCGTTGACAATGGCAACCGTACGGCGGGTTTCGCCGGCGATCGGGGTCAGCAGCGCGGTGAGCCCGGCGTCGAACAGCTCCTCGGCGACCAGCTCACCGGTGATCCCGCCGACGAACCCGAAGACCAGCACCTGATGCCCGAGCGTCGCCGCCACTCGCGCGACGTTCACGCCCTTGCCGCCAGCGCGTCGCCGGATGTGCTCGACCCGATGACTCCCACCGACAACGAGATCGTCGACCTCGTAGGTGACGTCCAGTGCGAGGTTGAGAGTGACGGTCCCGATCAGTCCAGCCACGACCCTGCCCGCATCACCTTCTGGACGGCGTACTCGTCGTCCAGCAGCACCAGGTCCGCCCGCTTCCCGACCTCGAGCGAGCCCACGTCGTACCAGCCGAAGGTCTGGGCCGGTGTCGTCGACGCCATCCGGGACGCGTCCACCAGCGACACCCCGGCCTTGACCGCGTTGCGGTAGGAGACGTCCATGGTCAAGGTGCTGCCGGCAATCGAGTGCGTGCCGTGGGCAAGCGTCACCAGGCCCTCTTTGACGTCGACCTCGAGGCTGCCGAGCTTGTACCGGCCGTCCGGCATCCCGGTGGCTTCCATCGCGTCGGTGATCAGCGCGATCCGGTTCACGCCGGCGGCCGCGAGCGCGACCCGGACCACCTGCGGATCCAGGTGCAGGCCGTCGTTGATCACCTCGAGCAGCAACCGCTCGTCGTTGATCGCAGCGCCGACCGGGCCTGGGTCGCGGTGATGGAACGGCCGCATCCCGTTGAACAGGTGGGTCGCCACGGTCGCGCCGGCGTCGGCGCCCGCGATCATCTGCTCGTACGTCGCATCGGTGTGCCCGAGCGCCGCCACAGCGCCCGCGTCGACCACCTGGCGGATCGCCTCCAGGCCGTTCTCCAGCTCCGGCGCGATCGTCACCATCTTGACCGCGTCGCTGAGCACCTTCGCCACGTCATCCTTCAGCGGCGGCCGCAACAAAGTGGGCTCGTGCGCACCACACCGCGCCTCGGACAGGAACGGGCCTTCGAGGTGGACGCCGGCGATCACGCCATCGGTGATCAGCTCGGCCAGGCAGGCCGTCTGCGCGACCAGGTCGTCGAGCGGCGCCGTGACCAGGCTGGCGAGGGTGGTCGTCGTACCGTGCTTGGCGTGGAAGGCCGCGACCTTGCGCGCCTCCTCCGGATCGGTGGTCGAGTACGTCGACCCGCCGCCACCGTGGGTGTGGATGTCGACGAACCCCGGCACCACGGTCACGTTGCCGAGATCCTCGGGCCGCTTGCCGTCGGCGGGCATCCCGTCCGAGCGGCGGCCGAACGCGCGGATGTCCTCGTCGACCACCTGAATCCAGGCGCCCTCGAGAACGTCGTCCGGCGTCACCAACCGGCCTACGCGGTACGTGGTCATGGGGCCTCCCGGCCTGGAATGAGGAGTGTAGGGAGCGCAGCGACTGGAGCGACGAGGGAAGGCCGGGAGCCAAGGCCCCATGACCCTGCCGGCGCCGAAGGCCCGGCCAAAAGCACCGTCATTCAGCGCTCCCCTTCTCGTTGGCTTCCACCCGGTCCCACGCCATCAGGGCGGCGCCGAGACAGCCCGCGTCCTCACCCAGCACGGCGGCGACGATCTCCGGCTCCCGCTGGAACGTCAGCCGCGCGTGGATCCCGTCGCGCAGTGGCTGCAGCAGCGTCTCGCCCGCTCCGACCAGTCCACCGCCGATGGCGATCCGCGTGGGCGCAACCAGGGTGGTGTAGAGGACGAGGGCGTCGACCAGCACGGCCAGCGCGTCGTCCCAGACCTGAGCGGCATCCGGATCACCGGCCGCGACCAGCTCCAGCACCTCGCGGGCGCCGTCCATGGTCCGACCGGTGCGAGCGCCGTACCGGCGGGCCAGCGCGGCAGCGGAGGCGACCGTCTCGAGGCAGCCCCACTGACCGCATGCGCACAGCTCGGCCGTGTCACCGTGGATGAACCTCGTATGGCCGAGCTCGCCGGCGTAGCCGTCGCCGCTGACCAGGGAACCGTCGATCACCATCGCCGCGGCGATCCCGGTGCCGAGCGGCAGGAACATCGAGTTCGTGGTGCCGGCCAGGGCGCCCTGGCGGAGCTCGGCGTACCCGCCGGCCCGGACGTCGTGGGCGAGCACGATCGGTACGTCGTTGCGGACGGCGGCGGTGATCTCGGCCAGGACCGGCGTACCGACCCAGGCCAGGTTCTCGGCGCCGACGGTGCCGGTGGCGGCGTCGATGACACCGGGGACGACGACGCCGATGGCGCGCACCCGGTGGGCGTCGGCGGTCGCCTTCTGGCCGAGCTCGACGACGGTTTCCAGCAAGGCGTCGAGCACGGCGCGGCCCCCGGCCTCCCGGGGAGTGGGCCTGGTCTCGCGGTGCAGCACGGCACCGTCGGCGGCGACCAGGCCGCACTTCATCCGGGTTCCACCGAGATCGACGGCAACCACGACTTCACAGGGGTCCACGGAGCGCCATTATGCAGCGTTACCCGGCAGTCCGAACATCCGTGAGCAATTCTCGGACAACTCCCGCCAGACCACCGGACAGCTCCGAGCAGACCACTGGACCCTCTGGTTCAGTTGCTTCCGGAATCCGTGGGCAGGGTGCCACGGGTTTCGGACGCCACCGATCAGGGGCGCAGGCCGCGGTCGAAGGCCGCCACCAGGAAGGCGATCAGGTCCTCGGCCAGACGGCCGGGATCCTCTGCCACCGTGACACCGGGTGCGATACCGGATGGACGGGACAGTGCCTGGGACTGGTGCAGGGCCAGCAGGCCGAGCATGTTCACGTACCCGAACCCGACGGCCTCAGGCGTCGCGTGCGGCAGCGCGGCCTGGAGTGCGGCCAGGTAGCGCTTCTCGATGGGATCGGACTCCGCCGCGTACAGCTCGCGGATCCGCTGGCTCGGATCGAACGCGATCCGGCCGATGAAACGTGCGACCACGGCACCACGCTCGCCGCGGCGCATGACCAGCTCCAGTCCGGGCTCGATGAACGCCCGGATCAACTGCTCCTGCGTCGGTCGTCCGGAGGCTTCCAGCTGGTCCAGCCGGCGCCGCCGCTCGGTGTTGACCGGCGCCATCGCCCGCGAGACCGCAGCCCTCAGCAGGGCTTCCTTCGAACCGAAGTGATAGTTCACCGCCGCGATGTTCGCGGCCGCCGCGACCGTGATCGCGCGCAGCGATGTTCCCTCGTAACCCCCTTCTCCGAATCGTTGCTCAGCGACGTTGAGCAACCTCTCCCGGGTCGATTCGACCGGTGTCTCCACAGAGTTCTCCTTCCCCCCGGGCCACTGCTCGCTCAGGCACCCCACCTGCTCACTCGCCGTAGCCTGCAGTCAGCATAGTTCAAACGGTCGTTTGAACTGGAGGGCTCAGCTCTGTTATCTCCGAGAATTCCTCAGATTTCTCTGAAACTGCTTCCTTCCCACCGTGATCGGAACTCACACCTGTGTATTTCGCTCGCTGCCGCGACCGTGCCCGGCGATGTGGTCGACACTGTGCCGGACGCTTGTTTGGCTACTCTGCGTGGCAGAGCGAACGACCGAACGTGAGCGGTTGGGGTCCGGTCCTCGATTCTGGTTAGGGTCGTGGCCCATGAGCGTGGTTCGGGTTGAACAGCGGTTTCGGGGACCGGAGCGATCGGGCAACGGCGGCTACGTGGCCGGCCTGGTCGGTACGGCGTTGGCTGGGCGGCTCGACGGGACCTCCGTGCCGCGCGTGACCCTACGGATGCCACCGCCACTCGACCGGGATCTCGACCTCGCGGCGAACGCCGACGGGGCGCAGCTGACGGACGGGGACGCGCTGGTGGCGGATGGGTCGCCGGTCGACAGCGCCTTTCTCGCGGACGCGACGATCGACCCGGTGTCGCCGGAGGAGGCTCTGGCGGCGGAGGCGTCGTACCGCGGGCTGAGCAATCACCCGTTCCCGACGTGCTTCGTGTGCGGGCCGGCCAACGCCGGCGGGCTGCAACTGAAGCCCGGGCCGGTCGGCGACGGGCGTACGGCGTGCACCTGGACGCCGGCCGCGGACCTTGCGAACGGCGACGGACTGGTGGACGAGACCTTCCTGTGGTCCGCGCTGGACTGCCCGGGCGGCTGGGCGATCGACCTGGAGGGCCGGCCGTCGGTCCTCGGCCAGCTGACCGCGTGCATCGACGCACGCCCGCCGGCCGGCGAGGAGTGCGTCGCGCTCGGCCGGTACCTCGGCGAGGACGGGCGCAAGACCTTCACCGCCAGCACCCTGTACGACGCCGACGGCCGGGTGCTCGCCCGCGCCCGGCACACCTGGATCATGGTCGACCCAGCTCTGTTCAACTAACGCCCGCGGGCCGCGTGGGCGCGGACCTTCGCGCGGTTCCCGCAGGTCGCCATCGAGCACCAGCGGCGGCGGCCGCGCGGATCGAGGAACAACCATCCGCAGGCCGGGCAGACGCGGACGTGCGCCCGGGACGGGCCGGTGACCAACTCACCGGCCAGGAGCGCGAGTTGGTCGAGCGGCTTGGCCAGATCTTCCGGAAGCTCCCAACCGGCTCCCTCGTCGGTCGACACCAGTCGCCGTCGCCCGGAGGCCTTCTCGATCACCCGCGCCACCGCCTCCAAGGAGGTCGCCGCGCCGGTCAGGACGTCGTACAGGTCGGCGCGGAACTCCAGCGTCGCGGCGAGCCGCCGGGACGCCTCGGTCGGCTTGGCCGCGGCCTGCTCGATCAGCCGGAACACGGTCGCCGGCGGCAACAGGCCGACGTACGAGTTCCAGATCAGGAAGGCCTCGTACGACGTCAGCCACTCGGTCCGGGCCGGGCCAGGGGTGGTCCAGTCGGACCGAGTGTTGACGAAGTCGAGCACCGGGTCCGCGCCGATCGGCTTGGGCAGGACGACCCCCTGCACGAGCTCGAGATGTGACGGCAGCGCGGGCACGGTCCGGCTCTCAGCGGGTCGGCTGCGTGGTCGTGGTGGGCGTGGTCGGCACCGGGATGCTGACGTTGCCGTTCTGCGGGATCACCATGAACTGGATCTTGCCCGACTCGATCGCGGTCTTCAGCAGGTAGCCCTGCGCGCCGAGCATCGCGACCTGCTGCTTGACCGACTGCAACTCGACGTTCACCTGCTGGTTCTTCTGCTCCTGGGTGGCCTTGGCCAGCTCGGCGCGCTGCTTGGCCTCCAGGCCGTCGATGATGCCCTTGTCCAGCGGCGTCGGCTTCTGGATCGTGAACGACAGCTCGCCGCAGTCGTTGTTGCCGTTGTACGACGGTCCGCAGAAGTAGTCACCGCCGACGGCGGCCGGCAGCAGCCGGGTGAACTCCTTGGCCGCCGCGGTCTGGAAGGCGGACTTCTTCGCCTCGTTGTTGTACAGCTCGGCCCACGCGTAGTTGGTGGCGACCGCGGCCAGCGCCCGGTCGATCTGCGGGCGGAAGTAGGACTGCAGCATGTCGTTCCAGCCGCTCTCCTCGTAGGCCTCGGTCTTCAGGCCGATCCGCTCGTGGAAGGACTTGATCACGTCCTTGGCCCGGTTCAGCGTGAAGTACACCTGGACCCGGACGCCGAGCCGGACGTTGTCCTTGCTGACCACGGTGACCTCGTCGGCCGCATCGGTGTCGGCGCCGTCACCGCCGATGATGTACGAGCGCTGGTCGATCGGGTAGGTGTACAACGTGTCGCCCGGGCCGATCAGCTTGTTCGTCGAACCGGGCGGGATGATCGACTTGAACTTCTTCGCCTCGACCACGCCGCCGCCGTAGTGCAGGCCGATCCGGTTCGTGTCGGTGCTGGCGAAGTTGAAGATGTTGAACAGCACGATGATCAGGATGACGAGCAGGACCAGACCGCCGATCACCTTGGCCTTCGCGCCCCCGCCCTTCGCGACAGCCGCCGCGTTCCCCAGTCTTGCCATCAGTCGTCGAGCTCCTTGCTCTTGCGTTCCACCAGTCGCCGGATGTCGGCGAGGGTCAGGTCGGCGGTGACCGCGACGTCGCGCGGCACCGACGGATGCGAGGAGAGCGTACGCAAGCCCTGCTCCGCAGCCGCGACCGCCCGTTCCAGCGACCTGACCTCCTGCAGCAGCGCCCGATGCTCGGCGTTGACCGCGGCCAGGGCCCGCTCTGCCTGGGCAGCCCGGCGGTACGACGCCCACGCGAACCAGCCGGTTCCGATCAACAGCAGGATGGCCGGCAGCCCGAGTCTGATCATGGGTCCTGCATCTCTGCTTGAGTGCAGTTGCCGCTCAGCCGCCGATGAGTTCCTTGAGGGGGTGGGGGTCGGTGTCGACGGCTTGTTGGAGCAGTCGGT
>NZ_JBEZYF010000040.1:0-77533 GCF_040638415.1 Kribbella sp. NPDC026596 | reverse complement strand
GAACTCTTGGTAGGTCCGCGGGTAATCCACCCCGCCGACCGGGCGTTGACTCGCCGACACCCTCAAACCCTACTGCACTCAAGCAGAGATGCAGGCGGTAGACGGTCCGTCCAAGCGAGACCGGTACGTCGTCCGGCAGCGTGAACTCGCCCGCCACGCTCACTCCCGCGTCCCGGGAGGCCGCGACCAACCGCTCCAGATCCGATGCTTGCGGCACGGGCGTCAGGTCAGCCCCGTCCACACTGACGTCAGAACGCAGTACGCCGAGAACCTCGCGCAGATCCTCCATCGCCTGCCGTGCGGTCTCCCGGATCAGCCGGGCCGAGCCCTCCACCTTGTCGGGGCCGACGGCCGGGTTCACCTCGAGTCCGCCGGCGTGCAAGGCGATCAGCGAGACCTTGTGCGCGAGTACGTCGTGCATCTCCTGAGCGATCCGGGCACGCTCGCCCAACCGGGCCTGCTCACTCCTCAGCTCACGTTCCGCCTCGGCCCGCTCGGCGCGGTCCCGCAGCGACACCATCAAGTCCCGGCGGGCGCCGATGTAGGCGCCGATGGCTATCCACGTCCCGACCAGGAATGGGCCGGTGAAGACAGGCACCCAGAACTGGCCGTTCCCACCCCAAGTGTTGAGGACATAGGCGGCGTACGCGGTCAGTCCGAGGATCGCGAGGACGAGGTCCCGGCGGCGGATGGCCAACGTCAGCAGGGCGAGACCCATCGGCACTAAGACGCCCGACGTCAGCATGGCCACGACGGTGATCGCGGTGACGGTGGCCGGGAACCGCCGGCGCCAGAGCAGCGCGACCGACGCGACCACGCCGACGCCCAGGACGTACCAGTCCTTGACCTCCCAGCCGGCCCGGCCGGAGGCGGCCTGGGCGACGATGGTGAGCAGGCTGAAGCCGACGTACAGGATGTCGCGCAGGCGCGGGGCATGCCTGACCCACCAGGCGTACCACCGGCGCAACCGTCGCATTCTGTCAGCGTAGTTGCCCGCCGAATAACGTCTCGTCCCCCACATGGGTGGGATCCAGGGTCTTTCCGGACGACTTTCGTAGGGGGTTGGTGCAGCCGGTTGTCCGATGTGCGACCGGGGCCGGTGACGGTTGACTCGTTGCCATGATCACCGTCGAGAACCTGACCAAGCGCTACGGCAGCACCACGGCTGTCCAGGATGTGTCGTTCACTGTCGAGCCCGGCAGCATCACCGGCTTCCTCGGCCCGAACGGCGCCGGCAAGTCGACCACGCTGCGGATGCTGACCGGGCTCACCCCGCCGACCTCCGGCACCGCGACCATCACCGGCAAGCGGTACGCCGACCTGCTGAACCCCGGCCGGGTCGTCGGGGTCATGCTGGACGCCGCCGCGCAGCACCCGGGCCGTACCGGCCGCGAGACGCTGCTGCTGAACGCCAGCCTGCTCGGTGTCCCGAAGGGCCGCGTCGACGAGATGCTCGAGGCCGTCGGGCTCACCCCGGCCGCGAAGCGCCGCGTCGGTCAGTACTCGCTCGGCATGCGGCAGCGGCTCGGTATCGCGAGCGCGCTGCTCGGCGACCCGGCCGTACTGATCCTGGACGAGCCGGCCAACGGGATGGACCCCGAGGGCATCCGGTGGATGCGCGGCCTGCTGCAGGACTTCGCGTCCCGTGGCGGCACGGTGATCCTCTCCAGCCACCTGCTGGGCGAGGTGCAAGCAACCGTCGACCGGCTGGTCGTCATCGGCGGCGGGCGGATCGTCGCCAACGGCTCGCTGGAGGAACTGCTGGCCGGAAGCGGGACGCTCGTCCGCGGTCTCGACCCGATCGGACTCAACCAGGCCCTGACCGCCGCCGGCCTGCAGCTCGAGCCGCTGCACGACGGCTCGCTGCGGGTCGACGCCACCGCCGAGCAGGTCGGGCGCGCCGCCGCGGCCGCCGGCCAGATCCTGATCGAACTGCGCCAGAGCGACGGCGCCGGCCTGGAGGACCTGTTCTTCCAGCTCACCACTCCGACCGCCGCAGCGGCCTGATCACCACTACCTTCTGGAGCTCATCACTATGACCACCGTCACTGAGATCGCGCCGACCGCCCCGGCCATGCACCGGGCCGAGGTGGCGACCGCGTTGCCGCCCGCCCGCGGGCAGTCCTTCCTGAAACTCGTCACCATCGAACTCCGCAAGGCCGTGAACACTCGCAGCGGCCGGGTCCTGATCGCCGCGATCCTGCTATTGGCTGCGATCGCGGTCGGCTGGCAGCTGACCCACCTGCCGCAGGGACCGGCCGGCATCGACGGCTTCCTGGGCGCCGCGTCGACCAGCGTCATGCTGCTGCTGCCGGTGATCGGCGTGATGGCGATGACTTCGGAGTGGACTCAGCGGACCGCATTGACCACGTTCACGCTGTCGCCCCGCCGGGTGCGGGTCCAGCTGGCCAAGTTCGTGTCCGCGGTCGTGCTGAGCGTCGTGGTGATGACCGCGGTCGTCCTCATCGCTCTCGCCGGGACGGCGCTCGCCGGAGCGGTCACCGACCACACGACGTCGTACGCCGGACTGGGCGGGCAGCTCGCCGGGGCCTACCTGACCGTCGCGCTGAACGTGGTGATGGGTGCCGCCTTCGGTGCGGTCATCGCCCAGACCGCGGTCGCGATCCTGGTCTACTTCATCGCCCCGACCGCCTGGTCGCTGGCCGGGCCGGCACTGTTCAAGGACAACGCGAACTGGCTGGACGTGTTCGGCGCCTTCGGCCGGATCGCGGAGCGCGACCTGCACGGGATGCTGCCCGAGACGCTGACCGCGATCGGAGTCTGGATCGTCCTTCCGACCATCGTCGGACTGTGGGCTAGCTCACGTCGCGAGGTTAAATAGAAGGACTGGACGCGGCGGGTGGGCCGGTTTGAGGGGACCGGACCGCCCCGCCGGCCGTGTGATCGGACCTCTCCTCGTCCCAGCCAGGGGGCGGTGCGTGTGTCGATCCCTCGCTCCGGGTATCCTTGAACCACGATTACTGACGACTGATCCGTGGGCGCCACGCTGCGTACCCGGTTGACTTGTGCGAGGGGGTCGACGCTATGGGGCGCGGCCGTGCAAAGGCCAAGCAGACGAAGGTCGCTCGCGACCTGAAGTACCGCACCTGGGACACCGATTTGGACCAGCTCAAGCGTGAGCTGTCCGGTGAGCAGGGTGGGAACGGTTCTGCGAACGGCGACAACGACGGCGACGGAGACGACGCCGACGACTACCACCCCCGTCGGTAAGCAACACCAGCCCGGCTGACTGCTCAGCACCTCTCGGGGTGCCTGAGCAGTTCACCGTGCGCCCGACGAGCTCCACCACACCGGCACCACCGATGCGCTGTCCCCTACCCACTTCCAGGGCGTAGCCGGCAGCGCACCAACTCAGCAACAGCTGCACCTGGCGCCTGCCTCAGGCTGCGTCCGGCACAGACTGCTGCCGCCCACCTCAGCGACAGCTGCTCGCGGACAGCCTGGCGCCGGCCTCAGGGGCAACTGCTTGCGGACAGCCTGGCGCCGGCCTCAGGGGCAACCGCTCCCAGCCGGGGCTTTGCTTGGCCGCCGACGGTCACCATCCCAGCCGACCTGCAAAGCGCCGGCTGGGAGCTACCCGCAGAACCAAGCGACGGCTGCGGCAGCGAGCTACTTGGCGTACGAACCTTCGAGCACGACACTGCCACCAGGCTCAGCGCTGACCTCACCACAAACCCACGCCGGAATATCGCGCGCCCCGAGTGCCGCAATCGCCGCATCCGCCGCCGACGGATCCAGTACGGCGACCATCCCCGCCCCCATGTTCAGCGTCTTCTCCAACTCCGGCAGCGCCACATCCCCCAGCAGCCCGACCAGCCCGAACACCGGCGCCGGCGCCCACGTCCCCCGGTCGATCCGGACCGACGACTCATCCGGAATCACCCGCGCCAGGTTCGCCGCGAACCCACCCCCGGTGATGTGCGACATCGCGTGCAGCGGCCGCTCGTCCCCGCCGTTCAGCTCCTGGATCAGCTCCAGGCAGTGCTTCGCGTAGACCCGGGTCGGCGTCAGCAGCACCTCACCCAGCGTGGTGCCGAGCTCCGGCACCTCCCGGTCCAGCGTCCACTTGGCACGCTCGAAGAACACGTGCCGCACCAGCGAGTACCCGTTCGAGTGCAGCCCCGACGACCCCATCGCGACCACGACGTCCCCCGCGCGCACCCGCTCCGCACCGAGCACCTCGTCGGCCTCGACGACACCGGTCGCCGCGCCGGCCACGTCGTACTCGTCAGCCTCCAGCAGGCCCGGGTGTTCCGCGGTCTCTCCGCCGACGAGCGCCGTACCGGCCTCCACGCACGCCTCGGCGATGCCCTTCACGATCTGCGCGATCGTCTCCGGGACCACCTTGCCGGTGCAGATGTAGTCGGTCATGAACAGCGGCTCGGCGCCGCACACGACCAGGTCGTCGACGACCATCCCGACCAGGTCGAACCCGATCGTGTCGTGCTTGTCCAGCTTCTGCGCGATCGCGACCTTGGTCCCGATCCCGTCCGTCGAGGTCGCCAGCAGCGGCCGCCGGTACGACGTCAGCGCGGTCGCGTCGAACAGCCCGGCGAACCCGCCGAGGCCGCCGACCACCTCCGGGCGGGTCGCCTTGGCCACCCACTCCTTCATCAGCTCGACGGCCCGGTCACCGGCCTCGATGTCGACTCCGGCGGCGGCATAGCTCGCGCCTTGACTCACGATCTTCTCTCCTCGGTACGGCGTACTACGGGCGGCTGAGCGCGTCGGCGGCACCGCCACCGCCGGAGACCGTGGCCAGCCCGTCGACGTCGGTGGCCACGGGCAGCTCGAGCAGGTGCTTGCCGAGGTGTTCCGGGTCCGGCAGCGCCACCGGGTAGACCCCGTCGAAGCATGCGCGGCAGAGCCGGTCCTTCGGCACCGTGGTGGCCTCGACCAGGACATCCAGGCTGACGTAGCCGAGCGAGTCCGCGCCGAGCGAGCGGCAGATCTCCTCGGTGTTCAGGCCGTTCGCGATCAGCTCGGCGCGGCTGGCGAAGTCGATGCCGTAGAAGCACGGCCACTTCACCGGCGGGGCCGTGATCCGGACGTGGATCTCCTTCGCGCCGGCCTCACGGAGCATCCGGATGACCGCGCGCTGGGTGTTACCGCGGACGATCGTGTCGTCGACCACGACCAGCCGCTTGCCCTCGATCACCTCGCGCAGCGGGTTCAGCTTGAGCCGGATCCCGAGCTGGCGGATGGTCTGACTCGGCTGGATGAACGTGCGGCCGACGTATGCGTTCTTGACCAGGCCGGCGCCGTACGGGATGCCGGACTCCTCGGCGTACCCGATCGCGCCTGGTACGCCGGACTCCGGGGTGGCGATCACCAGGTCGGCGTCCGCCGGGTGCTCGCGGGCCAGTCGGCGGCCGATCTCCACGCGCGTGGAGTGGATCCGCTGGCCGGAGATCTGGGTGTCCGGACGGGCCAGGTAGACGAACTCGAACAGGCAGCCCTTCGGGTCCGGCTCGGCGAACTTGGTCGAGCGGAGCCCTTCGGCGTCGATCGCGACGATCTCACCCGGCTCGACCTCGCGGATGAAGCTCGCGCCGACGATGTCGAGGGCGGCGGTCTCGCTGGCAATCACCCAGCCGCGCTCCAGCCGGCCCAGCACCAACGGGCGGATGCCCTGTGGGTCGCGAGCGGCGTACAGGGTGTTCTCGTCCATGAAGATCAGGCTGAAGGCGCCCTTGACCTTCGGCAGCACCTTCGCGGCCGCTTCCTCGATGGTGAGGTCCGGGTACCCGGCGAGCATCGAGGTGAGGATGTCGGTGTCGGACGAGGCGCTGTGCTTGGCGTTCGCCTTCGCGTGCTCGACCTCGACGTCCAGGCCGAGATCGAGGTCACCCTCGCCGTTCAGGCTGGCGGCCAGCTCACCGGTGTTGGTCAGGTTCCCGTTGTGACCGAGCGCGATCGAACCGGTCGCGGTGGACCGGAACGTCGGCTGCGCGTTGGCCCACACGCTGGACCCGGTCGTCGAGTACCGGCAGTGGCCGATCGCGATATGCCCTCGCAGCGACGCCAGCGTCGCCTCGTCGAACGCCTGACTGACCAGGCCCATGTCCTTGTAGACCAGAATCTGGCTACCGTTACTGACCGCGATCCCCGCCGACTCCTGCCCGCGGTGCTGCAGGGCGTAGAGCCCGAAATAGGTGAGCTTGGCAACCTCTTCGCCAGGAGCCCAGACCCCGAACACCCCACAAGCATCCTGCGGTCCCAGGTCCTGCGGATCAATCTCATGAGTCAGCCGACCATCGCCACGAGCCACGCCCGCAGTCTACGGGACGGACCGAGCCCCTAGAGACCGGCAGGTAGTTGGCAACGTCACCAGCAGTTCATGTGCACGGTGCAGCTGGGCTCAGCTCCTGCACTGTCCGTGGCCGACGCGGGCTGGCCGGCCGACGAGGCAAGAAGCAGGGCGAGGCCGACTACAGTCAGCAACTTCTTGATCACAAGTTGTCCTCTCAGAAATAATCCGGAACCACAATTGAGTGCTCATTGTCGACGCACTCTGTATATGGTCGGTTCCGACAAGTTCTGGGGAGAAGGATCGTGCTCGAGCCGCTAGGAGTGGATGAAGCCACCTTTGCGGTCTATCACGCCCTGCTCAGCCACCCAGACAGTACGCCGGAGCAGATTGCCGCGCTAGCCAACCGTTCAGTGACGGAAGTTCATGAGCTGATGGCGAGGCTGCGAAAGCTCGAACTGCTGGTCCCGACCTGGACGAACCCCGAGGCCGAGCACGCGGTCCACCCCCGGGTCGGCCTGACCAGTCTGGCCGAGCGTCGGCGCACCGAGCTGACCAAGATGCTCGGCGAACTCAAGGAGGCCGAGGCCTCGGCTGACGTCGTCGCCGAGCAGTACAACGAACTGCTGACCGCCCGTAGTAGTGGTGACGTCGAGATACTCAAGGGCAGGGCGAACGCCTCACGCCGGATCGAGGAGCTTGGGCTGAAGGCCCGAGAGACGTTCTGGGGACTGGTGCCCACGCACATCGACGACACGATCCAACCGATGGAGCGCTCCCCCGACCTCCCGCTGCTCGAGCGCGGCCTGAGGATGCGGACGATCTACCTGCAAAGCATGACCGCGTCCAAGCAGGCTCTGGAGTACGCCTCCGCCATGCACAGGCTGGGTGGTGAGGTGCGCGCGACTCCGACCCTCCCGATGCGGCTCCTGATCTTCGATCAGGAGATCGCGATCATGCCGATGGACCCCGAGAACCCAACGGCAGGCGCGGTCATCCACCGCTCACCTGCTGTCGTCGCGGTAGCCCTTTCCCTCTTCGACTCCTACTGGGCCCGCGCGACGGAACTGTTCGACCCGGACGACCGCGCCGACGACACCCCACTCACCCCGCATGAGGCAGAGGTACTGCGTCTCCTCGCTGGTGGGGCCAAGGACGAACAGGTTGCGCGGCTCCTGGGCATCTCGTTGCGTACTGCTCGGCGGATTACCGCCAACCTCTCCGAGCGCCTTGACGCCGCCAGTCGATTTGAACTGGGAGTCGCCGCGGCCAAGCGCGGTTGGGTGTGACTCGCACTATCTGAGACGGTGACCCAGCCACGGCTGGGTCAGACGTTCTTGAGGGCGGCTAGGAGTTTGGTCAGGGAGTCTCGGGCGTCGCCGAAGAGGAGGGTGGTTCGGGGGTCGTAGAGGAGTTCGTTCTCGATGCCGGCGAAGCCGGGGCGCATGGAGCGTTTGAGGAAGACGACTCGCTGCGCCTCGTCGGCGTTCAGGATGGGCATGCCGTAGATGGGGGCGGACGGGGTGTTGCGGGCGGCGGGGTTGACCACGTCGTTGGCGCCGACGACCAGGACCACATCCGTCGACTTGAAGTCGCCGTTGATGTCGTCCATCTCGCGGAGCTGGTCGTAGGGGACCTGGGCCTCGGCGAGCAGGACGTTCATGTGGCCGGGCATCCGGCCCGCGACCGGGTGGATCGCGTAGTCGACCTTCACGCCGCGGGCCTGGAGCTCCTCGACCAGGTCGCGCAGGGTGTGCTGCGCCTGGGCGACGGCCAGACCGTAGCCCGGCACGATGATGACCTTGTTCGCGTATCCGAGCAGGATCGCCACGTCCTCCGCGCCACCGGAGATGACCGGCCGCTCGGACGCCGTACCGCCGCCGAGGGTGGACCCGCCGCGTACGGCGCCGAAGAGGATGTTGAAGACGGACCGGCCCATCGCGTCCGCCATGAGCTTGGTCAGCAACGTACCGGCCGCGCCGACCAGCGTGCCCGCGATCAGCAGCAGGCTGTTGCCGAGCACATAGCCGCCGGCCGCCACCGTCAGGCCGGTGAACGCGTTCAGCAGCGAGATGACGATCGGTACGTCGGCCCCGCCCACCGGCAGTACCAGCATCACGCCGATCGCCAGACCGAGCAGGCAGAGCAGTACGCCGACCCACACGCGCGGATCGGAGACGAGCCAGCCCGCCAGCGCGATCCCGCCGAGCAGCGACGCGATGAAGAGCACCGGCAGCCCGGGGAACGTCACCGGCCGCGTGGTCATCAGCTCCTGCAGCTTGGCGAACGTCACCACCGAACCCGAGAAGCTGATCGCACCGACCAGCACGGTGAACGCGGTCGCGATCGCGGCGACCGTCTGGCCGTCGCGCACCTCGCCGAGCTCGATCAGCGCGACCAGCGCGGCCGCGCCACCGCCGACACCGTTGAACAAGGCAACGAGTTGCGGCATGTGCGTCATCTGCACCCGCCGCGACCCGACCACACCGCCGACCGTGCCGACCGCGAGGGCGATCAGGATCGGCGCCAGGTGGTCCGGCTTGTACGCGGCGAACGTGATGATCACCGCGAGTACCGCACCGGCGGCACCGAGCAGGTTGCCGGCCCGGGCGCTCCGCGGCGACGACAGCGCCTTCAGCGCGACGATGAAACAGACCGCGGCAACCAGATAGCCGATCTGGGCCCAGGTGGGGATCACTTGTGCAGCTCCTTCTTGCGAGCCCCCGGACCTTTGAACATCTCCAGCATCCGGTCGGTGACCACGAACCCGCCGACCATGTTGACCGTCGCCAGTACGACGGCCAGCAGCCCGACCACGACCACCAGGGCGGATTCCGCCTGCCCGGTGACGATGATGGCGCCGACCAGGATGACGCCGTGGATCGCGTTCGCCCCGGACATCAGCGGGGTGTGCAGCGTCGAGGAGACCTTGCTGATCACCTCGACCCCGACGAACGCGGCCAGCACGAAGATCGTCAGCAGCGCGATGGACTCGGTCATGCCATCGGTCCTTCCAGAAGCTCGCGGGTCGGCTCGTGCAGGACGCTGCCGTCGTGGGTGACGCAGCAGCCGCGGACGATCTCGTCGTTGAAGTCGGGGTCGAAGGCGGCGTTGCGGGTCATCAGCCGGATCAGGTTGGTGATGTTCTGACCGTAGAGCCGGCTGGCCGGTCCGGCCATCTGGCTCGGTACGTTCGCGCCACCCCAGACCAGCGCGTCGCCGATGGTCAGCTCGGTGCCGGCCACGGATCCCTCGACATTGCCGCCCTGCTCGGAGGCCAGGTCAACCACGACCGACCCTGGCTTCATCTGCTCGACCATGGACCGCGAGACCAGCTGCGGCGCGGTCCGGCCCGGTACGGCGGCTGTCGTGATCAGGGCGTCCGCTGCGGCGACGTACGGCGTGAGCAGTTCGCGCTGGAGCTGGGCACGCTCGGCCGTCATCTCGCGGGCGTAGCCGCCCGGCCCGTCCAGGGTGCCGAGCTCGAGCTCGATCGGGACGGCGCCCATCGACGCGATCTCCTCGGCCGCCGCCGTACGAACGTCGTACGCCTTGACGACGGCACCGAGGCGCTTGCAGGTCGCGATCGCCTGTAGACCGGCGACGCCGGCGCCGAGGACGAGGACCTGGGCCGGCGGGACGGTGCCGGCGGCGGTCATGTTCAGCGGGAAGAATCGCGGGAGCCGTTCGGCCGCGACGATCGCGGCCCGGTATCCCGCGACCAGGGCCTGGGAGGACAGCGCGTCCATCGACTGTGCCCGGGAGATCCGCGGGACGAGCTCCATCGCGAACGCGGTCAGCTTGGCCCGCGTTGCGGTCCGGACCATATCGGGCGGATTCGTCGGCAGGAACGACATCAGCGCCGTACCGGCGTGCAACCGCTGCAGGCGCTCCCGCTCGAGCGGCTGCACCGATGCCACGATCGTGGCCGCGTGGTCGGCACCCCAGGCGACGTCGGCCCCTGCGTCGCGGTACTGCTCATCGGAGAACAGGGCCCGCTCGCCGGCGGCCGGCTCGACCGCCACCTCGTAGCCGAGCTCGATGAGTTTCGCGACTTGTTCCGGCACCAGCGCAACCCGGCGCTCGGCCGGTCTGGTCTCCCGTACGACTGCGATCTTCACTCGCCGAAACCTATGCCAAACACTGGGTCGCCGAAAAGCCCGATCATTCCTGGTTGGCCAGGTTCTGAAGGAGAAGCGCCTCCGCGAGGCACACCTTGGTGAACTCGGCCAGGTGCAGACCCTCGTCGATCCCGTGCGCCCGGGTGTCCGGATCCTCGACGCCGGTGACCAGGATCGAGGCCTGCGGGAAGGTCTGCTGGAACTCCGCGATGAACGGGATCGACCCGCCCATGCCCATGTCGATCGGCTCGACACCCCATGCGGTCTTGAACGCCGCCCGAGCCGCTTCGTACCCGGCGCCCCGCGCGTTCACGCTGCACGGCTGGCCGGTCTGCCCCTCGGTGACGGTGACCTGCGCACCCCACGGCGCGTGGTTCTCGAGGTGCTCCTTCAGCGCGATGCTCGCCTTGATCGCGTCGTCGCCCGGCGCGACCCGCAGGCTCACCTTGGCCCGCGCCATCGGTACGAGCGTGTTGCTGGCCTCGGCCACCGACGGTGCGTCGATCCCCAGTACGGCGATCGCCGGCCGGGTCCACAGCCGGTCGACCAGCGAACCCGAGCCGGTCAGCCGGACGGAGTCCAGCACGCTCGACTCGGACCGCAGCCGGTCCTCCGGGTACTCGACATCCGCCGCCCGGGACGCGTGCAGCCCGTCCACCGCAACGTCACCCTTGTCGTCGTGCAGGGTGGCCAGCAGCCGGCACAACGTCGTCAGCGCGTCCGGGATCGGGCCGCCGAACAGACCGGAGTGGACCGCGTGATCCAGGGTGCGGACCTCGACGTACGCCTCGACCAGGCCGCGCAGCGACACCGTCAGCGCCGGCCGGCCGATGTCCCAGTTGCCGGAGTCGGCAATCACGATCGCGTCGGCGGCGAGGTCGTCGGAGTACTCGTCGAGCAGTTGCAGCAGGGTCGGCGAGCCGATCTCCTCCTCGCCCTCGACGAAGACGGTCACGCCGACCGGCAGATCGTTGCCGAAGGCCCGTACGGCGGCCAGGTGTGCCGCGATGCCGGCCTTGTCGTCGGCCGCGCCCCGGCCGTACAGCCGGTCACCGCGCTCGGTCGGCTCGAACGGGTCGGACGTCCACTGCTCGACCGGTCCGGTCGGCTGGACGTCGTGGTGCGCGTACAGCAGGACCGTGGGCTTCCCGGCCGGCGCGGCCTTCTTGGCGATGACCGCGGGCGCACCCTCGCCGGCCCGGACGATCTTCACCGTGAAGCCCTCGGCCTCGAACAGCGCCGCGGTCGCCTCGGCGGAACGCTGGACGTCGGCCGCGCGGGCCGGTTCGTAGCTGACCGACGGGATTCGGATGAGGTCCTCGAGGTCGGCACGGACGCTGGGCAGAACGCGGTCGATCGCCGCGGACAGATCGGTCATGCGCCTACCGTACGGCGTCCGTTCGCGGAACTGACGCTCGGGAAACCCTCGCGCGTTACTCATTGACGATTTACTCTGGAATTCTCGTAGGTTTCCGCCCAACCTCCAGAGGATCTGATCATGGTCAAACGCCCCTTCGCCATCGTCACCGCTCTCATAACCTCGGCCGCGGCGCTCACCGCCGCACTCCCCGCGAGCGCCGCGATCACGTGCGACACCGCGACCACCGGAGGCTCGACCTTCTACGACGGGCCGTCCGCGTCGAAGAAGTACGACGCCCGGTTCAGTAACAGCGTGAGCATCCCGAACCTCAGCACGCACACCCCGCAAGGCGCGGGCACTTGGTACAACTGGGACGGCTCCGGCAAGAACCTGCTCCTGGTCGCCTCCTACCGCGAGGGCGCCGACTCGCAGATCTACGGCATCGACCCGTCCACCGGCTCCACCGTCGGCGTGGTCGCGATCGCGGAGTCGCATGTCGGCGGGATCACTGTGAGCAAAGGCTGGGCGTTCGTGGCCGGCGCCGGCAGCAGCATCCGGAAGTACCGCCTGACCGAACTGCGCGACGCGTTGAAGGCAGCGGGTACGCCGTACCTCGCGCAGATCGGGACCGCGCGGGACGTGGCCGGGTCCTCGTTCATCGGCAGCTACGGGGACTCGCTGTTCTCGGGGACGTTCAACGAGACCGGCCGCGGGACCATGTACGAGTACAAGATCGCCGACGACGGCACGCTGACCACGCTCGCCGGTGCGTGGGAAGTGCCGACCAAGACGCAGGGCCTGACAGTGACCGCGAACCACTTCATCTACAGCACGTCGTACGGGCGTGGGAACCGCAGCAACATCTATGTGGTGAAGCGCGGCCAGAAGGACCTGGATGCGGCGGCGCTGAGCTGCTTCCGGGCGCCGAGTATGACCGAGGGCATCACGGAGTACAACGGAACGGCGTACTTGGTCTACGAGTCCGGCTCACACCTCTACGCCTCGGACCCGGCCACCCTCAACGTCATTCCCCGCATGCACAAGGCAACCATCTCGTCGCTGACGTCGCTGGTCCCTTAGGGCGTGTAGGACACCGAGTTCAGCACCTTCTCGCGCCCCGTGTTGTTGTCGTCGCGCACCTGGATCCGCAGCAGCGTGGTGGGGCTTACCTGCCGGTACTGCTCCACCACCGAGGGGTGGTCGCCGCAGCTGTGCCGGAAGGTGACGATCTGCTGGTCGCCGATCTGGCCGGGGTCCGCCGGTCCCGCTGTGCATCCCTCGGGCGCGGTGGCGCTCGACGGCAGCTCTGACGCGGGGGTCAGCCCGACGAAGACACCCTCGGTGTTCGGGTTGGTCCGCCACGTCGACGTGTTCGTGCTGACCACCAGGGACTTGTCCGGGTCGACCGCCTTCTGCGACCAGACATGCGGCACCTCCACCGACAGCGGCCCGTTCACCACCTTCACCGGACGGCTGAGGACGTACTGGTAACCGCCATAGCCACCGCCGGCCGCCAACAGGACAGCGGCGAGGACAGCGATCCACCGTGAGCGAGTGGACCGCTTCGACGGGGTTGCGCCGACTGGTGGGGTGGCAACGGACGACTGGCTTGCGCCAGTCGGCTGGGTTGCGCCAGTCGGCTGGGTCACGCTGGTCGGGGTCGCGCCAGTTGGCTGGGTCACGCTGGCCGGCGTGGCAGAACCCGTCTGCTGATCTGCGCTGGACAGGGCGGTGGCCTGGTCGACGGTGCCGGTCACAGTGGTCGGAGTGGGCATCTCAGCGGCCGGCACCAGCCCAGGCGGGATCTTCCCGGTGGTGTGGGCCTCGCGCAGTGCGTTGAGGAAGCTGTCCAGGTCCGGCCAGCGCTTGTCCCGGTTCGGCTCGAGAGCACGGCGTACGACGACATCGATGGCGTCGGGGACGTCCTCGCGCAGTGTGGTCATCGACGGCGGTGGCTTCTCGATCTGCATCACCGCACCCAGGCTGACCACGCCATGTGGTGCCTGCCCGGTGAAAGCGGCGTACGCGACCGCTCCGAGCGAGTAGAGGTCCGCACGATGGTCCAGCCGCTCACCGAGCACCTGTTCAGGAGCGACGTACGCCGGAGTGCCACTAGGCAACGTGATCCGCGAGACCTCGGCCAGCGACTTGCCCAGACCTAGGTCGGACAGCATCGCCCGGTCGCCGGCCGGATCGCTGTGGAACAGCACGTTGGCCGGTTTCACGTCCCGGTGCAGGACGCCGCGGGCGTGCAGGTGCTTGAGGCCCCTGCCGACCTGGGTGATGATGCGGACCGCCTCGGCGAACTCCAGCGGCCCGGCCTTGATCCGGTCCGCGAGCGTGCCGCCGTCGGCGTACGTGAGCACCATGAACGGACGGCCGTCGTCGGACTCCCCGATGTCGTGGACCCCGACGACGTACAGCGAGTCGACCTTGCGCAGGAACCGACCCTCGGCCAGGAACCGGCGCCGGATGTCGTCGTCCTCGATCCAGTTGTCGGACAGGATCTTGATGGCGACTTCGGCGTCCAGTTGCTCGTCCCGGGCCAGCCAGACGGTCGCGAAACCACCGGCACCCACCCGGCGGACCAGGGAGTACCGGCCGATCCGCGGTGGCTGGTCCATGGCGCAATTATGCTCGATCCTTCCTGCGACTCGCTCGTCGGAGAGAACAAACGGACATCTTTGAGCGTCTCAAACGGTGATGGAGACGGTACGGGTGGCAGCGAAGAACCGGCCGCTGGTGGCTGCGGTGGCCGCGGTTGCGGTCGGTGCGGTCGCGGGCGGCGGCCTGCTGGCGGCTGCCCGGGAACCGCGCAGCCAGACCGGTGTCCTCCTGCTGTGGAACGACAAACAAGATCCCCAATCCCGTGCGGCCGTGGTCCGCTGCACGGTCAGCACCAACCAGTGCGAGCTGGCCACACCCCTGTCCCCCGAACCGCTTCTGCTCGGGTCATGACGTTAGGAGTCCGCTGATGCGGCAGAAGAACGGGCGCCTGATCGCCCTCGTCGGAGCCGTCGCTGTGGCCGCCATAGCCACCGGCGGCGCCCTCGCCCACCGCCAAGGCACCAACGCCACCGAAGCCGAAGCCGCCCCCCTCTCCACTTCCCCGTCCCCCACGCCCAGCACCACACCCACTCCGACGACGACCGCGACTCCGACGCCGGCACCGTCGAAGACGCCGGTAAAGACCCCCACCAAGGCCGGTCCGGTGAAGTCCGAGGTCAAGCTGGCGAAGCTCTCGCAAGGCCGAGCCCCTCAGGTCGCCTACCTGACCGGTCGGACGGTCCGTGGTGGAGCCGGCCAGGGGGTGAAGGTCCCGGGGACCGGGGACATCCAGGCGGTCGCCCGGCTGCGCCAGTCGGTTCTGGCGATCGTGAGTACACAGGACAACACCACCGAGATGCTGACCATCGGCTCGGACGGCGCCGTCCTGCGGCGAACTCCCAACATCAGTGGGGTCGTCACCACCGAGGACGGGACGGCGGCCGCCTACCTCGCCACCCTCGTGTCCGACACGGGTCAGCAGAAGCCGGGGACCACCATCTACGCGGAGCAAGAGACCGTCCGCAAGCTCACCGTGCCGGACGTCTGGAACGCGAGCATGATCGGCTACGTCAACGGCAAGGTCTACTTCCAGGCCTCCGACGAGGAGGCCTCCAGCATCTGGACCCTCTACGAGTGGATCCCGGGTGGCTCGAAGGCGACCGAGGTCAAGACGGTTCCGAAGCCGACCGCGGTGTCCGGCGACGGTACGACGGCCGCGTCGCTGACCACCCTGAACGACTACAACAGCTGCACCAGCGTCGTCTCGCTGGCGAGCGGCAAGAGGCTGTTCCGCACCTGCGAGTACCAGGTCGACGGCTTCACCCGGGACGGCGCCACCGCGATCGCGGGCCCGTTCTACCGCGATGGGTACGGCGACGGCATCGCAGCTGCCCTGGACGCGAAGACCGGGACCCTGATCCACGAGTGGTCCGGCGTCTTCCGGCAGACGGTCGCCGAGGACGACCAGCACCTGCTGATCCTCGCCGACAACGGTCAGGAGAGTCCTGCCTCGATCATCCGCTGCACGATCGCCACCGGCGCCTGCGAGCTCGCCACACCGCTCGAGAAAGGCAATCTCCTGATCGGCAGCTGATCTGCTCTGAGCAGAGCCCCCCTGTGTTTGTGGGGGTTTCGGGGGAGACTGCGAGCATGGCGACGGTTGCGGTGTTGGCTGATGTGCATGGGGTTTTGCCGGCGTTGGAGGCTGTGCTGGCGGAGGGGGACGTGCTGGCGGCGGAGGTGATTGTGCTGGCGGGGGATATTGCCAGTGGGCCGCAGCCGGTGGAGACGTTGGACTTGCTGACCCGTCTGGGTGAACGGGTGGTGTGGGTTCGGGGGAACGCGGATCGGGAGCTTGTGGAGATGGCTCGCGGGCAGTTCGACGGGGAGGCGCCGGATGCGGTGAGTCCATGGGCCGCTGGGGAGTTGCGGGCGGATCAGGTGGAGCTGCTGGCTGGTCTGCCGACCACGGTGACGATCGGGGACGCGTTGTTCTGCCATGCGACTCCCCGGGATGATGAAGAGATGGTCCTCGTGGACAGTCCGATCTCGCGGTGGGCCACCGTGTTCAGCGGAGTGCCTGCAAACATCCGCACAGTCGTCTGTGGGCATACGCATATGCCGTTCGCCCGGCAGGTGGATCGGCGGCTGGTGGTCAACGCGGGGAGCGTCGGGATGCCGTACGGCGCTCCTGGGCCCAGCTGGGCGCTGGTGACGCCGGATGGGGTGCAACTACGACGGGCACCACTCGACACGGTGAAGGCTGCGGAGCGGATCGTCGCCGAGTCGACGTACCCGGGCCGGGAAGACTGGGTGGCGGAATATCTGCTGACCAACTACTCCGACACCGAGGCATTGGAAGCGTTCAGGCCACGCGCGGAGGGTTGACCGGCTACCGTCAAGGGGTGTTCGCGCGGCGGCGGAAGCATTTCGGGACTCCGGCTGACAAGGCGACGTATGCGACCCTGCATACCGCCTCGCTGGCCACTCCCCACCTGCGCGAGGGCCTGACGCCCGCCGCGGCCGGAAAGGCGAGCCGCCACCTCAGAGACCTCCTCGGTACGGCGGCGATCGCCATCTGCGACTCCTCCGGCGTACTGGCGTGGGACGGGGTCGGCGGCCCCTACGAGAGCAACCACCGCGGCGACGCGAAGGCCCTGGCCGCACCGACGCTCCGGTCCGGTCGTACGGCGGTACTCGGCGCCAACGACGTGGCCTGCAGCGATCCGCAGTGCCCGATCCGTACGGCGGTGGTCGCGCCGATCGTCACCGAGGAGCGAGTGGTCGCCGTACTGGTCGCGTACAGCATCCGCTCATCCGCCGCACTGGTCCGGGCCACCGAAGAGGTGGCCCGCTGGGTTTCCGGCCAGGTGGAGCTGGCAGAGCTCAACAAGGAGCGCACCCGGGCCATGGAGGCCGAGCTGCGCGCGCTGAGGGCACAGATCAGCCCGCACTTCATCTACAACGCCCTGGCCGCGATCGCGTCGTTCGTCCGGACCGATCCGGAGCGAGCGCGCGAGCTGCTGCTGGAGTTCGCGGACTTCTCCCGCTATGCGCTGAGGCGTGGCGGTGAGTTCACCACGCTGGCCGACGAGCTGCGCAATGTGGAGCGCTATCTGGTCCTGGAGCAGGCCCGGTTCGGCGATCGGCTCAAAGTGTCGCTGCTGATCGCGCCCGAGGTACTGCCGGTGGTCATCCCGTTCCTGGTCGTGCAGCCGCTGGTGGAGAACGCCGTACGGCACGGGCTGGAAGGCACCACCGGGGTCGGCCGGATCACGATCCACGCCCGGGACCGGATCAATGAGGCCGAGATCAGCGTCGAGGACGACGGCGCCGGCAGCGACCCGGAGATCATCCGGGCCGCGCTGTCGGGCGAGACCGGCAACGACTCCGTCGGCCTCGGCAACGTCGACGCGCGGCTGCGCCAGGTGTACGGCGACGCGTACGGCCTGGTCGTGGAGACCGCGGTGGACGCGGGCACCAAGGTGACTTTCCGAATCCCCAAGTACTCCTCAGGAGTGCACGCGTCCGGATGACACGCCCGTCGTTGACCGTGCGGAGGGCGGCTACTAACGTCGAACTCGATCCCCTTACGGCGTTGGTCTTGCGCGTCCGGGCGGCCATCGCCTGGGACGGGATTCACCTGGGCGGGGCAGGCGACGACTGGATCGCCTTCTCGGGGGCGGTCACGGCCCGCGGTAGCGATATCGCACGTCCACTGCGGTGGAACGTCCTGGAGAGGAGCATCACTCGTGCCAGGGAACAGGGCAGTTATTTACAAGGGACCAGGTGACGTGGCGGTCGAGACGATCGACTACCCGACCCTGGAGCTCAAAGACGGTCCGGGAGTCAATCCCGCGAACGTCGGGCGGCAGATTCCGCACGGTGCGATCTTGAAGGTCGTGGCCAGCAACATCTGCGGCAGCGACCAGCACATGGTGCGCGGCCGGACGACGGCACCGCCCGGGCTCGCGCTCGGCCACGAGATCACCGGTGAGGTGGTGGAGGTCGGCCGGGACGTCGAGTTCATCAAGGTCGGCGACCTGGTGTCGGTTCCGTTCAACATCGCCTGCGGGCGATGCATCAACTGCAAGGAGGGCAAGACCGGAGTCTGCCTGAACGTGAACCCGGACCGGCCGGGCTCGGCGTACGGGTACGTCGACATGGGCGGCTGGGTCGGCGGCCAGGCGGAGTACGCGCTGGTGCCGTACGCCGACTGGAACCTGCTGAGGTTCCCCGACAAGGACCAGGCGCTGGAGAAGATCCGTGACCTCGCGATGCTGTCGGACATCTTCCCGACCGGGTATCACGGCGCGGTCACCGCGGGAGTCGGGACGGGGTCGACGGTCTACGTCGCCGGGGCAGGGCCGGTCGGCCTCGCCGCGGCGACGTCGGCGTTCCTGCTCGGCGCGGCGGTCGTCATCGTGGCGGATCTGCAGAAGGAACGCCTCGAGCAGGCCCGCAGCTTCGGCTGCGAGACGATCGATGTGTCCGAAGGGGATCCGAGGGACCAGATCGAGCGGATCCTCGGTGCGCCGGAGGTCGACAGCGCGATCGACGCGGTCGGGTTCGAGGCGCACGGCCACGGCTCCGACGCCCAGTCCGAGCGGCCGGCGACGGTGCTGAACACGGTCATGGATGTCACTCGTGCCGGTGGCGCGGTCGGCATTCCGGGACTCTACGTCACCGGTGATCCCGGGGCCTCCGACGAAGCCGCGAAGACCGGTTCACTGTCGATCCGGCTCGGCCTCGGCTGGGCCAAGTCGCTGGCGTTCATGACCGGCCAGTGCCCGGTAATGCGGTACAACCGCCAGTTGATGCAGGCGATCCTGCACGACCGGACACAGATCGCGAAGAACGTGAACGCGACCGTGATCCCGCTGGACCAGGCACCGGAGGGTTACCGCGAGTTCGACCAGGGCGCGGCCCGCAAGTACGTGCTCGATCCGCACGGACTGATCAAGTAGCCGGGCAGACCGACGGGAGCTGGGCTCCGACCCGGCTCCCGTCGCCAGGTTCACCACTCCCGGGCGATACTGCGGATTGGGGGCAGACCGTTACGGGAGCGACGTCTCATGAGCAGCGACAGCCGACTGGATCTCGAGTTCGCCTACACGAGCCATCAGGACTCGTGCAAGGACCTGTACTCGCCCTACTACTACTGCCGTCGTCCCCGCGGCCACGACGGTGTGCACGCCGCGGGCTATGGCTCGAGCAGGCTGCGCTGGGAACACCAGCCCGACCACGCACCACGCATGCTGTCCTGACACCAGGTGGTGCCCAAGGTCTACGCGTCCCCTTAGTGTGAAGCCATGGCCGACACTCCGCTGCGGGCGCTGGTTGCCGACGACGAGCAGCCCGCCCTGGCCGAGCTGGTGTACCTGCTGGAGCAGGACCCCCGGATCGGGTCGATCCAGACCGCCTCGAATGGTCCGGACGCGCTGAAGATCCTGCACGAGTCCGACCTGGACGTGGTGTTCTGCGACATCAAGATGCCCGGCCTGGACGGCATCGACCTGGCCAGGGTGCTGACCAGGTTCAAGAGCCGACCGCAGATCGTCTTCGTCACCGCGTACGACGAGCACGCGGTGGCGGCGTTCGACCTCGAAGCGACCGACTACGTGATGAAGCCGGTCCGGGCCGAACGCCTGGCCGAGGCGGTCCGCCGGGTGGTCACCCAGGGCGCACCGGCCGCACTGCAGACTCCCGAGGAGACCGAGGACGAAACGATCCCGGTCGAACTGGCCGGCGTGACCCGCTGGGTCAAGCGGTCGACGGTCCGGTACGTCGAGGCCCAGGGTGACTACGCCCGCCTGCACACCGGCCAGAACTCGCACCTGGTCCGGATCCCGCTCAGCACGCTCGAGGAGCGCTGGCGCGACGTGGGCTTCACCCGGATCCACCGCAGCACACTGGTCGCACTCGCCCACGTGGACGAGATGCGCGTCGACGGCGGCCGCTGCGCGGTCCGGGTCGGTGACGACTGGCTTCCGGTCAGCCGGCGCCACACCCGCGAGCTGCGCGACCTCCTGGTCCGCTCGACCTCCTTGCGCGGATGACGTGAGTACGCCGGAAGGCCCGCGGAGAGTCCGGGTCACCAGCCCGCGGACCAGCGCCGCCCGGCGACCGATCATCCCCACCGGTACGCGCGAGATCGACGAGCAGACCCGGCTCGGCGAGATCTACATGCACTCGCTGATCCAGTCCCAGCTCCGGCTCACGCTGGCCGTGATCGGCGGCGTTCTCCTCGTCCTCGGCAGCATCCCGTTGCTGTTCTACCTGGTCCCGCCGACCCGCACGCTGTCCGTTCTCGGCCTGCCGCTGCCCTGGCTGCTGCTCGGCGTCGCGGTCTATCCCGTGGTTTATGTTGCCGCGCGCATCTATGTCCGCAAGGCCGAGCGGATCGAGACCGAGTTCACCGAGTTCGTCGGGCGGCAGTAGATGTCGCCGGCGATGAGCTTGACCGCGATCGGGTTGGTGATCGTGGCAACGATCGGGATCGGCCTGTTCGGGCTGCGGATCTCCCGGACCACAAGCGACTTCTACGTCGCGAGCCGCGCGGTCACCCCGCGCTGGAACGCGTCCGCGATCAGCGGCGAGTACTTGTCGGCGGCGTCGTTCCTCGGTGTGGCCGGACTGGTGCTGGTCAACGGCGCTGACATGCTGTGGTTCTCGGTCGGCTACACCGTCGGCTACCTGATGCTGCTCGTGCTCGTTGCGGCCCCACTCAGAAGGTCAGGCGCCTATACCTTGCCCGACTTCGCCGAGACCCGCTTCGAGTCTCCGATAGTTCGCCGCATCTGCTCCGGCCTGGTCGTCGGGATCGGAACGCTCTATCTGCTTCCCCAGTTGCACGGCGCCGGTCTGGCCGTGCAGACCGTCACCGGCGCACCCACATATGTCGGAGCCGCGATCGTCGCGGTAATCGTCGTGATCAACGTCGCCGCGGGTGGCATGCGCTCGATCACCTTCGTGCAAGCCTTCCAATACTGGCTGAAGCTCACCGCTCTGGCGACACCGATCTTCGTCATCCTGATGACCTGGCGCCATCCGGCCGGCGTACTCGATTCTCTCCAGGGCGCGGCGGCGGAGTGGGCCGAGCCGCTGTCCAGGGCCGGCGGCCGTGACCACCCGCTGTACGCGACGTATTCGTTGCTCTTGGCCCTTTGTTTCGGAACCATGGGCCTGCCCCACGTGCTGGTCCGGTTCTACACGAACCCGGACGGACGGGCGGCACGTCGTACGACGGTCGTCGTACTGGCGTTGCTCGGCCTCTTCTACTTGTTCCCGCCCATGTACGCCGTCCTCGGCCGGACCTTCGCGCCTGAATTGGTGAACAGTGGCGCGGACACCGTCGTACTCAAGCTCCCCGGGGAGGTTTTCCCTGGTACAGCAGGGGATTTGCTCGGTGCGCTGGTGGCTGCGGGCGCGTTCGCGGCGTTCCTGTCGACGTCGTCCGGGCTGACGGTCGCGATCGCCGGGGTGATCGATCAGGACCTGTTGCGGAGCCGGTTGCATCGGTGGACCGGCGGTGACTACGTGGCGGTGAACAGCTTCCGGATCGCGGCGCTGCTCTCGATGACCGTGCCGTACCTGGCGTTCACGGTGACCGGTGCGCTGAGTCTCGCGGACACCGTGGGGCTCGCGTTCGCGGTGGCCGCGTCGACGTTCTGCCCGCTGCTGGTGCTGGGGATCTGGTGGCGTCGGATGTCCACGACCGGGGCCGCCGCCGGGCTGGTGGTCGGCGGGATCGCGGCAAGCGCGGCCGCGTTGGTCAACGTGATCGGCGCGCCGTCGGGCGGTTGGCCGCGAGCGCTCGTCGGCCAGCCGGCCGCGTGGACGATGCCACTCGCGTTTCTCACCGTGATCGTGGTCTCGAAGCTGACCCCCGACCGCATCCCGGCCGGCACCGCCCGCAGCATGGTCCGGCTCCACACCCCGGAGGCCGTCGACGTGGATCGCGGTCTTCCCCAACGGTGAGACCGCTCATCGTCTGTTTCCTACCGCTTGCCGCAGATCAGTGATCCACCGGTCGACTGGTGTGGTCCGCTGAGCGCTCGTTGCGTGCGGGTACTGTCGATCGAGCGTGACCCGGACCACAGTACGGACCAGCAGCAGCCCCTGCCGGCCCACCGCCCGGCCTGATCCCCCGTCTGGAGGTCACGCGATGTCTGACACGCGCGATCCGGACCTGACGACGTACCGAGATGTCCAGCTGTCGCCGGACTTCTCCGAGTTGCGTCGCAGGTTCCGGAACTTCGTGTTCCCGATGACCGCGCTGTTCCTGGTGTGGTACTTCGTCTATGTCCTGCTCGCCGCCTACGCGCACGACTTCATGTCGCACAAGGTCGGCGGAAACATCACCGTGGCCCTGCTGTTCGGGCTCGGCCAGTTCGTGTCGACGTTCGCCATCACGATGAGCTACGTGCGCTGGGCCGACCGCCGACTCGATCCGGACGCCGAGACGCTGCGCCACCAGATCGAGGGAGACGAGCAGTGACCGCCCCGTTGATGTTGCCGCTGGCAACCGATATCGGCAACCCGACCGTCAACATCGTCATCTTCGCGCTGTTCGTGGTCGCCACGTTGGCGATCGTCCTGCGGGCCTCGCGGAACAACCGGACCGCGGCCGACTTCTATGCCGGCGGACGGTCCTTCACCGGCCCGCAGAACGGCATCGCGATCGCCGGCGACTACCTGTCCGCCGCATCCTTCCTGGGCATCGCGGGTGCGATCGCCCTGAACGGGTACGACGGCTTCCTCTACTCCATCGGCTTCCTGGTGGCATGGCTGGTCGCCCTGCTGCTGGTCGCCGAGCTGCTCCGGAACACCGGCCGCTTCACGATGGCCGACGTACTCTCGTTCCGGCTCAAGCAGCGGCCGGTCCGGATGGCGGCCGCGATCTCGACCCTCGGCGTCTGCTTCTTCTACCTGCTGGCGCAGATGGCCGGCGCCGGGGGTCTGGTCGCTCTGCTGCTCGGTGTCTCCGGCCGGACCGGGCAGAGCATCGTGATCGCCGTGGTCGGCGCGATCATGATCACCTACGTACTGGTCGGCGGCATGAAGGGCACCACCTGGGTGCAGATCATCAAGGCCGTCCTGCTGGTGATCGGGGCGGGCATCATGACGCTCTGGGTGCTGGCGAAGTACACGTTCAACCTGTCCAGTCTGCTCGGTGCAGCCGTCGACAACAGCCCGGCAGCCGGCGAGAAGCTGCTCAACCCGGGTCTCCAGTACGGCGCAACGGGGATCAGCAAGCTGGACTTCATCTCGCTCGCCCTCGCACTCGTGCTGGGTACGGCGGGTCTGCCGCACGTCCTGATGCGGTTCTACACCGTGCCGAACTCCAAGGAGGCCCGGCGCAGTGTGAGCTGGGCGATCTGGATCATCGGCATCTTCTACCTGTTCACCCTGGTGCTCGGGTACGGCGCTGCCGCGATCGTCGGCCCGGACCGGATCAAGGCCGCCCCGGGTAAGGCGAACTCGGCCGCACCGCTGCTGGCGTTCGAGCTCGGCGGTGAGCTCCTGCTCGGCGTCATCTCCGCGGTCGCCTTCGCCACCATCCTGGCGGTCGTGGCCGGCCTGACGATCACCGCGAGTACGTCGTTCGCCCACGACGTCTACGGCCAGATCATCAAGAAGGGCCAGATCAGCGGCGACGGCGAGGTCCGGGTGGCCCGGTACACCGCGGTCGTGATCGGTCTGGTCGCGATCATCGGCGGCATCTTCGCCAACGGCCAGAACATCGCCTTCCTGGTGGCACTGGCGTTCGCGGTCGCGGCCAGTGCGAACCTGCCGACCATCCTGTACTCGCTGTTCTGGCGGCGGTTCAACACCCGCGGGGCACTGTGGAGCATCTACGGCGGTCTGGGCTCGGCGATCATCCTGATCGCGTTCAGCCCGGTCGTCTCCGGCAAGGTCGACGCCAAGACCGGTGCCAGCCTGTCGATGATCACCGACACGAGCATCGACTTCCACTGGTTCCCGCTGGACAACCCCGGCATCATCTCGATCCCGCTGGCGTTCCTGCTCGGCTGGCTCGGCACGGTCACCAGCAAGGAGCCGGTCGACGTCGACAAGTTCGCCGAGATGGAGGTCCGCTCCCTCACCGGCGCCGGCGCCGAGAAGGCCGTTCAACACTGAAGACCTGTCAGGCAGGCCCTGCTGATCCGACGCGAACCTGCCTGACAGCCCCACCCCGATAGACGGACCCGGCCACCCGGCCGGGCCCGTCTTTCGTGTCAGTGGAACTTGAGGGTGGGCCAGAGTTCGAGGAAGGCGTCTCGGGAGCGGGTGCCGCGGAGTTCTTCGGCGGCGTGCAGGCGGCCGAAGGTGAAGGCGTTGCCGCCGCCGAGGTGGACCTGTATGGCGAGTTCGCGGAGCAGGTCGCGGGACACCACGCTGTCCTGGTGTTCGCCCAGAACCTCCTGGACTTCCTCGGCGCGCGCGGCGAGGGTGGCGGCGTCATCCAGGACCGGTACGGCGGACTCCGCGGCGTACCGGAGTCGTTTGGCGGCCTTGCGGACCTCGTGGAACTCGTGGTCCTGCTCGGAAGTGGTCTCGGCGGACTGGGCGCGGCGGACGGCCTTGCGCATCCGGCGCCAGTCGTGGTCGACGAGGTCGGGGAGCTGCTTGGCGGCCTTGCGGTCGTCACCGGTCAGCGGAGGCTTGGCGATCAGCTCGTCGAGCGTGTCCAGCAGCCGGAAGTAGCGCTCGCTCTCCAGCGCGGCCAGCGCGCCCGCGCGGCCCTCCTTGTAGACGCCGCGAAGGTGGTCGTCGATGCGGCCGGCGACGCGGCCCATCACGAGCTCGACCGGCTGCTCCGCGACCTCGGCCGCGAAGTGCTCGCGCTGCACCTCGGCGTCGCGCGCGACCCCGAGCTCGCCGGCCAGCCATTTGAGCTCGGCCCGGATCTCGTCCCCGGCCTCGCGGTCCACGACCGGCCGGTACGTCGCCAGTGCCGACCGCAGTCGCCGGGTCGCCACCCGGAACTTGTGGATCGAGTCGGGGACATCACGCCGTACCTCGGGGTCCCGCTCGCGGATCGCCTGCACCTGGGCGCCGGCGTACGCACGGAACACGTCCGAGGTCCTGGGTTTCTTGGGCATGACCAGCTCGTCGGTCGCCGGGACGCGGTCGCCCAGCGCTCGCGCCAGCTTGCTCGGGCCGGCGGCCGGTTCGGCGCCGGCGGACCGCAGCAGCTCGTCAGCGGCGACCAGGATCGACTTGTCCCCGCCGACGAGCTCGACCTCCCACTCCCGCCAGCTCTGCGGCTCGCCGTCCGCGGCCGTGGCGGTGACGCGGTCGTCGGCGAGCTCCGCGAGTACCTCACCGTCCTTGTCCAGGAGGCGATGCACGACGCGCTTGGTGCTCAACGTTACGACCGGAGCCAGGTCCTGGTCGCGGACGTGCACCCGCACCGTGCGGACGACCGCGATCGGCACGTTGCGCACCGATCGGCCGAGCGGATGGTGGACCTCGAGCCGCTCACCCGACGACTTCGGGAACTTCACATGCCAGCCGTCGTCCTCGCCGCCGGTACGTCGGCGCAAGATCACCTTGTTGGCGGCCAGGTCCAGCTCGGCGGTGTCGTAGTACACGGCCTCCAGGTCGAGCTCGACCGGTTGCGCCATACTCGCGACCCCAGGCAGCTCGTGCAGCGGCGGCAGACTCGCGTCCTCGCTGACGTCGTACTTCGTCTCGATCTCGAGCTGCTCAGTCGGTGCCATACTCTTGTTTACCAGGTGTTCATGAACTGGTCAGCTCAATGCACGCAGGTCGGCAACCAGCCGTTCCAGATCGCGATCGGGTACGCCGTTGGCCGATATGGTCCGGAGCTGTCGCCGCTGGTTGCGGTTGAGCGCGCGGCAGATGAGTACGACGAACGCCAGCAAGGTGATCATGTCCGTCCCGTCGCTTTGAAGAACGTGTAGTGGAAGGTGCCGCCGGATTCCGCGGACTTCTCCAGGTCGCGGATCCCGGCCGCCCACTCGGCCGGCGTACGCATCCCGGCGGCGACCGCGCGTTCGCGGACCGACTCGACCATCGCGATGAACGTCTTGCGAGTGAAGCCGTCGACCAGGTGCGGGAGGGTCTCGTCGGCGTACACGGTGCACGGTCGGGCGCGGGCGTCGTCGTACCCGGCCTTCTCGAGGAGCGGCTGCAGTCGGCGGCCGATCAGTGCGTCGCCGCCGGCCTCGGCCTGGAGGTTCACGAGGCAGTCGATCACTGCCTGCGCCGCCGTACTGCGCGGGTGGAAGAACGCCGATCCGTGATCGCCCTCGATGACGGTGATGGTGCCGCCGGGTTTCAGGTGCCGGCGTAGGCGGGTGAGGGCGTGGTGCGGATTCGGCAGGTGCTCGAGCACGAAGCAGAGGAAGACGTGGTCGAACTGCTCGTCGGCGAGGTCGTGCAGGTCCGCGTGCCGCCAGTCGACGCGGGCGTCCGGGGCTGTCGCCGCGACGCGGGCTTTTGCCTGCGCAAGTGATTCCTCGGAGATGTCGACGGAGACGAGGTCGATGCCGGGGCTGCGGGTGACGAGTTGCATGGTCTGTGCGCCGACTCCGCAGCCCGCTTCGAGGACCCGGCTGCCTGCTGGGTAGCTGGTGCCGTCGTGAAGAAGATCGGCCAGGGTCTGCGCCTGGTCCGCCAGCCGGCGCGTCTCCGCCGGGGTGTAGCCGTGCACGTAGTCGGTTCCCATACCTCCACGGTGCCGTCACAATGGTCCAGTGCACAGGTCCAAACCAAGCCAAAGTGGCAGGTCCAATGGACCGGTCGCCGGCGCCGACTTCCTGCAACTCAACCCCGCCGAGGCTCCCCCGGGCGGGCTCGCCGACTGGCTCACCGCCCGCCTCCGCGCCGCGATCTCCGACGGCCGCCTCCCCCTCGGCACCCGCCTCCCCGCCACCCGAGTCCTCGCCGCCGAACTCCACATCTCCCGAGGCGTAGTCACCGAGTCCTACCAACGCCTAACCGAAGACGGCCACGTCGCCGGCCGCGGCCGAGCAGGCACGGTGGTCGTAGCAGCATCTGCCGCACCCGCACCGCCGGGTGCGCGCACGAGGACAGGTAACCCCGACGGCCTTCGGGGGCGGCGGGATGGTGAGGGGGCGGTGGTTGGGCGGCCTGGGTTGGATGTGTTCGACAGCCTGCGGGCTGCGCCTGCGCGGATTGACCTGACGCCGGGGGTGCCTGATCTGGCGGCGTTTCCGCGGAGTGCTTGGTTGCGGGCGGAGCGGGCTGTGCTGAACGACCTGGAGGCGGCTGCGTTCGGGTATGGGGACCCGGCGGGAACGCCGGCGTTGAGGCGAGCGGTGGCCAACTGGCTCGCGCGCAACCGGGGAGTCGGCGCGGACCCGGACGATCTGATCATCGTGGCGGGGGTTTCGCAAGGATCGGCCTCGTCGCGCAGGTGCTCAAACAGCAAGGAATCAACGAGATCGCGGTCGAGGACCCCGGCTCGCTCGGCTCCCGCCAGCACCTGCAGAACTGGGGTCTCGACAATGTCCCCATCCCCGTCGACGCCAACGGCCTCCGCGTCGACGTACTCCGTGATTCCACAGCCCACGTGGTGATGGCGACTCCGGCGCACCACTTCCCGACTGGCGTCGTACTGGAGGGAGAACGGCGCCGAGACCTGATCCAGTGGGCCGCCGAGGGCGGGCTGATCCTGGAGGACGACTACGACGCCGAGCACCGGTACGACCGTCCCCCGGTTCCCGCACTGCGCGCGATGCTGGCCGATCAGGTCATCTACGCCGGCAGCGTGTCGAAGCTGCTCGCACCCTCGCTCCGGATCGGGTGGATGCTCCCGCCCCCGCAGTACAAGGAAGCCCTGATCGGGATGAAGCGCCTGGCCGACCTCGGCAACGCGGCGCTCCCCCAGCTCACCCTCGCCCACCTGATGGAGTCCGGCGAACTCGAACGCCAGCTCCGCTTCCTCCGCCGCCGCCACCGAACCCGCCGCGACGCGATGGTCCGGGCCATCCACAACTACTTGCCCACAGCAACCGTCCACGGCGCGGCCGCCGGCCTGCACCTCACCATCACCTTCGACGACACCACCGATGACGTCGCCCTGGCCGCAGCCGCCCTCCAGAAGGGCATCAAAACCCACCCGCTGTCCTGGCACTGCCAACTCCCGCACGCCCCCGGCCTCGTCCTCGGGTACGCTGCCCGCACCCCCACCGAGATCACCGAAGCCATCGCCACCATCGCCGAAGTCAGCTGACGTGTACCGGGCGACCTAGCGCGTGTAGAGCGGGGACATGGCCAGGGCGAAGGAGGTCATCAGGTCGGGGTCGACTGCGCGGGCCGGGAGGGGGACGAGGTCCACGAGTTTGTCGTCGCCGACGCGGATCGTGGTTCGGCCGGTGGCGATATCGACGTAGCCCTCGTCGCCCAGCGGGATCGGCTGTGAGGTCGCGGCCTTCCGGATCGGCGCCATCAAGGCTTCCGCATTCGGACTACGCCGTACAGACGTGGACAGCACGCTGGTCGGGTTGACCCACCCGCACACCAGATCGCCGAGCGCCGTCTGCCCGTCCCGGCGGACCATCGCCGGCGCGCCCATCACCTTCTCCGCCGCCGACGAGCCACGCTCGCAGTCCGGCCGCGTGATCAGCGGCGGCGCCTCCGGCAACCCGGGCGCCTGCCGGACCACTTCCTGACCGAGTACGACGTACTTCGCCAAGGTGGCCGGCGGTCCGCTGACCTTGTACAACCGCCCGCCCAGCAGGAACACCACGAACGTGCTGGTCCCGAACCCACCCTCGCCTACGACCGCGGGCTTGGCCGGCTCACGCTTCGTCGCCGCGTACGCCTTCTGGGTCGCCGCCAGCGTCGCCTTCGTTGCCGGGAGCACCGAAATCCCGACCCGCAGGACCGGCCCGCTCGGGCTGGTGCTGAGGCCGAGCTGGCAGACGTCGTACGTCGGCAACCCGAACTCGGCCGGGATCGGCTTGGGCTGGATCTGCACCACCGGCACCGCGAGCGTCGACTGCACCAGCGACTGGTCCATCCGCACGCACACCGTGTCCGCAACCTTGGAGGTGGCCGGGCTGCTAGGGGTCTCGGACGGCGTCTCCGAGGGGGTCTCGCTAGGCGTGCTGACCGAGACCAGCGGCGGCACGTTCGGCGCGTCCTCCTGCCCTGGACCACTGCAGCCCGCCAGTGAGACGGCAAGCAAACAAGTGATCACAACCCGGCGGATACGCATGATGACCGACTCTAACTTGCGGTGCGCAGTTCCCTTTCCCGGACCGCGTGTTCATCGGTACGGGCGTCGTACCGCCAGAACTCACGCAGCCAGCCGGCGGTTGCGACGACTCCGACGACACACAGAGCACCACCGCTGACGATCGCCGTCCGGACACCGGTGAGGTCCGCGACGAGGCCGGAGCGGGCCTGCCCGCCGAGCGGGCCGAGGGAGTAGCCGAGCATCTCGATCCCCGCCAGCCGCCCGCGCATCTCATCCGGGATCGTCTGGTTCCAGATCACCGACCGGAACAGCACCGACACCATGTCCGCGGCTCCCGCGACGGCGAAGAACGCGATCGCGAACCAGATATTCGGCGCCAGTCCGGCGATTCCGACCGCGGCACCCCAGCACATGGTCGCGAGGACGACGGCCCGGCCCTGGTGGTGGATGTGTTTCGCCCAGCCACTGGTCAGACTGGCGCACATCGCCCCGACAGCCTCCGCGCTGTAGAGCAGACCGAGTAGTTTCGGTTCCTTCAGGACTTCGGTCGCGAACGCCGGGAACAGCACGATCGGCATCGCCAGGAACATGCCGACCATGTCGACCAGGTAGGTGGCGAGCAGGTCCTTACGGCGGTACGCGTAGACGATCCCGCCGCCGATCGCGCGCAGACTCGGCGGCGTGCTGTGCTCGCTCGTCCTGTACGGACGCAGCCCGAAATAGAGTCCGGTCGCGACCACCAGCCCGGTGAGCTCGACCGCGAACGCCCAGGTCACCCCGACCGATCCGACCAGTACGCCGCCCACCGCCGGGCCGGCGAGCTGGCCGACCTGCATCGTCAGCGAGCTGAGCGCGACCGCGGCGGGGATCTCCTCATGCCGCACCACCCGCGGCATGAGGGCCTCCCGCGAAGGCCGCTGCAGTGACGAGGCGATCGCGTTCAGGGCGCCACAGACGTAGATGAGCCACACCCGTGGGCTGGCGAGCAACGTGTTGCCGAGGAGTGCCGCGCAGATGGCGACCTGCGCGACCCCGGTGCCGATCAGCAGCTTCCGCCGGTCCACATGGTCCGCGAGGGCGCCGCCGTACAGGCCGAACACGACGAGGGGCGCGATCGTCACCAGCCCCATCGCGCCGACCGCGAAGTTCGATCCGGTCAACTGGTACAGCTGGTACGGCAGAGCGACGTACCCGACCATGCCGCCGAGGAAGAAGACCGAGCCCGAGACCAGCAGGATGCGGAAGTCGCGGGAACCGTGCCACGGGGTCAGATCGACACGGAGCCGGGCCAGCCCTGCGCGGACACTTGCTGCCACTGGCACATAGTGACACCTCAGAACACCGGGATGAACCTATTTTTCCTTACCGTGAGACGAAGTGAGCCGCGGCGTCCTGGGGGCGTCGCGGCTCGGCGGCCTTTCCACCAGGATCGAAAGGCCCACCGAGCGCCCCCTGGCCGCCCCTACGCTGGATCCGATTGGTTGCCAAAGGCGTCAATCTTCCCGGGACCGGAACCGGACCGGCCGCTGACCCCCCGGATCGCTGAGCCCGCGCCTACCACAGGGGTGGCGCGGGCTCAGCTGTGGTCAGACCAGGGGGAGGTACGAGCTCAGGTCGGTGCGTTCGCCGCTGGCGCGGAGTTTCCCGGTGGCGCGGGCGTCGGACCAGGGGATGCGGCCGAGGGCCAGGTCGATCCAGAGCTCGGGCGGGAGCTCGACCACCGCGCCCGGCGTACCCCGGGTATGCCGCGGGCCTTCGATGCACTGCACCGCGCCGTACGGCGGGACACGCACCTCGACCGCGTGTCCGGGGGCCTTCGCAACAAGAAGTTTCAGCAGTTGTTTGGTGAGCAGTTTCAGGTCGGCGCGTTCCGCCGTACCGTCGAGATATCGCTGCAGGGCCTGGTCGAAAACGGGGTCGTGCGTGTCCACGAGGTGCCAGCGTACGCGGCAGTTTGCGGAGACGCCCCTCTCGTCGGGGATAATCGGCCCGGAGAGAGGGAAGCGAGGTCGGGGATGCTCACGCCCAGGCACCAGGCGCTGGTGATGACGCTGGCGGGAATGACCGTCGGCGTCGCCGTTTTCGGTGCGGTGCTCGCCGTCAACGGCAATCCACTGGCGGGCGACGACACCCCGGCCGGGATCGTGAACAGCCAGCCCGCGCCCAGTACGCCGTCCCGGACCAATGGTCTCCAGCCCGACTCCGTGCAGTACTCCCTGCAGTCCTTCGGCAGCACGAGCGCACCGGTGACGGCCGAAGTCCCGACCGGGTGGAAGAGCTCCGACGACGGCACCCGGCCGCGCTTCCTGGACCCGACCGGGGTCTGGCAGATCCGGTTCGACACACGCGGCAGCAAGCAGTCCCCGGACAAGCTGGTCGACAACCGGCTCCGCAGCATCGACGAGCGAGACCTCAAGGTGATCAGCCGCGACAACGGCACGCTGATCTACACCTACGTCGACCAGACGCGCGGGCCGCGGATGGGCCTGTCGCGGTGGGTATCCACCGACGGCGGGCAGAGCTCCGCGGTCGAGATCACCGTCGGCGGCCGCCCGCAGGACGAGGCCGGCCTGCGCGCCATCCTCCAGCACGCCACCGACACCCTCCGCCTGTCCGACACGGACAACGACAACCGGCCGAACTGACTAACACTTGATGTCGGCGGTCGGGGCCGTGCCCTCCAGTAGGTAGGTCTCGACGGCGCTGTCGACGCAGGCGTTGCCGGACTTGTAGCCGGTGTGACCGTCGCCGTCGCGGGTAATCAGTATGCCGCTCTCCAGCTGGTGCGCGAGCCCGACGGCCCATTCGTACGGCGTCGCCGGGTCGCGGGTGGTGCCGACGACCACGATCGGCTTCGCACCGGCCGCCTTGATCGGGTGCGGCTTGCCCTCCGGCTTGACCGGCCAGTTCGCGCAGGACAGTGAGCTCCAGAGCAGGAACGACCCGAACCGCGGTGAGGCCGCCTTGTACTCCGGCTCCTCGGCCTGCGCCTGCGCGACCGACGTGATGTCCGGCCGGTCCACACAGTTCACCGCGACGATCGCCTCGTTCGAGTTGTCGCCGTACCCGCTCGGACCGCGGTCGGTGTACTCGTCGGCGAGCGCTAGCAGGCGTGCGCCGTTCCCTGCCAGTCCGTCCAGGACCGCGTCCTCGAGGCGCGGCCAGAAGTCCTGCCGGTACAGCGTGGAGATGATTCCCAGCACGACCAGCGCCTGCGTCACCTCCCGTTTCCCGTCGCCGGGCAGCGGGGTCGCGTCGCTGTCGTTGATCAGCTTGTCGACCTTCGCGAGTACCTCTTCCTTGCTGCTGCCCAGCCGGCAGGACCGCCGCGCGCAGTCCTCGGCGAACGCGTCCAGCGCGACGTCGAAGCCCTTCGCCTGGGCGATGTTGTTCTGCTCGGAGGTCTTCGAGGGATCCACCGCGCCGTCCAGCACCAGCCGGCCGACGTTCTTCGGGAACAGTTCGGCGTACGTCGCGCCCAGGTAGGTGCCGTAGGAGAAGCCCAGGTAGTACAGCTGCGGATCGCCGACGATCCCGCGCAGTACGTCGATGTCGCGGGCGGCGTCCTTGGTCGAGACGTGCGGCAGCAACTGGGCGGAGCGCTGCTCGCACCCGGCCGCGAAGAGCTTCGTCTGGTTGTCCAGGTCGGCGATCTCGGCGGCGTTGTCCGGGCTGCCGTCGGTGGCGATGTACTTGTCCAACTGGGCGGTGTCCAGGCAGCGCACCGGCGTGGACTCCCCGACGCCGCGCGGATCCCAGCCGATCACGTCGAACTTGCGCAGCAGCGACGAGCCGAGCACGAACCCGGCCGCGGCGGCGAACTCCTGCCCGGAGGCGCCGGGCCCGCCCGGGTTGATGAACAGCGTGCCGATCTTCCCGGCCCGGTCCCGCGCCAGCACCTTCCGCGCCCGCAACTCAATGGTCTGACCGGTCGGGTTGCTGTAGTCCAGCGGCACGGTGATGGTCGCGCACTGCTGGTTGTTACCGCAGCGCTCCCAGTCCGGCTGCTGCTGGTAGAACTTCTCCAGCCCGGCCGGAATTGGCCCCGCCGGTCCCTTCGTCGGGTTGCCGGCCGGCCCACTCGTCGGAGCGCCGCCGTCCGCGTCCTGCGCACGGCTCGCCACTCCACACCCGCTCGCGAACACCGCCAGGGCTGCCACCAGTACGGTCGTCCTGCGGAATCTCACTGCGGGCTTTCTCCCTCGTCGTGGTGCAGGCGGCGGCGCCGGCGCGGCTTGCGGCGACGCCGTTCCTCGGGCGTCTCGGCCGCGGCGGCCTGCGTCACCTCGGGCTCCGTGGCCACTGGCTCTGTGGTCTCGGGCCTTGTCGTCTCAAGTGCTGTGGTCTCTGGTGCTGTGGTCTCTGGCTCGTCCGGTACGACGACGTCGACCAGGTCCTCTGGCAGTGGCGCGTCGGGGGTCGTCGTACTGGACGCTTCGTACTGTTGCCGCGGTGAGCACACGTCTGCCCGGCTGCACGCGCAGCGCCGGCCGGATGCCGCCAGCCTGACCACCACGGTGTCGCTCGGAACGTTGTGCCCGACCACCACTCCATCACCCGCGGGGGTCTCCACCTGCGTCCCGGTCGCCGGCGCCTTTGCGTTGAACTCCTGGTAGAGCGGGTGCTCGTACTTCAGGCAGCACATCAGCCGCCCGCACGCGCCGGAGATCTTCAGCGGGTTCAGCGGCAGGTCCTGGTCCTTCGCCATCCGCACACTGACCGGCTCGAAGTCCTTCAGGAACGTCGCGCAACACAGATCCCGCCCGCACGGTCCGATCCCGCCCTGCAACCGGGCCTCGTCCCTCGCCCCCACTTGGCGCAGCTCGATCCGCGCCCGCAGCCCACGGGCCAGATCCCGCACGAGTTCGCGGAAATCCACCCGGTGCGGGGCGGAGAAGTACACGATGACGAGCTGATCCACGTCCGGCCGGCGGTCGACAAAGTCGATCCCGACCACCTTCATCGGCAGCCCGTGCTGCCGGATCGTCCGCTTGGCGATCACCCGCGCGTCGGCCCGGCGCTGCCGGTTCTGCTCGTCGCGATCCAGGTCCGCTGTGGTGGCAATGCCTTCACACAGCGGCAGCCCACCGATCTCCTCGGTGACGTACTGCGGCGCCCACACGCACTCCGCCACCTCCGGCCCGTCCTCGGTCGGGACCAGCACTTTGTCCCCGACCCGCGGACGATGCGAGCCGGGGTCCAGGTAGTAGAGCCGCCCATACCGCTCGAACGACACAGCCATAACCATGCCCACGCCGCCAGCGTACTGGCCTGAGGTCGTCCCCCGCGTGCTACGCAGCCACTCCTCGTCATTCCGCTCCTCGTCGCGCCCGCTACGCGCGCTTCCCACCCACCCTCCGGCTCACCGCCGGCGCATCCATGTCCGGCTACCGCCGGCCCTCGCGCGCTACCGCGCTTCATCAACCACACCGAGCTCCCGGGCTGGTGGTTGGCTCAACCTCACCAGGTGAGCGCTCGCGCAGCAGCCGCCCATGCACACCGGTTTCGTCCAGTCGTGGCGATTGGCGATCACGCGATTCGCCGAGTCGTGAACAGGTGCGCTCGCAGATCGATTTCCGCCGACCCCAACCCACGACTCAATGCCGGTGGGGAGCCGAAGGCGGGCGCAAGTGCTCGATGGAGAGGTCGTGATGGTCGGCCAAGCGTTGGGCGATCAGGGAGCGGTGACAGGCTTCCGGGTCGCGCTCGACGCAGAACAGGGCTGCGGCCCCGCCAACCGGCAGCGCCGCAGCGATCGGTGCAAGGTCGGCACTGACGTACGTCGAGCACCAGGCGGACGTCTGCGTCCCGCAGTCGCTGCAGGAAGGACTCACCGTCGAAGCCATAGACGCCGATCGTCACCATTCTGAGCACCGGATATCACCCAGCTGCTCGGCGAGTTGACGTCACGCGACGGCGGTTCCTTCGAGTTCGACCAGCTGGCCGGGGATCGCCAGCCGTGTCACTCCGGGCATTGTGGTGGTCGGGGCGACCCCGGCGGCGCCCATCCGCGACGCCAGTACGCCGTACTGCTGAAAGAGCAGGTCGACGTCGGTGGTGTAGACGTTGAGCCGGACAAGGTCCGCGAGTGACATGCCGGCCTCGCCGAGTACAGCCTCCAAGTTGTCGAGGCTCAGCGCCAACTGTCCTGCCATTCACCGTCGTGCTGGGGCTTGCCGTCGCCGTCCATCGCGGTCTGCCCGGAGCAGTAGAGGGTCCGAGTCTGCCCGGACACGATCTCGCCCTGATTGAATCCCAGCTCCACCGACCACGTCACCGGGTTGATCTAGCGTTTGGTGCCTTTGACGGTTCCTGTGAGGTCTTCGCCGGGTGGGCCGTAGGCGGCGCAGACTACTAGGCGGTCTTCGTCGTTCCAGAGGTCTTCGTCGGGGGTCCACCAGCCGAGGTCCAGCTCGGATTTGTCGACGGTGTTGCCGATGTATGAGGCGAAATCTGTTGCACAGCCGGACTTCGCGGCTTTGACGACGCCCTTGTCGCCTGGGTACGGGCCGTCGGGGAGGGTGATGTTCGAGATGATCTCGCCGTCGTGGGCTTGCGCGCAGGGGCGGCGGATTGCCTCGTCCTCTTCGTCGCCGTCGTCGAAACACTCGCCGACGGCCAGCTCGTCGACGTACGTCGTCGGGCCCGAGCCTGAGCCTGAGCCGGAGGCGCCGTAGTCGTCGTCGGCGGTGGCGCCGATGGCGATCAGGACGCCGAAGAGGATGAGGTATCCGAGTGTTGTCAGCGAGCCGATCACCAGGCCCGCGATCGCCATGCCTCGGCCTGCTTCCGGGCGCTTCTTGAGCTGCACCAGCGCAGCGATCCCGAGGCCGACCGCCACCGGTGCGGCGAATCCGACGAAGATGCCACCGATCCCGGTCGCCAGGGCCGCGGTCGCCAGCCCGTTCGTACCGCCCGTCTGCCCCGCATACCCGTATCCGTAGCCATAGGCCGCCGGCGGTTGCCCGTACGCCGCCGGATACTGCGCCGGCCCATACCCCGCCCCATACGCCGCCTGCCCGCCTTGCTGCTGTCCACCCGCCTGTTGCCCGTACGGCGGCTGCCCATACGGCGACTGCGCTGGCTGCTGCTGCGCTGGTTGAGGTTGTGACTGCGGTTGTGGTTGACCTGGTGCCGCCCACTGGGTTCCGGACTGCGGGTCCTGCGGCTGGTTCGGGCGGCCATAGGTCGGGAAGGACCTGGGTGTGTCTTGTGGCCGGTTCGGGTCCGGTTCGGATGGTGGCTGAGTCACATTCCCCCCGCGGGTACTACCGCTGCGATCCGCGCATGCTACCGCTCAGCCGCAGTCCCGGCATGCCCAGCAGGCACAGGACGTTGCCGTCAGCAACAGCACGATCTTCCAGGACGACGTAGTACATGTCCAGCTCGGACCGTTCGTACGGCTTGCCGACGAACGCGTTGAAGGCGGTCGCGCACTGCTGCGTCGCGACCGTCCCGGTCTGCTCCGCGGAGAGCCCGGCGAGGTTCGCCCGGACCGTCGCGTACGCCTCCCCGGTGTGCGCGACCGCGCAGTCCGCGATCCGCACCACCCGCAAGGCCTCGGCCTCCAGGTCCGCGTCGAAGCACCGCCCGACCTCGACCTGCGAGATCGACACGGTCCGGCCGATGCCCGCCCGGCGCTCGCCGTCCAGGCCGAGGGCGACCGCCACACCGATCGCGATCACCCAGCACAGGCTGACTACCAGAGCGCCGTACGCCAGCCGCTTGCCGCGGCCACCGGTCCGCTTGATCCGGCGTAACGCGACCCCGGCCAGCACCACTGCGATCGGCACCAGTCCGGGCAGGCTGGTCACGAACGCGGCAAGGGCATACCGGTCCTGCCGCTGCTGCGCCGGAGTCGGTACGCCGTCCAGCCAAGACTCAGCCGGCGGCAGCGAGGGCCTCGCAGGCTGGGTCGGTGGGGGCGGCTGGCTCATGCGGGTCCGTTCGGCAAATGGGCCGAGCGTTCTGTTTTGCCCGGACACCAAGTCATCGGACCGGCCGGTCTCGGTGTTACACCCGCTGCCCAGTAATCGGACGCCTGTCTCAGCGCGTAACGCAGCGTTTATCGCAGGACACGGCGCGGCACATGCGGGCCGTCGTTCCGTCCCTCGAACAGCGAAACGGTCATCGCCTCGAGCGCGAGCAGCGGTGCGACGTTGGCCTCGATGGCCTCCCGGCAGGCGGCGATCGCGTCAATCCTGCGAATCGTTTGTTCAGGCGTGGTTCGGCCACCGAACTGCTCGATGTCGCGGCGCAGTTCGGCGTTGATCAGCTCGGTGCCGGCGGTGGTCTGCACCACCAGCACGTCCCGGTAGAGCGCCATCAGATCGACGAGTGACCGGTCGAGCACGTCCCGTTCCCAGCGCTTGGCGCGTGCCTTCTGCTGATCCTCGAGCTCCTTCAGCGCGGCGTTCGCCTCGCGCGGCTTGGCGCCCTTGGTCCCGACGCCGAGCGCCTGCTCGAGCGCGGCCCGCTCTTTCTCGTCGACCTTCTCGGCGCTGGCCTTGGCCTCCACCTTGGCCGCATCGACCAACTGCTGCGCAGCCTTCAGGCAGGCCCCGAGATCACGCAACGCGAACGGAACCTCCAGCACCTTGTTCCGCCGGTCGCGCACCTCCTCGTCCCGTGCCAGCGCCCGCGCCCGGCCGATGTGACCCTGCGCCGCCCGCGCCGCGAACCCGGCCAGCTCCGAATCCACACCCAGCTTGTTGGTCAGCATCTCCGCGACCGCCGCTGCCGGCGGTGTCCGCAGCACCAGCAGCCGGCAGCGCGACCGGATCGTCGGTACGACGTCCTCCACCGTCGGCGCGCACAGCACCCAAACCGTCCGGGGCGCGGGCTCCTCGATGCTCTTCAGCAGCGCGTCGGCGGCCTGCTCGGTCAATCGATCCGCGTCCTCGACCACCATCACCTGCCACCGGCCCTGGGTCGGGCTCATCGCGGCCCGGCGGACCAGCTCGCGGACCTCGCTGACCCGGATCGAGAGCAGTTCGGTCCGGATCAACGACACATCCGGGTGCGCACCGCTGAGCGCCGTACGGCACTCGTTGCACTCGCCGCAGCTTTGGTTGTGGCACTGCAGAGCAGCCGCGAACGCCCGGCCGGCATTCGACCGGCCCGATCCAGGCGGCCCGGTGATCAACCACGCATGCGTCATCCCGGCCACGGCGGCACCGGTCTCGCCCCGCATCCCGGCCTCGGCCCCAGCCACCGCCCTCTTCAGTACGGCGACCGCCGGCTCCTGCCCGACCAAGTCGTCCCAGACACTCATCAGGTCACCTTCGGGAGAATGGGTTGGAGTCGGGCGCGGATCTGTTTGGCGATGTCGTCGCGGTCTTGGGAGGCGTCCAGGACCAGGTAGTGCTGGGGTTCGGCGGCAGCGAGCTCGAGGAAGGCGTTCCGGACCCGCTCGTGGAAGTCGTGGGACTGCGCCTCGATGCGGTCCCGTTCGGCGAACCGGCCGAGGCCGTGTTTCGGGGGAAGGTCGAGCAGGATGGTGAGGTTCGGCCGGAGATCGTCGGTCGCCCAGCGGTTCACCCGCTCCACGTCGGTCAGGTCCAGGTCCCGCCCGGAGCCCTGGTACGCCAGCGCGGAGTCGACGTACCGGTCCGTGATGACGACCGCACCGGCTTTGAGCGCGGGTTTGATCACCGAGTCCACGTGCTCGGCCTTGTCGGCGGCGTAGATCAGCGCCTCGGCGCGGTGCGAGATGTCACCGGTGGCCGGGTCGAGAACGATCTGCCGCAGCGTCTTGCCGAGGTCGGTCGCGCCGGGCTCACGCGTCAGCAGAACCTGCTGCCCCTGCTCCTTCAGCCACTCCACCAGCAGCGCGGACTGGGTCGACTTGCCGGCCCCCTCGCCACCTTCGAGAGCGATGAACAGTCCCGTGGTCGGGTACACACCTGGAGTCTTACCGAAACTACGGCGTACGTCGCGCCAGAACGGGACTCCCGGTCGATCGTCCATCTGCCGCCAGGCGACCAGGCCGATCACGCCGGCCAGGATCGCGGCGATCAGCATCGTCATCGAGGCGCCGTTGTAGGTGACCGACCTGCCGCCGACCGTGTACGTGTGCCGGCCGATCGCGCCCGCGGCGAACGGCGCGATCGCCAGCGTGACCGCAAGGACCGTGCGTACGGCGGACTGGACGAAGGCGAACGTCCGCCCGCGAACCGCGTCCGGGACCTCGAGGCCGAGCAGCGTGTAGCCGGAGACCCAGGAGGCGCCGGCGCAGAATCCGAGCAGGATCGCGATCATCGTGGCGATCTCGATCTGCTGGATCAGAGCCAACCCGGCCAGGCAGATGCCGGAACCTACCAGGCCGGCGGCGAACAGCCGGCGCCGGGACAGGCCGGAGAAGAGCCGCGGCGCGAACCCCATGCCGAGCGCGAGACCACCGAAGACAGCGCCGAACAGCACGCCGTACCCGGGATCGCCGGCCCCGAGACCCTCGACATACGTGCGGCCGAGGCCGATCACGACCGCGCCGGCCGCGAACGCTCCGGAGATCCCGACCACGAGACCGCGGACCACCGGCGTACCGGTGACGTAGGACCAGCCCTCGACCATGGTCCGCCACACGGTCGGGTGGTCCTCGTGCTCGTGGATGGCGCGGCCGATCTCGGCGACCGACACGATCGCGAAGGCCGAGATGACGAAGGTCGCGGCGTTCACGTACACAGCCAGGTCGATGGCGAAGTCGCCGGCCCAGCGGGAAACCAGGGTGATCGCGGTGAAGATGACCGCGGCCGGCAGCGCCGTTCCGTACGTCGTGATCAGGCTGAGCTGGTTGGCCGCCTCCAGCCGGTGCCGGGGCACCAGGTTCGGCACGCTCGCATCCTTGGCCGGACCCCAGATCAGGCTGACGATCTCGATCAGCACCGTGGCCACCAGCACCCAGGTCAGCGTGCCGACGAGCGGGATGCTGACGAAGAACGCGGCCCGGATCAGGTCGCCGAGGATCATCGTCCAGCGCCGGTCGAGCCGGTCCGCGATCCAGCCGGCCACCGGGCCCATCACCAGCGCGGGCAGCACGCGCAGGAAGAGCACGCCGCCGATCGCGAAGTTCGCCGCCTGGTAGTCGTCACCCGCGAACGACTTCGCCATCGCGGTCAACGCCAGCAGACCGATCCAGTCGCCCAGACTGGACAGCCCGAACGCGATCCACAGCCGCCGGAACGCCCGGATCCGCAACACCGCGCGCACATCGTGCGCCGGTGCAGGATCGGTCAGCGGGTCATATACCTCCGGCACACCCAAAGCCTAGTGGGCAGCATCGACAGCCTGACGCAGCGCATCCAGCGCGGCCTTCAGCTCGACCGGCGGCGGGAATCCGAACCCGAGCCGGAACACCCGGGGCTCGTCGCCGAACCAGTCCCCGTCGGCCAGCCGCACTCCCAGGTTCGCCGCCGCCCGGCGGAACCGCTCCAGATCGAGGTGCGGCTTGAGCCTGACCACGCACAAGGCCCCAGCATCCGGCCGGATCCACTCGACCGCATCGTCGTTGGCCCGCACCCACTCCCCGGTGATTGCCAGTCCTTCCTCGAGCAAGGGACGTCGTACGGCGAAAATCTCGTCCTCACGCTCGAAGACGCGCAGGGCGAGGGCCTCGGTGACCGGCGAGGCGGAGACGACCGTGTTGAACTTCGCCGTCACGAGCTGGCCCACCAGGTCCGCATCCGTGCTGACGATCCAGCCGATCCGCAGGCCGGCCGCGCCGTGGCACTTCGACAGCGACGCCACGGTCACCACCTTCGGGCCCAGCCCCACGGCCGTCTCGGCGACCGGATCATCGCCGTACGTCGCGGTCCGGTAGGTCTCGTCGACCATCAGATACGCGTCCGGGCAGACCTCCGCCATCGCGGCGACGATCTCCTGCAGGGTCTGTGAGGGTACGGCGACCCCGGACGGGTTCTGCGGTGTCGTCAGGCTGACCAGCTTCGTGTCCGCCGTGAGCTGCTCCCGAACGGCGTCGGCGGTCAGCCGGTAGCCGTCGTCGAAGGTCAGCGGGACCACGCGGACGTCGGCAGCGACCGATTCGTACGCGTTGCGGGTCAACGGGAACAGCGGCGCGGTCGTGACGACCTGGCCGCCGTGATCCGCGAGCAGATAGGCGAGCAGGAAGATCGCATGCATCCCGCCGACCGTGACAACGACCTGATCCGGACGGACGCCGTGCCGGTCGGCGATCGCAGTCCGCAACCGGAGGTCGCCCGCCGCGGTGCCGTAGCCGAGCTCGAGGTCGCCGAGCTCCGGAGTCAGCAGGTCCGACAGCCGGAGATCCGGACCGTAGCTCTCGCCCAGGTCGTGACGGGGATGGTCGTCGGTCAGGGACACGATGTCGTTGCGAGGAAAGGTGGCCATATAGCCATGGTTCGGGACCGGGGCTGGCGGCCCCAGAGCCAATCCGGCAGAATTGGTTTGCGAATGAGGCCAATCGAAGCGGTGGAGCGGTTGGGTCGCTGGTCGTCCGGCCGCGGCCCGCTGTACGTGCTGCTCGCGACCCGGCTGCGGCGGCTGATCGACGACGGAGAACTGCCGCCGGGCGCACTGCTGCCGGCCGACCGCGCGTTGGCCGGCGCACTGGCGGTCGGCCGGACCACAGTGGTCGCGGCGTACGACCTGCTGCGGGCAGAGGGCCGCATCACCCGCCACCAGGGCAGTGGGACGCGAGTGGCGGGTACGCCGACCTCGGCGGCGACCGAGGACGCTCCGGTCGACCCGATCTTTCTCGACTCACTGGAGTCCCGCGATGACGGCGTACTGCTCGCCATCTGCGCCGCTCCCGGCGATCCGCCGCCGCAGGTCGCCGAGGCGTACGCGCGGATCGTGCCGGAGCTCAGCCGGATCTCGGGCGACATCGGCTACTACCCCTACGGCCATCCGGTACTGCGTGAGGCGATTGCCGCTCGCTATACCGGGCTGGGCGTCCCGACCGCGCCGGAACACGTCCTGGTGACGAATGGCGGTCAGCAAGCCCTGTCGTTGCTGGCCCATGCGCTGGTGTCGCCCGGAGACCGGGTGCTCGTCGAGGCACCGACGTACCCGGGTGCTTTGGAGGCGTTCCGGGAGGAGGGTGCGGTGTTGCGCGGTCTGCCGGTCGGGCTGGAGGGCTTCGAGGCGGCTGCGCGGGACCTGCGTCCGGCGGTCGCTTATGTGATCCCGACGTACCAGAACCCGACCGGCTCGGTGCTGCCGAGGTTGGCTCGTGAGCGACTCGCTCGGGCTGCCGCGGCTGTCGACGTACCGCTGATCGAGGACGAGGTTCCGGCAGATTTGGGCTTCCCGGGTGAGCCGCGGCCGGCGCCACTTGCCGCCTACAGCGACGCGGTCATCACGGTCGGATCCCTGAGCAAGAGCATCTGGGGTGGGCTTCGCATCGGTTGGGTCCGCGCGCCTGCTCCTCTGGTGAACCGCCTGGCCCGCCTCCGCGCCGTCCACGACCTCGGCGGCAACGTCCCCGCCCAGCTAGCCGCCGCCCATTTGGTCTCCCAGCTCGACGACCTCGGCCTGGCGGAAGAACTGAAGGCCCGCCACGACCACCTCCGCGCGCTCCTCACCCAGCACCTACCGACCTGGGAAGTCCCCCAGATCACCGGCGGCCAATGCCTCTGGGTCCGCCTCCCCCACGGCGACGGCAACTCCTTCGCCCAAACCGCCCTCCGCCACGGCCTAGCGATCCTCCCCGGCTCAGGCCTGGACGTCACCGGCGCCGGCGACCCCTACGTCCGCCTCCACTTCCGAGCCCGCCCCACCGAACTCACCGAAGCAACAACCCGCCTAACCACCGCCTGGCGCACCTACCACCCGCCCACCAACCGCGTCCCATCCCGCCCAGCCCTCGCAATCTGATCCGACTGGCGGGTGTAGAACATTGCGTTCTACACTGGCATCGTGGACAGCATCCCAGTACGCGAGCTCAACCAGCACACCAGCGCGGTGCTGGCACGTGTGGCCGGCGGCGAGACCCTTGAAATCACCGTCAGCGGCCGCCCGGCAGCACGGCTGATCCCGATCGACGACGCCGAGAGCGGCCTGGCGGATCTCGTCCGTCGCGGTCGGCTGATCCCCGCGAGCGATCCCACACCACCCGCGCTGCCGCCAGGCGAACCCGATCTGTCGATCGACTCCACCGAAGTCATCTCCGATCTCCGCGAGGAGCGCCTGTGATCTATCTCGACTCTGCCGCGATCGTGAAACTGATCCGGCCGGAGAAGGAGACCAAGGCTCTGCACGCGTGGCTGACAGCCGAGGCCGACAAGACCCTCGTAGCCTCTGCCCTTGTTGCAACGGAGGTTCCCCGGGCCTTACGGCGAACGGATCCGGGCAGACTGGTCGCGGTGCCGACGGTGTTGGCCAAGCTCAACCGAATCCCGATCGACGAGACTGTCCTCGCGACGGCGGCGGCCTACCCGGATGCCATGCTGCGGACCCTCGACGCGATCCACCTCGCGAGCGCACAGACGCTGGTCCTCGAGGGATTGGAGCTGACTGCCCTCGTGACCTACGACAAGCGTCTGCTCACCGCGGCCGCCGAGGCCGGACTGGCGACCGCAGCACCGGGCGCTGACTAGACAAGCCGCGCGCCCGACGTGCTGAGGGAAGCACGTCGGGCGCGGGTCGGGCTATGCGGTGGTGAAGCGGATGGTTAGGTGGGACGGGGCGGTCTTTAGTTTGTCTCGGTCGGGGAGGGCTGGGCCGCAGGCGGCTGTGCCTACGCCGGTTTGGGCTAGGTCGAGGGTTACATAGGTGGTGTCGCCGGGGACCAGGTCCGCGGTGTGTTTGGCGGATTCCAGGTCGTGGGTGGTCCAGTCGCGGACGGTCAGGCCGAAGAGGGTGCCGAGCGCTTCGATGCGGAGGCCGTCGAGGGTGGCCCAGCGGGTGTCGATGCGGTGGCCGTTCTCCTGGGGGCGGACGTACGGCGTCTGCAGTTCGGCGACCGTAGCCGAGTACTTGCCGACCGCGGCAGCCTCGCGGGTGTCGACGTACGCCTCGTTCGGGCCGGTGCCGAACCACTCGACGCGGTCCACCTTCGGGAGCTCGAAGGTGATGCCCAGCCGCGGCAGCACCTCCGGGAACAGGCCTTCGGGTACGACGCTCAGGTCGAGGACGACTCCACCGTCCACAGCGGTCCAGCGCCAGGTGCTGACGAGACCCCACTGCAGCTGAGGCGGCGCGGTCCGGGTGACGATCTCCCAGGCGCCGTCACGCTCACCCTGGGAGACGATCCGGTGCTGCACCCGGTGCAGACCCTCCTCCCGCCAGGCATCCGCGACACCCGGAATCGCATCGTTGTCGATCGGCGCCCGCCAAACGTCCAAGCGAGCGTTCTGCACACCGGCGACACTGATCCCCTGAACGCCCACTTCACCCTCAGCCGGTGATCCACCAGCGACAGCAGGAACGTCAACCGGCTCATCCAACCGGATCTGGCCCCAGGCGATCCGGTGACCGGCCTCAGCCCAGGAGGTCGACGACGTGAGCTCGGCGGTGACAGTCACCCAGGTCTCGGGCTTCGACGCGTCCACCGACGGCAGTTCCACCGTGACGGACTCACCGGCAGCGACTACCGGAACCGACAGCTCACCCGCGTCGACCTGTTCACCCTCGACCGCGACGACGTACTTGAACGTCAGGTGGCTGGTGTCCAGCACCTCGTAGCGGTTCGTGATCGACACCGCACCGTTGCCGTCAGCAACGATCCGCAGCGGCTCGATCACCTTCGTGTACTCGAGCATGCCGGGTGACGGCGTCCGGTCCGGCAGCAGCAGTCCGTCGCAGACGAAGTTCCCGTCGTGGATCGTCTCGCCGAAGTCGCCGCCGTACGCGTAGACCTCGCGGCCGTCGATCGTGGTGCGGAGGCCGTGGTCGACCCACTCCCAGATGAACCCGCCCTGGCAGCGCGGGTACTTCTCGAACACCTCGCGGTAGTCGAGCAGCCCGCCCGGCCCGTTGCCCATCGCGTGCCCGTACTCGCACAGGATGAACGGCAGGTTCCGGTACAGCGAGGTGTCCGCGCCGATCTCCGCGCAGCCCTCCGGCGAGGTGTACATCCGCGAGTAGATGTCGACGAACTCGGCCTCGGTGTCGCGCTCGTAGTGCACCGGCCGCGACGGGTCGAGCTCCTTCGCGAGGTCGTACATGGCCTTGAGGTTCTCGCCCATCCCGCACTCGTTGCCGAGCGACCAGATGATGATCGACGGGTGGTTCTTGTCCCGGTGCACAGTGCGCGCCATCCGTGACACCAGGTCGTCGCGGAACCGCGCGTCCATCACCGGGTTCGGCAGCTTCGGCGGCTGCGGTTCGTACCCGAACCCGTGCGTCTCCAGGTCACACTCGTCGATCACGTACAGCCCGTACTCGTCGCACAGCGACAGGAAGTGCGGGTGCGGCGGGTAGTGGCTGGTCCGGACCGCGTTGATCCCGGCCCGCTTCATCAGCAGTACGTCGTCCAGCATGTCCTGCTCGGTCAGCGCGCGACCGCGGTCGGGGTGGAACTCGTGCCGGTTGACTCCATTGAACAGCACCCGATTCGAGTTGACGGTCAAGACGCCGTCGACGATCGCGACCGTACGGAAGCCGATCCGCAGCCGCACCTCACCACCGTCGGTCCGCAGTACGCCGTCGTACAGCCGGGGCGCCTCGGCACTCCACGGCTCCACGCTGTCGATCCGGGTGTGCTCGCCGGTCGGCAGCTCCAGGCCCAACTCAGGCACTGAAACAGTGCCGGGTAAGTCGGACTCCACCAGCAGCGTGCCGGCACCGTCGAGGTGGTCGTACGCCGCCTTGACGAAAACGTCGGTCGGGGCGCCCGGGCGCAGCGCGAGCAGGTTCACCTCGCGGAAGATCCCGGACAGCCACCACATGTCCTGGTCCTCGACGTAGCTGCCCGCCGACCACTGGTGCACGCGCACCGCGATCCGCGCTTCCTTGCCTGGGGCAACCAGCTCGGTGAGGTCGAACTCGGACGGCAGCCGGGAACCGGACGACCAGCCGACCAGCTCGCCGTTCACGTGCACCGCGAACCGCGAGTCGACGCCCTCGAACCGCAGCACCACCCGGGCGCCGGCCCAGTCCGCCGGCACCGTCACGGTCCGGACGTAGTCACCGGTCGGGTTGTCGGTCGGCACGTACGGCGGCTCGAGCGGGAACGGGTAGACCACGTTCGTGTACGCCGGAGCGCCGTACCCACTGAGCTGCCAGTGACCCGGGACCGCGAGCGTGTCCCACCCGGAGGTGTCCGGGTCCTTCAGGTCGTCCGGGGCGTCGGCCACGCTCGGTGACAGCCGGAAACTCCAGTCACCGGTCAGCGGCAGCTTCGCCGAGTCGTCGTCCAGCCAGGCCCGCGGGGGAAGCACGTTGGCGCCGGGAGCAAAGTCCTCGACGTAGCTCAGGTCTTGGGTCACAGCCATCGAGCCTAAGCCCAAGTTGTTCACGAATCCACACTGATCAACAGATATGGACAGCCCTGACCTCATCCGGTCAGGGCTGTCCGTGCGGTCTCCTATCCGGTGGTGGCGCTGAAGATGTCGTTGTTGCCGAAGGCGGCCGGGCAGTCACCTAGCGGCCAGGGCGCGGGCAGGACCACAGTCCCCGCGGCCGACGACTGCTGACGCCAGGCGTCGAACGCCGGGCAGTCGGCGGTACGGCGGACGTCCGTCCACACACCGGCGCCGTAGTCGCGGGTGGCGATGCTGTAGACGTAGTCGCCGAGGAACTCGTTGTACAGGATCCGGCCCTGCGACGAACCGCGCGCATCACCGAGCGGTCCGGTGTACTCCGTCGTCCAGGCGCCTGGCGCACCACCTGCCCCGATCGCGGCAGTCTGCAGTACGCCGTGTTCGGGCCGTGGATTGGCCGTGGTTGTCTGGAAGGGCTGCGTGAACGACTGTGACGTCACGTACACCCGTTTGCCGTCCGGGCTGATGGCCGGTGCGGCGTACGCCGAGATGTCGCCGGCCGGGGAGATCGGCGTCGGTGTGCTGAACGAGGCCGCCCCGTTGGTCGAGTAGGCGAAGAACACCTTCTCGTGGTCGGGGCCGTCCCGGCCGTCGACCCAGGCGTTGACGATCTCATTGGTCGCGTCCGCGCCGGTCGGCGCGCCGTTGGCGATGTCCACGCTCGGCATGGCGGCGAGGTCGGTCCGGGCGCCGGCAATGCCGTCGATGATGCACCGCCCGGTCACCGTGTCGGTGTGGAAGCAGGGATCCGTGATCGCCACGACGTCCTGCGGCGACCGCCAGGTCTGGCCACCGTCCAGCGACTTGATCACGGTGTGGGAACCGGCCAGGCCGGTCAAGCCGAGGTGCGTGAGGAACACATAGACCACGCCGTGGCTGTCAGTTCGCACCGTGCAGCCTTGGTAGTAGCCCTGCTGGACATTGAAGATCGGCGGTGCGACCTGGTGCTGCTTCCAGGTGACCCCGCCGTCACGCGACGTGGACACCATTGGCTTGAGTGGGAAGGCGTTGCCACCGCTGAAGCTGTGGAAGTCCGCGTAGCAGACGTACACGTTGCCGAAGAACGGGCTGCTCTCGGCGTTGTCCGCCCAGATCTGCTCCTTGTCCAGTCCGGAACTGAACGCCGCGTGCGGTGCCGCGAAGTACGGCCGCGACCAGTTCGCCTGGTTCGCGATCCGGGCCGGTGTCGGGTTGTCGATGCTCGACACGTTCACGCCGAAGAAGCCGTTCTGGCTGGCGCCGGTGTTGCGCATCACGGTGTCGGTGAGGTTGGTCGACAGGCTGGAGAAGTACAGCCGGTCACCGTTGGCCCAGGAGAATCCGCCCGGCCCCGGCGCGGGCCCGAAGGCGACACCCGGGTCGCTGCGCGAGCGCAGACCGTTCTCGTAGTAGTTCGGCACGGTGTGGATCTGGCCGACGTGTGGGACGCACGGCTCCACGGTCGGGCTGCAGTCGGCCGCGGTGAGCCCGGAGTACGTCGGCTGGATCCAGCTGTGGCCGCGGTCGAACGAGAAGTACACACCGGTGAGTCCCACACCCAGGTTGAAGGTGCCGAGTGGGAACGAACACGCGGCGTGCTCGGTGGATGCGAGTCGTGAGCACGGTTGCATGTCCACCAGGTCGTTGGCGCCGGCGGCGAGCACATCCGGCCGGATGGCGCTGACCGCCAGAGCAGGCTCGTTCTGCGCGTTCTGGGGGTGCGTGGTCGGGGGGCTGGCGACAGTCACGAGAGCGTCGACAGTCGGGGCGGAATGAGCTGCTGGAAGTCCTATCGCGCCGAGCGCGAGGGCAGCCACCAGAATCAGACATCGTCGCAAGGAACGCACGGGGAACTCCTCTCCGCGCGGCCCAGGTCCGGGCAAGCGGAGCGTTCACCACAGGAATGGCCTGGGCCGTGACAAACGTGTCCGGCGTCAGCGTAAGTCTCGCCGGGCCAGGCGCCCAGAGCTCGTGTCAGGTGCTCGTGGCGCAGTTCTTGCAGATGCCGACGAGGGCTACTTGTTCGGGAGCCAACTGGAAGCCGAGCTCGCGCTGGACCTTCTTCCGGGCCGACTCGAGGATGTCGCCGGGAGCGTCGTACACCTTCCCGCACTCGGAGCAGCGCAGGTGCAGGTGCCGCGGCGCGAGGTCGCCCGCCAGGTGGTACGTCGTCCCCGCGCGGCCGAGGTGGACATGGGTGACGAGCCCGAACTCGCCGAGCGCGTCGAGCGCTCGGTAGACGGTCGCGCGGTGGATGCCCGGACGCAGCTGCTCGGCCCGCTCCCCGATCTGCTCGGCGCTCAGGTGCTCCTCGGTCCCCGCGAGCACCTCGACGACCGCGAGGCGGGCCGGCGTGACCCGCTCGCCCCGCTCCCGCAGCCGCTGCGCGCTGACCTCGACCGGACTCGTCACCGGCGCACCCTCTCTCAGGACTTCTTCGCCGCTGTCTTCTTCGCCGCGGTGGTCTTCTTGGCAGCCGTCTTCTTCGCCGCGGTGGTCTTCTTGGCAGCCGTCTTCTTCGCCGCGGTGGTCTTCTTGGCAGCCGTTTTCTTCGTCGTCTTCTTGGCCGTCTTCTTGACCGGACCGCGCGCCCGCTTGTCGGCGAGCAGCTCGGCGGCGCGCAGCAGCGAGATCGTCTCGACCGAGTCGTCCTTGCGCAGCGTCGCGTTCGTCTCGCCATCGGTGACGTACGGACCGAAACGGCCCTCCTTCACCACCACCGGCTGACCGGACTCCGGGTCCTCGCCCAGCTCCTTCAGCGGCGGCGCGGCGGCCCGGCGCCCACGCTGCTTCGGCTCGGAGTAGATCTTCAGCGCTTCCTCGAGGGTGATGTCGAACATCTGGTCCTCGGTCTGCAGCGACCGCGAGTCCGTGCCCTTCTTCAGGTACGGCCCGTAGCGCCCGTTCTGCGCGGTGATCTCCTCGTCCGTGGCCGGGTCCTTGCCGACCACCCGCGGCAGCGACAGCAGCTTCATCGCGTCGTCGAGGCCGATGCTGTCCAGCGCCATCGACTTCAGCAGCGACCCGGTCCGCGGCTTCGCGCTCTTCGGCGCGTCCTCCGGCAGTACCTCGGTCACGTACGGCCCGAACCGCCCGGCCTTCGCGACCACCTTGAGACCGGTGTCCGGCGCCGTACCGAGGTCGTGCTCGACGCCCGACGGCTGCTCCAGCAGCTCCTGGGCCTTCTCGACGGTCAGCTCGTCCGGCGGCAGGTCCTCCGGCACGTTCGCGCGCCGCTCGTCCTTGTCCTCGACGTACGGTCCGTAGCGGCCGACCCGCAGCACGATACCGCTGTCGTCACCGCCCACCGGGAACGTCGACATCTCCCGGGCGTCGATGTCGCCCAGGTCGCTCACCATCGAGTGCAGGCCCTCGAGGTCGGCGTCACCGAAGTAGAACCGGGACAGCACCCCCTCGCGCTGCAGGTCGCCGGCCGCGACCTCGTCGAGGACGTCTTCCATCGACGCGGTGAACTGATAGTCGACCAGCCGGGTGAAGTGCTCCTCCAGCAGCCGCACCACCGCGAACGCCAGCCAGGCCGGCACCAGCGCCTGGCCCTTCTTGTAGATGTACCCGCGGGCCACGTTCGTCCCGAGGATCGTCGCGTACGTCGACGGCCGGCCGATCTCCCGCTCTTCCATCTCACGGATCAGCGTGGCCTCGGTGTAGCGCGCCGGCGGCTTGGTCTCGTGTCCCGAGGCCAGCACCTCGACCGCGGGCAGTACGTCGCCCTCGGCCACGTCCGGCAACCGGGTCTCCTGGTCGTCCGTCCCCGTGGACGGGTCGTCCGCGCCCTCGACGTACGCCTTGAGGAAGCCGTGGAAGGTGATCACGCGGCCGGACGAGGTGAACTCGCACTTCTCACCGGTGGAGGCGGTCGCGTCGATCTTGATCGACACGCTGTTGCCGGCCGCGTCCTTCATCTGGGACGCGATCGTGCGCATCCAGATCAGCTCGTACAGCCGGAACTCGGCACCGGACAGACCGGTCTGCGCCGGAGTCTGGAAGACCTCACCGGCCGGCCGGATCGCCTCGTGCGCTTCCTGCGCGTTCTTCACCTTGGAGGTGTAGACCCGCGGCTTGTCCGGCAGGTACGACGCGCCGTACAGCTCGCGGACTTGCGCCCGGGCCGCGGTGATCGCGGTGTCCGACAGCGTGACGCTGTCGGTACGCATATAGGTGATGTTTCCGTTCTCGTACAGCCGCTGGGCGATCTGCATGGTCTGCGAGGCGGACATGCCGAGCTTGCGGCCGGCCTCCTGCTGCAGCGTGGTGGTCCGGAACGGCGCGTACGGCTTGCGGGTGTACGGCTTGGACTCGATCGACCGGACGGTGAACTGCGACTCGCGCAGCGCACCGGCCAGCGCGGTAGCCGTCTGCTCGTTCAGGTGGACCGTGTTCGCGCCCTTGAGCTCACCGATCGAGCTGAAGTCGCGGCCCTGCGCCACCCGCTTGCTGTCCACCGAGACCAGGCGGGAGGGGAACTGCCGCGGCGTCCGGTCCTCACCGGCGTCCAGCGTGGCGTCCAGGTCCCAGTACGACGCACTCCGGAAAGCGATCCGCTCGCGTTCGCGGTCGACCACCATCCGGATCGCGACCGACTGCACCCGGCCCGCCGACAGCTTCGGCATGACCTTCTTCCACAGCACCGGCGAGACCTCGTAGCCGTACAGCCGGTCCAGGATCCGGCGCGCCTCCTGGGCGTCGACCAGGGACTCGTTGATGTCGCGGGCGTTGCCGACCGCGTCCTGGATCGCCTTCGGCGTGATCTCGTGGAAGACCATCCGCTTGACCGGGACCTTCGGCTTGAGCTCGTCCAGCAGGTGCCAGGCGATCGCCTCGCCCTCGCGGTCCTCATCGGTGGCCAGGAAGAGTTCGTCGGCGCCCTTGAGCAGGTCCTTCAACTTGCGGATCTGCGCCCGCTTGTCGGCCGGGACGACGTACAGCGGGTCGAAGTGGTCCTCGACGTTGACGCCGAGCCGTGCCCACGGCAGGCCCTTGTACTTCGCCGGGATCTCGTCCGCCCCGCTCGGCAGGTCGCGGATGTGGCCGAAGCTGGACTCCACCACGTACCCGGACCCCAGGAAGCCGGCGATCATCCGCGCCTTCTTCGGCGACTCGACGATCACCAGGCGGCTGCCTGCCGCTGTCTTCGTCCCTGCTGCCCCTGCCACTGCGCTCCTTCGCTCTCGTCCTGCCGACAACGTCCCTGAGCGGGCGTCTGTTCCCCCGAACACAGACCGACCCCATCCGAGGACAGGGTACGGCCGACGGCAACGCATTTCTTCCATGCGCTTCTTCAACGCACGGTAACCGGTCCCGCCCCCAGTACGCCCCTCAGGGTTTCAGAAAGTGGCGAACAACCCATCCTCACCGCGCGTCGTACCGGCGCCACTGCCGGCTCCGAGGACCGTTACGAGCGTACGCCGTCTCAGCGGGCGAAACGGATCTCGGGGAACTTCGGGGAGTCTCCGCGCAGCAGCAGCGAGGGCCGGCGGCGCAGGGTCTGGTCGAAGAAAGCGGCGATGTACTCGCGCTGCGCCCAGACGCTGCGGTCCGGTTGCGCACCGCCGACGAGGGCCTTCATCACCGAGGTGATGATCGGGTCGTCGCCGTAGATCGCACGGAAGAGCTGATCGAAGATGAACTGGTAGTCCGTGAACGCCTTCTGCTTGCTCCCGGCCAGGCCCAGGTTCAGCTTCCAGCCGCGCTGGGCGGCCCAGAAGCCGGCCCACGACGTGTCGTAGTACTCCTTGTCCGGATCGGTCCGCTGGGTGTCGCCCGAGCCGAACAGCAGGAACGGCTGATCGAGCCCCTTGAGCGCCGCCTCGCCGAGCGGCCCCTTCGCCGGGTCGTCCCGCAGTGTGCCGTCCAGGTCTATACCGGCCGACACCCGCTCGTCCTCGAGCAGCGTGTTCGCGGTCGCGTAGCCACCGAGCGAGAAGCCGAACATGCCGATCTTGCGCAGGTCCAGTCCATCGCGCAGCCCCTCCGGAAGATCGTTGCCCTCGGCATCGGGATTCGCGCCGCCGGCGATCCGCTCGAGCTGGTCCAGGACGAACCGCGCGTCCGCCGTCCGGGTCTCGACGGCCTTCCGGGTGAAGTCCGGATCGGGCAGCTGCGAGGCCGGTACGCCGGGCAGGAACCGCCCGCCGGGGAACACGACCGGCGTCTCGTGCGTGTGGTCCATCGTCACCACGACGTACCCGCGGCTGGCCAGGTCCTCGACCTGTGCGGTGTTCACGAATCGGCTGTACTGACAGCCGGGCGAGAACAGTACGACGGGATGCCGGATCGGCTGCATCGGTACGTCGACGCGGGCATGCGTCAGGGTGTTCGCGAAGTCGAACGACCCACTTGGCAGCGCGAGTCCCCACTCACCGGTCCAGGCATCGTCCACCTCGACCGCGGTCCGGGCCGGCATGTACTTGGCGACCGGAGCGGACCCCGCCACCGAGGCCGGGTACCAGAGGCTGATCATCAGCTCCCGGCGGCCGCTGGGCATGGTCGGATCCGGCCTCGACTGGTCGATCAGGTGGATGGCGGTCGTCCCGAGCGCCTTGCGTCCACTCGGCGCCGGCAACAGGAACTTCACCGGGTGGAAGTCCGGGTCGTCGTTCTCAGGGTCGTACGGGACAGCTCGGGCAAGGCCGGGAACGGTCAGCGCGAGACCTGTGGCCAGCCCGGCAGTCAGCATGCGGCGTCTGGTGACTCTGTGACTGCTGATGCTGATGGGACGACGATTCGCCATGCGACTCATCGTCATGGCCACATTTCACCCCGTGATGGAGACACCGTCTCAACTTGATGACGGCCGACCTGGTGACAACCCGGCTACTGTGCGCTTCAATGACCGAATCTTGTTTATTGATGCGTGAAGTGAGGCAGTCGTGAGCATCTTTGTCCGCATGAAACGTTCAGTAATCGCGCTAGCCCTGATCACCGGTGCTCTCGTGGCTGCCAGTGGTCCGGCCCGGGCCGACGGCACCACGCTCGGTGACGTCACCGGGTTCTCCGCCGACAAGGCGACGTACACCCTCAGCGCCGGGCCGGCGAAGGTACGCGTGGTCTTCTTGAAGGACGATGTCTTCCGGCTCTGGCTGGCGCCGGACGGGAACTTCACCGACCCGGCCAACAGCGCGCCCACCGACCCGGGCGGCCCGGCGTCCAACATCGTCACCAAGACCGACTACGGCATCCCGAAGACCTCGTGGCGGGACCGTGGCTCCTACTACTCGCTCACGACCGGCAAGGTCGAGGTCCGCGCGCAGAAGTCCCCGCTGCGGTTCTCGCTCTACCGGGCGAACGGCCAACTGGTCTGGGCCGAGAGCGCGCCACTGTCGTGGACCGACACCTCGACCACGCAGACCCTCGGCCGCGGCGCGAACGAGCAGTTCTTCGGCGGCGGCATGCAGAACGGCCGCTTCTCACACCGCGACGAGACCATCAAGATCTCCCGCGACTTCAACTGGGAAGACGGCGGCAACCCGAACGCCTCGCCCTATTACATGAGCACCGCGGGGTACGGCGTACTCCGCAACACGTTCAGCCCGGGCAGCTACAGCTTCACCAGTCCCGTGGTCACCACGCACGACGAGAAGCGGTTCGACGCGTACTACTTCGTCGGCGACCTCAAGACCTCGCTGGACCGCTACACCGAGCTGACCGGCCGTCCGTTCATGCCGCCGATCTACGGACTCGAGTACGGCGACTCGGACTGCTACAACCGCGGCCACTACGCCACCGACCCGGACCCCAGCAACGACTGGAAGGTCAACCCGGACAAGGTGACCACGCTGGACGCCGTGAAGGTCGCGCAGAAGTTCCAGGACGAGGACATGCCCGGCGGCTGGATGCTCGTCAACGACGACTACGGCTGTGGTTACTCCGCCAACACCGACTCCGAGCAGGTCGACGGCACCTGGTGGGGCAAGCGGGACATCCCCGCGCTCAAGGAGACCGGTGACGAGCTGCGGCAGCGCAACATCCAGATGGGTCTGTGGACGCAGTCCTCGCTGGACCGGCAGCCGGCCGAGGTCGGCGACGCAGGGGTCCGGGTACGCAAGCTGGACGTCGCCTGGGTCGGTCCGGGCTATCGCTACGCGCTGAGCGCGTGCGACACCGCACACGACGGCATCGAGCAGTACAGCGACGCCCGCGGCTTCGCCTGGATGGTGGAGGGCTGGGCTGGTGCACAGCGCTGTGCGGTGCAGTGGACCGGCGACCACAGCGGCTCACTGGACGCGATCAAGTGGCAGATCCCGGCCATCACCGGCTCCGGCAACTCCGGTATCGCCTACAGCGCGGGTGACGTCGACGGCATCTTCGGCGGCTCGGCGACGTCGTACGTCCGGGACATGCAGTGGAAGGTGTTCAACCCGGCCTTCATGACCATGTCCGGCTGGTCCACCCCGGCCTACAAGCAGCCGTGGGCGTACGGCGATCCGTCCACCTCGATCAACCGCAAGTACCTCAAGCTGCGTGAGCGCCTGCTCCCGTACTTCTACACGTACGCCGCTGAGGCGCACCGGACCGGAGCACCCCTCAACCGCTCACTGGTACTCGAGTACCCGGACGACCCGAAGACCTGGGACGACACCACCAAGTACGAGTTCCTGGCCGGCAAGGAGTTCCTGGTCGCACCGATGTGGGGTGCCGATGAGGTCAAGAACGGTATCTACCTGCCCAAGGGCCAGTGGGTCGACTACTGGACCGGCCGCGTCTACCAAGGCCCGACGACGGTGAACGGCTACCACGCCGCGCTCGACACCCTGCCGCTGTTCGTGAAGGCCGGTGCGGTCGTGCCGATGTGGAAGGAAGGGATCAACAACGCGGCCGAGCAGGGCTTCGGCGATCGGCTCACGGTCGACATCTACCCGCAGGGCAAGTCGTCGTTCACGTTGTACGAGGACGACCGTGTCACCCGCTCGTCCAAGTCGGCGTCACAGGTCTTCTCGGTCGACGCACCGACGCAGTCCCGCGGTGACGTGACCGTGAATATCGGTGCCAGCGTCGGTACGTACGCCGGCAAGCCGAGCACCCGCCCGTACGAGCTCACCGTCCACACCGGCACCGCACCCCGCGAGGTCACCGTCGACGGCCGCAAGACCAGTTGGACCTACCAGAATGGCGTCGTCCGGATCAGCACCGCGCCGATCTCCACCTCACACACCGCAGTCGTCCGGCTCACCGGCACCTCGTCTGTCGGCGGCCCGGATGTCGCGAACACCTTCGGCACGCCCGAACTCACCACCCCGTCGCTGTGGAATGCACCCGGCCAGGCCACTGAGGTCACGGGCACGTTCCGCAACGACAGCCGCACCACCATGCAGAACGTTCAGCTGAACGTGCAGATCCCCAGCGGTTGGTCGGTCACCGGCGCGAGCACTTTCCCGTCTGTGCGTCCCGGCCAGACCATCACGACCAAGCTGCAGGTCACGCCGGGTGCCGACGTGAAGCCCGCAAGCTTCACACTGGAACTGAAGGCCAGTTATGTTGCCCAAGGCAAGGGCTACAGCAATAGCGCGGCTGCCACGGCCCAGTTGCCGTACGCATCGTTGTCGCAGGCAGCGAACGTGGTCGGCATCAGCGATGCGGCGACCTATGCACAGGGCAACTTCGACGGATCCGGCAACAGCTTCAACGGTGAGGCTCTCGCCACGGCCGGATACACGCCGGGAGCGACCGTGACCGTTCAGGACGCGCAGTTCACCTGGCCGACCGGCGTACCCGGAACACCCAACCTGGTGAAGAACCAGCCGGCTCCGATCCTGGTGTCCGGCACTGGTTCGCATCTCGCCTTGCTGGGCGCGGGTGCCAGCCTCAACGCCCGCGGCACCGTCACGATCATCTACACCGACGGCACCGAGTCCGAGGGCACGTTCCAGCTACCCAACTGGTGCTGCCAGGACCCGGCCACCGGCGGCGCGAAACTCGCGGTCTCGGTCAAGGGCCGCTACACGGCGGCAGGGCTCGCCAACACCACGACCGACTACCGGGTCTTCTACACCGCCGTACCATTGGATCCGGGCAAGACGGTCAAGGCGATCAAGCTGCCCGGTGGCGGACTCGGCTTCTTCGCCGCCACCATCGCCGACAAACCGTTGCCACCAGCACCTACTGGCTCTCAGTGGGTCAGTGATCTGGAGTTCCTCGACTCCACGAACGGCTGGGGACCGGTGGAGCGGGATCACAGCAACGGCGAGGACGGCGCCGGTGACGGTGGCCCGATCACCCTCGACGGTGCGCAGTACGCGAAGGGCCTCGGTACGCACGCGCCGTCGTCGGTCAGCGTGCGTCTCGGCGGCAACTGCAACACCTTCACCGCCAAGGTCGGCGTGGACGACGAGATGGAGGATCGCGGCAAGGTCAGCTTCAAGGTCCTGGTCGACGGAGTCGCCAAGTACACCTCCGACCTGCTCACCGGAACGTCGCCGACCGCGGACGTCTCGGTCAACGTGGCCGGCGGCCAAACCCTCACCCTCCAGGTCACCGACGGCGGCGACGGCGTCACCAGCGACCACGCCGACTGGGCAGAAGCCAAGGTGACCTGCAACCCCTGACCCCCTCCTGCTTGCCCACTGAGATGCAGGGTTGCCCCCTCAGATTCTCAGTGGGCAACCCTCCAACTCGGGGGTTATCCCCCGAGTTGGAGGGTTTGCGGTTCTGTGGGGGACGGGGCGGACCGGGGTGCGTGGTGGGAGGATGGGGGGTGTGAGTGAACTGACGGGGATGGACGTGGATGCGCTGCGGCAGGCGTTCGCGCGGGCCGGGTACACGGTCGAGGGAGTTGCTGCGCGGCTTGGCGAGCAGGCGAATGGTGCGCTGGCTCGCAACGAGACGACTCTTGCGAGTCGGCGTACCTCGTCAGGTGATGCCCTCGACACGATGATCCGGTTGTTCCTGCTGCAACGCGACGTACCGGAATCCCTTGTTACACAGGCGTTTCCCGGCCTTGATCTGGTTGCTCTTGGCATCATCACGATCAGCCAAGGGCGAGTACGGGCGGTGCTCGACATCCGGCCGTTCGCGGAGGACGACCGGCAGTGGTGGGTGATCGCCGACCTGACGCCCGGGCTCGACGGGCGACGGGAGCCGATGCGGCCGGACTACGTGCTCGGGATCGCGCCGGCCAGCCTGAGCCTGATCCACCTGACCGTGCCGATCAAGGCCGAGCGGGCCCTCGACATCGGCACCGGCTGTGGGATCCAGTCGCTACACCTGGCCGACCGGGTCAACCAGCTCGTCGCCACCGACGTCAACCCGCGCGCACTCCAGCTCGCTCGGTGGACGGCCGCGCTGAACCGGATCGACCTCGACGTTCGCGCGGGCAGTCTGTACGAGCCGGTCCACGACGAGCGGTTCGACTTGATCGTGAGCAATCCGCCGTACGTGATCTCGCCACCGGGCGAGGGGCTGACTTACCGCGAGACCGGGTTCGCAGGTGACGCCGTGGTCGAGCAACTGGTGCGACAGGCGCCGTACCATTTGACCGAAGGCGGCTGGTGTCAGCTGCTGGCCAACTGGACCTGTGTGCGTGGTGAGGACTGGCAGGACCGGATCGCCGGCTGGACGGGAGACCGGTCCGCGTGGGCAGTGCAGCGCGAGCAACTGGACCCATCAGAGTACGTCGAGTTGTGGCTGCGCGACGCCGGTCTGCACGGGTCGCCTGAATACACGGCCAGGTACGACGCATGGCTACGGTGGCTGGACGAGCAGAGTGTTGAGGCGATCGGCATGGGCTGGATCACCTTGCACAACGTGGAAGGCTCCCTCGAAGCCGAGGCGTGGCCGTATGAGATCGAGCGTCCCATCGGACCGCATGTGCTCAGGCGATTCGAGCGAACCGAAGGGCTCCCGAAGGACCTGACCGGGCTGCACCTGGTGCTGGCGGACGACGTCGTCCAGGAGACCAGTGGACAGCCAGGTGCCGAGGACCCCGCGACGATCGTGCTGCGCAGGCAACGCGGGATGCGGCGGGCCGAGCAGGCGGACACAGTACTGGCCGGCTTCGTGGGTGCCTGTGACGGCGATCTGAGCGTTGGCCAGATCCTCGGTGCGCTGGCCGACCTGCTCGATCGTCCATTGCAGGATGTATACCGGGACTACCTCCCGGAGGTCGGACGCCTTGTCGTAGAAGGCTTTCTGGACTACTGAGTACGCCGGCGCCGGCGCTTCTCGGCGTACATCCGCCGGTCGGCCTCGGTCAGCAAGTCGGCCACCGGCGTACCGTCGGTGCTGCTCGCCTGCCCGATGCTGAGCCGCAGCAGCGCGAACCACGGCTCGACGGCCCGCGCAGCCTCCCGCTCCGCGGCGGCCTTGATCCGCTCCACCATCTCCCGCGCACCGCGCTCGTCCGGCTTGTCCAGTACGACGACGAACTCGTCCCCACCGGCCCGCGCGACCACGTCCTCGGCCCGGCACTGCTCCGACAACAGGTGGCCGACCCGCCGGAGTACGTCGTCACCGCACGCATGTCCGTAGCTGTCGTTGATCACCTTGAGGTTGTCCACGTCGATCGCGACCACTGCCACCGAACGGCCGGCGTCGTGCGCGACGGACATCCGCTCGTCCAGGGCCCGGCGATTGCCCACACCGGTGAGCGGATCCTCCCGTGCGGCGCGCCACTCCGCGTCATGCCGGATCGACAGCTCATGGTTGGCCAGTGCGCTGCGTACGGCGTACAGCCCGCGTAACCGCTCCGCCCACCAACCCCTGGTGATCGCACGCGCGTACTGCAGCCCGGTCAACGCTCCGGCATCACCTGACTGCGCCACGATCTGCACGGCCGTGTGGCGGACCAGTGCCTCCGCCGGCGGATCGGATGTCGGTGGCAGATCGCTCCCAGCCCGCGCCGCGGCCTCTATAGCGTCGTCCAGCCGCCCAGTAGCGGCGTACGCCTTGGCCAGGTAGGCTCCCGCGATCGCAGCCAGCTCCAGGTCACCCAGCTTGGCCAGCTGGTCCCTGCAGTCCTTGAGGATCACCGCCGCCTCGGCGGCATCGGTCTCGTCATTGCTGGCGGCCAGCCACATCCGCCCGGCGATCGGCCAGTAACCGAGCAGGTCGTCGCGCACGATCACGTCGATCGCCTCACCGGCCCACCGGTGCGCGGACCGCTTCCGCTCCCTGATCTCCTCGTCGTACGTCGTGTCGCCGAGGCGCTCGAGCTCGTGCGCCCAACGGAGATTGGACTCGGCCAGATTGAGCCGGTTGATCGCCGGCGCCTCGGCCAGTCCGAGCGGATCGTGATCGCCTTCTGCGGCGAGCTCGAAGTGTGGGATGCACAACTCGTACAGCCGGAGCAGGTCGTAGGCGTAACCGAGGCCGGTGTGGGCCCAGCCGGCCAGTCCGAGATCGCGGGTCCGCGACAGCGCGTTCTCCGCGGCGACCAGGTCGGCGACCGAGTCACCACCCTCACCGGTGCGGATCAGCGTGACGATCCGGATCGCGATCGCGTTCGCCTCCCAGCCCGGCTCGTCGATCGCGCGGGCGACCCGGATGCAGCCATCGACCGCGTCCAGCGCCTCAATCGCGTCAGTGGCGTGATGGGCCGCGACAGCCCGCACGTACTCGGCCGCGGCCCGCTCGTGGCTCGGCTCCGGGCCGAGCTCGGCCAGCAGCGCGCTGATCTCCAGCCCGGCCTCGGCCGGATGGCCCGACTGGGCTCGCGTCATCGCCTCAGCGATTCGTGCCGTCACCCCCGACGTCTCGCGCACCACACCTCCCCTGCGTGCCCCGAACTCCTCCGGCCTCACCTCTTGCGGCGCTTGTCGCCGTACAGACGCCGATCCGCCGTGGCGACCAACTGATCCACACCGGCGCCTTCCGCGGTCGCGGCGTACCCGATGCTCAGTCCGAGCCGCCCCAGCCAGGGCTTGCCCGTCGTGGCCGCGATCGCGGCGACCGCAGTCCGGATCCGCTCAGCCAACTGCGCACCACCCTTGGCATCGGGCTGGTCGAGCACTACGAAGAACTCGTCGCCCCCCGATCGAATCACGGCATCGGTCGCTCGCGCTTGTTCTACCAGGAGATTTGCAACAACCTGCAGCAATTCGTCCCCGCAGGCGTGCCCGTAAGTGTCGTTCACCAGCTTGAGATCGTCGACATCGAGGGCCAGCAACGTCACCGCGCGGCCCGAGTCCCGCGCGGCGGTCAGCCGCTCGTCGAGGGCGCGCCGATTCCCCACGCCGGTCAGCGGATCATGCCGCGCCGCGTGCCACTCGGCGTCGTGCCGTGCGGACAGGTCGCGGGTGGCAAGCGCATGCCGTACGGCGTTCAGCGCCCGCTGCCGCTCCTCCCACCAGCCCCGGGCCTCCGAGCGCGCGTACTCCAAGCCGATCACGGCTCCCGGCTCACCGCCGGCCGCGGCGATCTCCGCCCTGGTGTGCAGCACGAGCAGGTGAGTCGATGGGTCGGCCAACGGAATCAGGTCGTCCGCGGCCCGATCCGCCGCCGCCCTGGCTTCGTCCGGTTTGCCATCGGCCTGCAACGCTCTGGCCAGGTACGCGCCGGCGATCGAAAGCCGCTCGGTCTCACCCAGCTTGCTGATCTCGTCGCGGCACGCGGTCAATTCGGTGACCGCGTCGGCCGGATCGGCTCGGGTGGCGGCCGCCGCGAGCCACAGTTGGGCCGACAGCCGCCAGAACTCCTGGCTCTCGTCCTCGACGATCACCCGCTGCGCCTCGCGCGACCAGTACGCCGCCGAGGCGAGGCGCTCCTGGATCTCCTGGCCGTACGACGGGTCGCCGAGCCGCTCGAGTTCGTGGGCCCATCGCAGGTACGTCTCGGCCAGGTTCAGCCGGTCGATCGCCTCGGACTCGGCCAGGTCGAACACGTCGTCGTCGAGCTGAGTGGCCCGCTCGTAATGCGGGATGCACAGTTCGAAAAGTCTCAGGACGTCGTACGCGTAGCCGAGGCCGGTGTGCGCCCACGCGGTCAGTCCGGCGTCCTTGGTCCGGCTGAGGGCGTGCTCGGCCGTGACCAGGTCGTTGACCGTGTCGCCGCCACGGCCGCTGCGGGCCAGGTTGATGATCCGGATCGGCAGCGCGTTCGCTTCCCAGCCCGGCTCGTCGATCGCCTTCCCGACCGCGATGCAGTCGTCGACCGCCCGGAGTGCCTCGTCGGCATCGCTCGCGTGGTGCGCCGTGACGCCACGCACGTACTCCGCGGCCGCGAGGTGGTAGCTCGGCACACCACCGAGCTCGGCCCGGATCACCTGGATCTCGACTGCCGCGATCGCATGCCCACCCGACTGGGCCGATGTCATCGCGGCGGCGATCCGGGCGGTCAGCGCGTCATCCGTCGCCATCTCGCCACTACCCATAACCCCGCCGACGGCCTTCCCTGTCTCCCCCACCCGCACCTCGGGCCGGACCGCCCATTGTGACCACCCACCCCCACTCCTGTCACGACCCGAACCGGCCACCGACCACCTAGTGCCATCAATTCACTACCCACAAGAACCCCCAGTTCCGTAAGAACCGGCCCTGGAGGGGGTTGGGACAGGCACGTGGGGCGTCAGACAGGCACTGGTGGGGTGGGACAGGCACCGGTGGGGTGACACACCTGGTGGTGGGCTGGAACAGGTACCGGTAGGTGGGGACACCTGGCGGTGGGCTTGGACAGGTTATTGCTTGTCTAAGCCCACCAGCAGGTGTCCCCAGCCCCGCGAACCGGCCAACGGAACAGCCGCCGCGGAGCGGTCTGCTTCGCGGCGGCTGGGGTTGCGGTGGTTGGGTTAGCGGTGGTTGGGGTGTTAGCCGGCGGCTTGTTGGGTGGTGGTGGCGTGGAGTTGGACGGGGAGGGTTTCTACGCCGTAGACGATGGAGAAGTCGCGGAAGCGGAGTTGTTCTTCGGGGACGGCGAGGGAGAGGTCGGGGAAGCGGTGGGCGAGCGCCGTGAAGGCGGCGCGGAGTTCCATCCGGGCGAGTTCGGCGCCGACGCAGCGGTGCATGCCGTGGCCGAAGGCCAGGTGCGCGGACGACACCGTACGGCGTGGGTAGAAGTCCTCGGCGTCGTCGCCGAAAACCTGCTTGTCCCGGTCGGCGCCGGACAGCGACACCGCGACCAGGTCGCCCTTCTTGACCTGCTGGCCGAACAGCTCCTGGTCGTGCCGTGCGAACCGCGGGAACGCGACCTGGACGACGGTCAGGTAGCGCAGCAGCTCCTCGACGATCCCGTCGACCGCGCCGGGCTCGTTCCGGATCCGTTCGAAGTTCTCCGGGTCGCGCAGCAGCACCAGCGTGCCGAGCGCGAGCATGCTCGCCGACGTCTCGTACCCGCCGAGGAACACCCCGTCCGCGAGCCCACCGAGCTCGATGTCGTCGATGTCGTCACCCTGCTCGCGGATGATCGACCCGATCAGCCCGTCACCGGGGTTCGCCCGCTGCTTGCGCACGATCTCGAACAGGAAGTCCCGCGACTCCGAAGCCGACCCGAACACCCCGATCCCGCCACCGGACAGGTCGAACCGGGCCGGTCCGAGCGCGCGGAACCGATCGCGGTCGGACTCCTCGACCCCGAGCAGGTCCGCGATCAGCAGGAACGGCACGTTGAAGGCGAAGTCCGAGACGATGTCGGCGACCGGTCCCTTGGCCTCCATCAGGTCCAGCTGGTCGTTGACGATCTTCTCGATCGCCGGCTCCAGCCGGGCCAGCCGGCGCTTGGTGAACTCGGGTGTCAGCAGCTTGCGCAGCCGGGTGTGGTCCGGCGGGTCCGTGAATCCGAGACCGCCGATCCCCTCCGACGGCTTGTTCGGGTCCGAGCCGACCAGCGGCCGGATGTCGTTGCTGAAGTTCGTGGTGTCGGCGAGCACGGCCTTCGCCTCGGCGTGGCCGCTCACCACCCACACGTTCATCCCGAACAGGTGGGCCAGTTTGTGCACCGGCTCGGTCTCGCGCACCTCGGCCAGCGCCGGCACCGGGTCAACGCCGGTACGGCGCAGCGGCATCGAGACCGAACTCGGGATCATCCGCATCTTCGACAGGTCGAGACCACCCTTTCGGGTGGTCCTACTGAGAATGCGGTTGCCCACCCATTTCTTCAGGTATGTCACAACCATGACTTCCACGCGCCCTCTCTGAACCGCTTGCCCCCAACGGCTTTGTCACCTAAAAACTAGCGTCGCCAAGGACCAGATCTGATGGTGTTGGCACTACTCGGGTAGTGGCGTTGGCACCACCATGGGAGGGGTCCATGGTCGTGCCAGCACAGACCTTGTCACAGACGAGATCCAAGCTTCCACCGGTATCCACCTGTACCTCGCCCGGGCGTGCGGCGCGCCCTACCTCAGGGGTACTTCAGGGAAATCACAGCCGAAAGTAGGATGCGCCGCCCACCCGCGGTCTGCTGCTATGAACAGCGAACCGTGCACACACTAATTCAGGGTAGCCTTACCCCGAGCGCACGCCGGACGAGAGCTCGATCTCACAGGTAGTACGGCGTAACCACGCGAATGACCTCGGTGATCTTGGCTTTCACCGCGTCGCGTTGGGGAATGCGCGTGAGGATCCCCGCGCCGGTCGGCACCCGGATGCCGTGGTCGACGAGAACGTAGAGCGCTCGCAGAGTCCGGATGGTGTTGGTGACCTCCGGCGCAATGCCTTCCGCGGGTGGGTTGGAGAACGCACGCAACGCCGGATCGAGCCACTCGGTGGCGTCGGCGTCGGTGAGCTCGGTGCGGGTGAGGGTGGCCGCCAGGGCATACCCGAGGCGATCGTCTTCCATGTCGCGCAGGACGTGCCCGGTCGGCGTCAGCAGGCGGCCAATCCCCAGGCGGAGCATCTGGACGGGCTCGACCGCGGAGTGCAGCCCCAGGGTGCCGAGCAGGTCCGCACCGTGGGCGACGGCGTGCAGCCAGCCGAGCTTGGCGTCGTACCCGCGCAGGTCCTCCTCAGCGACGTACCAGCGTTCGAACGGCGGCACCCAGCTCGCCTCGAAGACACCGGCGGAGACGATCGCGTCCAGGATCAACGGAGCGAACGTACGGACCTGGACCTCGCTGTCGCCGAACCGCGGGACCATCGCGTCGCCGAGGGCGCGCAGCTGGTGGTCCGAGAACACACCGCGGCCGATCCAGGTGGCGAGGATCGCGTACGCCTGCCGGTCCCGCACCGTCGGATCCGGTGACCGCAGCATTCCGGCCAGTTCCGCGACCAGCTCGTCCACCGAACGATCTTCCGGAACCACGTACCCGTCATCGCGCAGCCGCGCCCAGTCGGTCATGCGCGGCACGCTAGACGCTCCGCAGTCCACCTCGCCACCCCTGGCCGCCGACAAAGGAACGGCCCGTGGCACATCCGGTCTCCCAGATGTTCCACGGGCCGCAGCGGCCAGGACCCCTCAGCCCGGCCGGGCCACGCGCCCCCGGCCGGGCCCCTCAACTCGGCCGGGGTCGTCTTGGTGTGTCAGGCGTCCCGCTTGCTCGCCGTGAACAGCGCGATGAGCATCAGCGCGGCCGCCCAGCCGGCGAAGTACAGCAGGGCCCACCAGGGGCTGAGCGCGAAGTCGCTGCCGCCCGCGCCCTGTCCGGCCAGACCGAAGTCCTGCCCCTGGTTGAGGAACGAGCTGCCGTTCGCGAACGGCGCCCACTTGGCCAGGTCGTCGCCGACCTTCGGGATCAGGTTGACCAGGTTCTCGACCAGCAGCGGCCAGAGGATCAGGATCGCGATCGCACCGGCGCTCTGCCGGATCAGGATGCCGACCGCCACCGCGATCACCGCGGAGATCGCGAAGACCAGGCCCTGCCCGGCCAGCAGCCGCCACTCGGCACCGGTGTTGATCGACAGGTCCGCGTTGCTCGCGAACAGGCTGCCGATGCCCCAGGCGCCGAAGGACGCGATCAGACCGACCACCGCGGCCAGGAACGCGACCACCGCGGTCTTGCCGAGCAGCAGCGCGGCACGCTGCGGAACGGCCTGGAAGCTGGTCCGGATGGTGCCGAACCGGTACTCCGTCGTGACGGCCAGCGCGGCCATCACCATCATCACCATCTGGCTGAGCTGGGCGCCCGGCTGGGTGATGAAGATCGTCGCCTGCTGTTCCTCGTCGCCCTTGAGGAAGCCGGTCGTCAGCGCCGCGAACCCGACGGTCAGGAAGGCCGCGATGACCATGCACCACCACGGCGAGCGGGTGGAGAAGAGCTTGATCCGCTCGACTGTGATCACCGACATGTCAGTTGTCCTCCTTCGGACCCGCGGCCACCTCAGCGTCGGTGGGCGCGTCGAGCTGGGTCACCGCGGCGACCTCGTCGTGCGCGTGGTACTGGACCGAGTCGCCGGTCATCTGCATGAACGCCTGCTCCAGCGAGCCGCGCTGCAGCGTCAGCTCGTGCAGCACGATGCCATGCGCGGCGGCTGTCTCACCGACCTCGTCGGTGGTCAGGTCACCCTCGACGAACAGGACCTTGCCCTGGTCCTCGACGTCCTCGATCCGGGTCACCAGCTGCTGCCCGTGCAGTACGCCGGCCAGTTGGTCGAGCTGCGGGGTCCGCACCTTGACCGTCGTACCGCTGGCGCGGTCGACGAACTCCTGGGTGGTGCTCTGCGCGATCAGCTTGCCGCGGCCGATGACGATCAGTTCCTCGGCGGTGAGCGCCATCTCGGACAGCAGGTGGCTGGACACCAGCACGGTCCGGCCCTCGCCGGCCAGCCGGTGCATGAAGGTACGGATCCAGACGATGCCCTCGGGGTCGAGGCCGTTCACCGGCTCGTCGAACAGCAGCACCTCCGGGTCGCCGAGCAGGGCGCCGGCAATGCCGAGCCGCTGCGACATACCCAGCGAGTAGGCGCCGGCCCGCTTGTTCGCGACCGTGGTCAGGCCGACCATTTCCAGCACCTTGTCGACGGAATCCTTCGGCAGCTTGTTGGACGCCGCCATCCAGGCCAGGTGGGACCTAGCCGATCGGTTCGGGTGCACCCACTTGGCGTCCAGCAGCGCGCCGACCTTGGTCAGCGGCCGATGCAGGTCCCGGTAGCGCTGGCCGTCGATCGTGACGGTGCCACCGGTCGGGGTGTCCAGACCGAGGATCATCCGCATGGTGGTCGACTTGCCGGCCCCGTTCGGGCCGAGGAAGCCGGTCACCTTGCCGGGTTTCACCTCGAAAGACAGGTTGTCAACGGCAACGGTTGCGCCGTATCGCTTGGTGAGGCCCTTTGCCTCGATCATCGCCGTACTCCTCGTTCGGTGGCGCGTCGGTAGTCCTGTGTCGTATCTCAGTATCGAGGTCTGACCGGTCCAGATCATCGGACCCGGGGCGGAGCCGGTGTGTCCACCCGTGGGTTGATTCTGCCGTCCGTCCGGATCGGGCTGCCATCGGTTAAAGCCCTGACCACGACCCCGACGATCCCCTATCCACGCACCGGCGCGCATCAGCCGAAAGTCGACGAACGACGTACTTCGGTCTGTCAGGGAGCGAAGCTGGAAGACACTGCCAAAAAAAGAACGGCCCGTCGTAGACAAACGACGGGCCGTTCTCCTGCTGCTTTACGCGGCTGCGTTCACCTCGGCCGGAGTCTCGGAGATGACCGACTCGCGACGCTTGGAGACAATCACGGCCGCGACCAGGATCGCCACTGCGACCAGGGCGATGCCGATCCGCAGGCCGGTATTGGTGTCGTCACCGATCGACGACAGGCCGACGACGGCCGGGGCGATCAGCACCGAGACCAGGTTCATCACCTTGATCAGCGGGTTGATGGCCGGGCCGGCGGTGTCCTTGAACGGGTCACCGACGGTGTCACCGATGACGGTGGCCTCGTGCGCGGGCGAACCCTTGCCGCCGTGATTGCCGTCCTCGACCAGCTTCTTGGCGTTGTCCCAGGCACCACCGGAGTTGGCCAGGAAGACCGCCATCAGGGTGCCGGCACCGATCGCACCGGCCAGGTAGCCGGCCAGCGGTGCGGCGCCGAGGCCGAAGCCGACGGCGATCGGCGCGGTCAGCGCGAGCAGACCCGGGGTCGCCAGCTCCCGCAGCGAGTCGCGGGTGCAGATGTCCACGACCTTGCCGTACTCCGGCTTACCGGTGCCATCCATGATCCCGGGGATGTCGCGGAACTGGCGACGGACTTCGTAGACCACCGCGCCGGCGGCGCGGCCGACGGCGTTGATGGCCAGACCGGAGAACATGAACACCACTGCGGCGCCGAGGATCAGGCCGACCAGAGTGGCCGGGTTGAACACCAGTGCGTCCGCCTCGAACTTCGCGTAGTTCTCGCCCAGCGAGGACCGGATCGAGTCGGTGTAGGAACCGAACAGGGCGGTCGCGGCCAGTACGGCGGTCGCGATCGCGATGCCCTTGGTGATGGCCTTGGTGGTGTTGCCGACGGCGTCCAGCTCGGTCAGGATCTGGGCCGCCTCGCCGTCCACGTCACCGGACATCTCGGCGATGCCCTGCGCGTTGTCGGAGACCGGGCCGAAGGTGTCCATCGCGACGATGACGCCGACGGTGGTGAGCAGACCACAACCGGCCAGCGCGATCGCGAACAGCGCGACCACACCCGAGCCGCCGACCAGGAAGGCGCCGTACACGGCCGCCGCGATCACCACGGCGGTGTAGACGGCGGACTCGAAGCCGACCGAGATACCGGACAGGATCACGGTGGCGGCACCGGTCAGCGACGTCTTGCCGACGTCCTGGACCGGCTTGTCCTCGGTGCCGGTGAAGTAACCGGTCAGGGCCAGGATGATGGCCGCCAGCACGATGCCGATGATGACGGAGACGGTGGCGATCAGCCGCGGGTCGCCGTCGTGGGCGGCGATTACATCGGTCGCCCCGGTCAGGTCCTTGAAGCTGCTCGGCAGGTAGACGAACGCGGCCACCGTACAGAGGATCGCGGAGACCAGCGCGGAGATGTAGAACGCGCGGTTGATCGTGCGCAGGCCGTTCTCGCCGGTCCGCGGGCGGGTCAGGAAGACACCGATGACCGCGGTGACGGCACCGATGGCCGGCACGATCAGCGGGAAGATCAGGCCCTGCTCGCCGAACGCGGCCTTGCCCAGGATCAGCGAGGCCACCAGCATCACGGCGTACGACTCGAACAGGTCGGCCGCCATACCGGCGCAGTCACCGACGTTGTCGCCCACGTTGTCGGCGATGGTCGCCGCGTTGCGGGGGTCGTCCTCCGGGATGTTCTGCTCGACCTTGCCGACCAGGTCGGCGCCGACGTCGGCGGCCTTGGTGAAGATACCGCCGCCGACCCGCATGAACATGGCCAGCATCGCGGCACCGAAACCGAAGCCCTCGAGCACGGTCGGGGCGTCACCCTTGAACAGCAGTACGACGAGCGCGGCGCCGAACAGGCCGAAGCCCACAGTCGCCATGCCGACGGTGCCACCGGTGCGGAAGGCCACCCGCATGGCGGGCTCGCGGCCCTCGTCCCGGGCGGCCGCGGCGACCCGGACGTTGGCGCGCGTCGCGAGCCACATGCCCAGGTAGCCGATCAGGGCGGAGAAGCCCGCACCGACCAGGAAGAAGACGGATCGGAAGATCTTCAGCGTCGTCTCGTTGTCGCCGTCAGTGTGCGCGGGCAACAGGAACAGCAACAGAAACGCGACCACGGCGAAGATCGACAACGTCCGGAACTGCCGGCTCAGAAAGGCCGATGCGCCTTCCTGGACCGCTGCGGCGATCGTCTTCATGTTCTCGGTGCCATCGTTCGCGGCAAGCACCTGGCCCCGGAAGACCATCGCAATGGCGACCGCGAGGATCGCGATCACTCCGACGACGATCACCAGTGTGGTGTTGCTCGACGAAAGATCCACCGCTTGTGGAGCAAGCAGCGCGGACATCCGTCCTCCTTGTAGGCAACCCATGCAGGCTTGACGGCCCCCGTCTGCCGCAACCGAAGGGTTGGGAAAATACGACACAGCACCAAGGAACTGGCGCGGTGGGTCACTCTAACGGGTATCCGACCAGACCTGACGACAGGGTGGTCTACGCCATACCCGAGCGGCGGGGCAAGATCTCCCCCTCGCCCCCGCTCGCCTCCTCACGCTTCGTAGTGCTGTGGACACCTTTTCGCTTCGGTCAGATCGCCGAGGCGACGTCCGGGTGGATGTCGAAGACCTTGGTCAGGCCGGTGATCCGGAAGATCTTGAGCAGCCGTTCCTGGGTGCAGACCAGGGACAGGGATCCGTCGTGAGTGCGGACGCGTTTCAGTCCGCCGACGAGCACACCGAGGCCGGTGGAGTCCAGGAAGTCCACGCGTTCCAGGTCGATCACCAGGTGGTGTTCACCGTCGTCGACGAGGGTCGCGATCTTCTCCCGGAGCTTCGGTGCGGTGTAGACGTCGATCTCCCCCGCCACCTCGATGACGGTGCGCCCGCCCTCGGCGCGCGCGGTCAGCGACAGATCCACTTCGGCCTCCGATCCCGTGAACTGCTGCATTCAACCATGTACGGACCGTGAGTAGGGCCGTTGCTCAAAACTCTTTCATCTCGCCCGTCCGAAGTCGATTCTTGTCGGCGAAATGAGCCGTGCATCCGGCGCGTGCACACGCCCGTGCACGCCTGAAGCAACTGTCCGCAGTCAGGACTAGGCTCGCGGTATGCGTGCGGGAGGTGAGGCGGCGGCTGTGCTCAAGCGGTTGGCGAACGGCCGCGACGATCGGCTCACGCATGTCGAGTCCGTGCCGCCGCGGCTGGGACAAACGTGTGCTTGGCCGCGCTGGGTCCCGGACGACGTGCTCGGCCAGCTCGCCGATGCCGGGATCACCGCACCGTGGACTCATCAGGTCGCCACCGCGGAAGCGGCGTACAGCGGGAAGCATGTCGTGGTCGCGACCGGCACTGCATCGGGCAAGTCGCTCGGCTATCTCCTGCCCGCGTTCGCCACCTTGAGCATCGCGCAGGCCGCGTCGCCGCATCGCCGGATCGCCTCTGTTCTGTACTTGTCCCCCACCAAGGCTCTGGCGCATGACCAACTCCGGGCGGTCTCGTCGTACACGGTGCCTGGTCTGCGGGCGACGACGCTGGACGGCGACTCGGAGCGCACCGAACGCGACTGGGCTCGCGACCACGCGACGTACGTGCTCAGCAATCCCGACATGCTGCACCGCTCGGTCCTGCCGAACCACCAGCGCTGGGCACGCTTCCTGGGCTGCCTGCAGTACGTCGTGGTCGACGAGTGTCACCACTATCGCGGTGTCTTCGGTGCGCACGTTGCGGGCGTACTGCGCCGATTGCGTCGGGTCTGTGCGCAGTACGGCGCCCATCCGATCTTCATCTGCGCTTCGGCGACGGTGGCCGAGCCGGCGGTGTCCGGCGAGCGACTGACCGGTCTGCCGATGGCGGAGGTGGTGGAGGACGGCTCTCCTCGCGGTGGCATCTCCTTCGGCCTGTGGGAGCCGCCGCTGACCTCACTGCGCGGCGAGAACGGCGCTCCGGTACGGCGTTCCGCCACAGCCGAGGTGGCCGACCTCCTGACCGATCTGGTCGTGTCAGGCGTGCGGACCGTGGCGTTCGTCCGATCTCGGCGTGGTGCGGAGACAGTCGCGATGACAGCGCGGGAGAACCTCGTCGAGGTCGATCCTTCGTTGTCAGACCAGGTATCGGCGTACCGGGCGGGCTATCTGCCCGAAGAACGTCGACGACTCGAGAGCATGCTGCAGAGCGGTGAGCTGACCGGGGTCGCTGCGACCAATGCGCTCGAGTTGGGCATCGACATTGCCGGACTGGACGCCGTACTGCTCTCCGGCTGGCCTGGTACGCGCGCATCCCTCTGGCAACAGGCCGGACGCGCCGGCCGGGCCGGGGGCGACGCTCTGGCCCTACTGGTCGCACGCGATGATCCGCTGGACACCTATCTGGTCCGTCACCCGGCCGCCATCTTCGGACGCCCGGTCGAAGCGACAGTCTTCAACCCGGAGAACCCGTATGTCCTGGGTCCGCAGCTCTGCGCCGCAGCACAGGAGTTACCTCTCACCACCGCCGACAACGAGATCTTCGGCAGTACGACGCCAACCGTGATCGCTCAGCTGGTTCGGCAAGGGCTCCTGCGCGAGCGGCCGCATGGCTGGTTCTGGACCCGCCGCGAGCGGGCTGTGGACGCCATCGACATCAGGTCAGCCGGTGGGAAGACAGTGCAGATCGTGGAAGACCAGACCGGTCGTCTGCTCGGCACAGTCGACGGCGGCTCGGCGCATGCCTCGGTTCACGAGGGCGCGGTCTACGTGCATGCGGGTGAGTCGTACCTGGTCCGGACCCTGGACCTCGAGGAGCACGCAGCCGTCGTCGAGCCGGCCTCACCCGACTACACCACCTTCGCCCGGGATCTGACCGAGATCAGCATCCTGGCGACCGAGGAGACCTGCACCTGGGGTACGGCGGAGTTGTCGCGCGGCTGGGTCCAGGTGAAGAGCCAGGTGGTCTCGTACCAGCGCAAGCTGCTCGCGACTGGCGACGTACTCGATGAGCAGCCGCTCGACCTGCCGGAGCGCACGCTGCGGACCAAGGCGGTCTGGTGGACCGTGCCGGACGCCGTCATCGAGGGACTCGGGCTGGCCGACGTCCCCGGGGCGGCGCATGCGGCCGAGCACGCGTCGATCGGCCTGCTTCCACTCTTCGCCACCTGCGACCGGTGGGACATCGGTGGCGTCTCCACCGCGCGCCACGCCGACACCGGCTGCCTCACCGTTTTCGTGTACGACGGCCACCCGGGCGGAGCCGGATTCGCCGAACACGGGTACGCCTCGGCGCGCGAATGGTTGACTGCGACACGCGAGGCGATTGCACACTGTGAATGTACGGATGGATGCCCGTCGTGCGTACAGTCGCCCAAGTGTGGGAACCAGAACAACCCACTCGACAAGAGCGGCGCGGTCGCGCTGCTCACCGCACTACTGAGCAGTGAGGCCTGAAAGAGTCCGGCAGTCTCCGGACGGAGAGGCAGCTTGCCATGGTCGTCCTCGGAATCGTTCTGATCGCGTTGGCCGTGTTGTTCGGGCTAGGGGTCTCGGTGTCCTCCACCGCCTCGACCAAGCTGGAGGTTTTCGGCGTCGACTTCGGCGTCGCCGTACCGACCGTGTTCTTCCTCGGCGCGGTGACCGGGGTGGCCCTGCTGGCCGGTCTCTGGCTGACGAAGAAGGGACTCGGCCGCGGCTACCGCCGCCGCAAGGAGATGCGCGAGCTCCGCGCCCAAGCCTCGACCGCGCCCAGTGACACCGTCGGAGGCGAGATCACGGAAAGTGGCGCCACCGCCGACACTCCCGCAGCCCTGGAAAGCACCCGGGAAGCCCCGGCCGACGAGCGGCTCGCGGTCGAGCAGGAGCTCGCTCCGGACCCCAAGGACACCAAACAGCCGCACTGACAACTCTGTTGCCGAAGGCATCAACTAACCCAGAGAGCTACTGGAATATCCCGAGATCGCTGTAAGATCTCGATCGAAACACAGCCTCCACTCGGCGGCCACACGGCCGGTCTTCAGCCGGATTTCGATGCCCTGCGCAACGACTGTTGCCTGGCAGTTAGTTGCCATTGGCATCAAGTTCCGGGGTCTCGCCATCACCACCGCCGACACACCTGTGCCTTACTGGTTGTGGCGTCAACGTCGCGTTGAGTCACTTTCGGCTTTCCGGGCCACACCGCCTCCTCACGGGGGATCGACCCGCAGCCCACCCCACAGCGCTTGGGGTGTCCGTCGCGGTTCCCGGAACCCGGATCGGCTCACGTCACGGGGTCCCGACGACCTGACGCTTCGAGATGGCACGACCTCTGGAGGTTGTCTTGATCATCCGTAAACTGTTCAGCCGCACCGGCGTGGCAGTACTCGCGGTCAGCGTCGCGCTGGCCACCGCCGTACCGGCTCAGGCCGCGAACCCGGTCGCCGGCGGTTCGACCGCCCCCGGCGTCGAGGTGGGCGTGGCGAAACAGATCGCCACCCGCGCCGACACGCGGTACTGCCTCACCTTCGTCGCGGCCGCCAAGGTCCCGATGGCGCTCATGATGGCGTGTGCACCGGGCAAGGAGGGCAAGACCCAGGAGTGGATCTACACCGAGTCCGGCCAGCTGCAGGTCGCGATGAGCAAGAGCGTCGGTGGCGCCCTTGCCAAGACCGGCGCGTGCCTGGACAGCGGTGCGGACCTGGCGAAGGTTCCGGCCTCCGCGCCACTGCTGGTGCTGCCCTGCCGTAGCGGCGACGGCCAGAAGTGGACCTACGACGAGGGCGCCGGCACGTTCGTGAACGCCGCCAGCGGTCTCGCCCTGACGTCCCTGCTCGGCAAGGGGAAGGCCAAGCAGGCACAACCGACCGGCAGCATGTCGACAGCCGGTACACCGGTCCAGGGCTGGAGCGCACTGCCGCTGCCGGGCCTGGACATCCTGGGCGCGGTTCTGGCGCTCGTGAACGCGCTGCTGGCATCGCTGGGCCTGGCCCTGCCGCTGCCGATCGCGAACGCGGCCTCCAGCCTGCTCCAGCTGGTTCGGCCGCAGCTGCCCATCCCGGCACAGATGACGGCGCTGCCGAAGCAGATGATGCAGTTGGCCCAACGCTGAGTCCTGGAGGATCCTCAGCCGGACAGAGGACGGCCGGCCCCGACGATGTCGGGGCCGGCCGTTGTTCTCACTCCTTCGGATCGACACTTCTCGTTCAGTTGTCCTGGTGATCCTCGGTGGGTGGGTGGAGCGGCGCTCGGGGAGATTCCGGAATCCCCGCTGCTTGCGCGTCAGCGGGAGCCCGGTGGGATCGTCACCGGCCCACCAGCCCGGTCGCGGCCGTCACCAGCCGGCCAGTCGGGTCACCACCAGCAGTGGTGCCACCAGTGGTGGCAGTGGCTGAGCAGGTCATCCACCAGGCAAGAAACTCCGTACAGCAGTCCCATGTCGTTCACCTCCGATCCACTGAACCGGTCGGCAAGACCGTACCGCCGCTGGTCACGGTATGTATCTACTCAACTACCTGTTGCCACACAACCTTGAGCATCCTTTAACTCTTCCGCAATGCATCCCGCCTGGCCCGGGCTTGACACTCCGTCGTTGGTTGCCTATAGCCCCGGACAAACGTTCGTCCCAGGGTTGGAAAAAAGTCTTCACATAGTCGCTCAGGAGTGCCAATGTTTGACCGGCACTCTCGCTGGACCACTTTTCGCAAGGAGCCTTGATGCGATCTCTCACCCGGCCGTCCACCGCCGGCGTTCTCGGCGCGGCGGCGCTCGCCCTGCTCACCGGCTGCCTCGGCTCGTCCGACTCCGGCAGCGGCGACCAGGACGCCAACCGCAACTCCGACGCCAAGAAGGTCGAGCTGACGATCGGCTCGAACTCGGTCAAGGGCGGCAAGAGCAGCGCCGGCGCCACCTTCCTCGAGGACGTCCTGATCCCGAAGTTCGTCGCCGAGCAGAAGGGCAAGGGCGTCGACGTCACCGTCAAGTTCCAGGGTGACGGCTCCGACGACGAGGTCTACAAGCAGAAGCTGTCGCTCGACCTGTCGAACAAGTCCGGACCGGACCTGTTCCAGATCGACGGCATCTGGGTCGGCGAGTTCGCCCAGGCCGGCTACATCAAGCCGCTCACCGACACCGTCGGCGACGAGGCCAAGGTGAACGACTGGGACGGCTGGAAGCAGATCCCGGAGTCGGTCCAGCAGCTCGGCAGCTTCGAGGGCAAGCGGTACGGCGTCCCCGGTGGGACCGACGGCCGGGTGCTGTACTTCAACAAGAAGCTGTTCCAGCAGGCCGGCCTGCCCGCCGACTGGCAGCCGAAGTCCTGGGACGACATCATCACCGCCGGCCAGGCGCTGAAGAAGCTGTCCGGCGTCACCCCGATCCAGATCAACGCCGGTACGGCGATGGGCGAGGCGACCACGATGCAGGGTGTGCTGCCGCTGCTGGTCGGCACCGGCGCCACCGTCAACACCGACGGCAAGTGGCTGGGCGACACCCCGAAGCTGCGCCAGGTGCTGGACTTCTACCACAAGATCTACAGCACCGGACTCGGTGACCCGGTGCTGCAGCGCGAGGCCAAGGGCCGGGACAAGTCCTTCGCCGAGTTCGCCGCGAACAAGATCGGCATCCTGCTGGAGAGCGACTACTTCTGGCGCAGCGTGGTGGAGCCGAAGGCGGGCGTCGCCAAGATGGCCGACCGCGACTCGGCCGTCGGCTACGCGCTGATCCCGGCCGCCCTGCCGGGCGCAGGCGTGAAGGGCCAGGACTTCGTCTCGATGTCGGGCGGCGGCGCGACGGTGATCAACCCGAACACCAAGTTCCCGCAGCAGGCCTGGGAGCTGCTGCAGTTCATGAACTCCGCGGACATGGTGAAGGCCTCGCTGGACGGCGCCGCCAAGATCACCCAGCGCAGCGACGTGAACAGCGAGGTGCTCGCCAGTGACCCGATGCTGAGCTTCATCGCCGAGAAGGTCCTGCCGCTCACGCAGTACCGCCCCGGACTGGCGGAGTACCCGAAGATCTCGGCCGCACTGCAGCAGGCGACCGCGGACGTGGTCGGCGGCAAGAGCACCGACGCTGCCGCGCAGGCCTACCAGAAGGCGGTCGAGGCCGCGGCCGGCGGCAAGGACAAGGTCGCCGGCAACTGATGACTTCCGCTTCCGCACCCGCGCCGGCTCAGGCACCTGAGCCGGCGCGGCAGGCCCGTGGGCCGGCCCTGGACGTCGCCGGGCTCGGCGTCTCCCGGGCGTTCGGCTTCGTCGCCCCGGCCATGCTGCTGATCGGCGCGTTCCTGATCTTCCCGGCGGTCTGGACGATCTACATCGGGATCACCAACTACCGGTTGACCGGTGTCGAGGCCGTCTCGCCGTCGATCGTGGGGCTGTCCAACTACACCAAGGCGCTCAATGACGCCGTCTTCCACAACGCGCTGTGGCTGACGATGCTGTTCGTCCTCGGCTCGGCGATCATCGGCCAGAACATCCTCGGCTTCACACTCGCGTGGGTGATGCGCCGTACGCGTCCCGCCGTACGCCGGACCGTCGAAGCGTTCGTACTGCTGGCGTGGATCCTGCCGTCGACCGTGGTCGCGTACCTGTGGGTCGCGTTCTACGACCGGGACGGTGGGACGCTCAACAGCATTCTGGGTACACCGGGGACCGCGTGGCTGATCGACTACCCGATGATCTGCCTGGTGGTGTTCAACACCTGGCGCGGTACGGCGTTCTCGATGATGTTGTACTCGTCCGCGTTGCAGGCCGTGCCACCGTCGCAGCTCGAGTCGGCGCGGATGGTCGGGGCGTCGGGCTGGCAGACGCTGCGGGACGTGGTGTTCCCGCACATCCGCGGTCACGTGCTCACGAACACGCTGCTGATCTCGCTGTGGACGGCGAACGACTTCTCGCCGTTCCTGCTCACCAAGGGCGGCCCCAACCACGAGTCCGAGACGGTGCCGGTCTACATCTACAACGTGGCTCTGCAGGGCGGTGAGCTCGGGTACTCCTCGGCCATCTCGTTCCTGCTGCTGATCGCGAACCTGCTGGTCTCACTGATCTACCTGCGGCTGCTCCGGAGGCGCGCATGAGGACAGTGCTTTTGGCCGGGCCTCCGGCGCCGGCGGGGTCATGGGGCTTTAACTCCCGGCCTTCCCTCGTCGCTCCAGTCGCTTCGCTCCCTCCACTCCTCAGTCCAGGCCGGGAGGCCCCATGACGCCGGCCTTCGTCGT